>JBKPOB010000157.1:0-23688 GCA_046732875.1 Verrucomicrobiota bacterium | reverse complement strand
AGTCTCCCGAGGTGGCACTTCGGCTGGCGCGAGCAGAACTTGAATCTCGTAATGATGTTTTCACGCACGACGCTCTGGCATGGTCGCTAGCCGCAGCAGGTGATCTGGCCCAAGCGCAAGGCGAGATCCGGCGCGCATTGGCAGAAGGCACCCAGGACGCGCGGCTGTTTTTCCACGCCGGCGTGATCGCTTCCGAAGCCGGTAAGCCGGGTGACGCTGAGCGTTGGTTCCGCAAAGCTGGCGAACTCTCACATCTGCTTTTGCCATCCGAACGCAATCAACTTCCAAACGCAGCGGTTTCCGACGTCAAACAACCGGCGTCGTTGGCCCCGAACTCACAAAAAACCTTTTCGCTCGGACCAAATCCCGCGCGGAAAAACCAACCCCAACCCAAAACCTAAAAACAAATGGAAAAAATAACATATCTCCTGTCGCGCGGTGTCATGGCGCTGGTCGCGGCACACTTAATCGGAGTGGCGCAAGCCTCCAGTCACATGGATGCTCCGCTAATAACTCGCGATCCGTCAGCTAACACCACGGACGTTTACGCGTTCGTGCAAAACGAAAACGGAATGAAGAGTCTTGTCACCGCGCTTGGCGTGTACCCCCATGAAGAACCTGGCGTCGGCCCTAACAAGTACAACTTCGATGACAACGTGCTCTATCAAATCCGCGTTGCCACCGGAAACGACGTGGCTGCGGGTAGAGCCACGTTGAGCTACGAGTTCAAGTTCGATACGACGTTCAGGAACCAGAACACGATCCTGCAATCGTATCTCGGCGTCGTTAATGATGTCGGGGACCCCAATCAGAACCTGGTGCAGACTTACACCGTCACGAAAGTGGATCATCGCCAGCATGACCAGCGGACGCTGCTAGGAACAGGAACCGTTCCGCCCAATAATCAGGGTATCGCAACTCCGTTTTATAACCAGAGCAACGACGGCAACAATCCCGCAAAGGACGGCGTCGCGACGGAAGGCGAGCTGGATCGTTATACAACCCAAACGATCAAGAATCTTAGCGGCGGTTACTTCTCATTCGCAGGGCAACGTGACGATGGTTTCTATGGCGACATCAATGCCATATTCGATCTCTTGCAGCTCCGTTCGCCGGGCAAGGATTCCCAGGGTGGGTTCAACCTTCACATGATGGCGCTGGTGATTCCCGTAAGCGAATTGGGCGGCGACCAGCAAATCGTCGGCGTCTATGCAACGACCAGTCGCCGCGCGGTTAGAATACTGCGCGATGAAACATCGCGCAGAGTGAGAAATCGCGGTTCGCAAGAGGCGGGCCCGTGGGTGCAGGTCGCGCGTCAAGGCAACCCGCTTTTCAACGAGGGTTTCGTTGCCATCGCCGATAAGGACCGCTACAGCCGCACCAGCCCCGAGTCTGATAGTGAGCTGTTCCGCCAATATGCGGTAACTCCCGAACTGGCGAGACTGATCAACCAAATTATCTTCAACGGGCAGTTGCCGGACGTGGAGACAGGCCGGACTGATATCGCGGGAATTTTCATTCCCGATTTGATCAAGGTTGATTTGTCTACGGATCCCTGTCGGCTGGCAGGTAACGGGACTCAGCAGGGTTCCAACCCGGATGACCCTGGCTTCTCCCGGCTGAGCATCTTCGGCGGGGATACGCTCATCAGCCAAATTCAGCCCGGCTTTGGCAACGGCGTCATTCCCGGTGGTTGGCCGAATGGCCGCCGTTTTGGCGATGACGTAGTGGACATCGGGGTGACTGCTTTGATTAGCAATCTTCGCGTCGATCCGCCAATCATTCGCGGTCCGGCAGGAGACAATTTGGATTTCAATGACGTGGCGTACAACAAGGTCTTCCCGTACGAATCCACGCCGCAAAACGGCCGTAATCATTCTCATCCGTGATGGCAGCGCGTCGCGGTTGGGTCATGGAATGATGCACTCTGAAACTCCCGGCCAGGCAGCGTCAGCGCGCCTGGCCGGGAAGCGCCTGGTTCGAGGCGCAATTCTTGTCGTTCTTTTTTCGTTCATGTCGCTTGAAGAAGCGACGGCTCACGATCCCGGTCTAAGCAGTCTCACCATCCGCCGAGCCTCGAACATGCTGGAGGCGATATTGACGCTGGCGGCCAGGGACGCGGCGCAACTTGCCGAACTCGACGAGAATCACGACGGAAGTGTAACGCAGTTCGAGTTCACTCAAGGCCGATTGCAACTCGAAGCAGCTGTAGCGACGCAACTCGTTATCGCGCTGGATGGCAAAGTGGCCAACGCGCAATCCGTTTGGAGTCGTTTCGACGAGAATAACAACGTAGAAGTTAGTCTGGATTTCGGCGCTACGGTTTTTTCCAATCTGGAAATTCAATCCAAACTCATCGCGTCCCTGCCGCTCGGGCACCGTCATTATCTCCAAGTACAAAATTCAGCCGGCGAAACGGTCTTCGAGCGATTGCTGAGCGCGAGGGCAGACCGCGCGACAACGCAACTCACCGATGCGAATTTGCCAGCGCGCGAAACGAACAGCTCATTCGGCAATTTCCTTGTTCTGGGTGTGAAGCACATTTTGACTGGCTACGATCACTTGCTCTTTCTGTTTGGTTTGCTGGTGGTAGCACGTGGGTTCATCTCTTCGCTTAGTATCATCACCTCGTTCACGATCGCGCACTCGATCACGCTGGCCGTGGCGACATTGCGCGTTGTTCAAATTCCAAGTCGAATTGTGGAGCCACTGATCGCTGCTTCCATCGTCTTTGTCGGGATCGAGAATCTTTTGCGCGGCGACGTTTTGAACGCGCGGCGAATGGTAACGTTCGGTTTCGGTTTGATACATGGCTTGGGCTTTGCTTCGGCTCTGCGCGAGGCCGGCATTGGCTCCGGCAACGATGGCATCGCGCTGCCTCTATTCTCTTTCAACTTCGGCGTCGAGCTTGGTCAGATCATGATTGCTGCCGCCGTGCTGCCGATTATTTGGAAACTCCGGCAGAAGCCAATCTTTATTGCGCGGCTGGCGCCAGGGTGTTCAGCAGCTGTTGTGGTGCTTGGCAGTTTTTGGTTTATTCAGCGAGTCTGGATGGCTTGAACTTTTCCGATCAGTTCTCTGTAGATAACCTGCCCAAGATTGCATTGGCGCAGTGGGCGGCATCTATTTGAACATGACGACTTATCCAAAAGGCCCGAAGGAAATGACGCGCGGCATGATGTATTTCCCGCGCATGCTGGACAAAATTCGGCAGTATGCCCGCGGCGAGTTGCACGAGGATTATCACGAGAACCTCGGTGCGCCTCGAACGCTTGATGGCGCTTGCTGCAATTTCTTGCGCGTCAACTATGACGATCTGCGCGAGCGTACCCGCCAAGGCGGGACCGACGAAGAAATCCTTGAGTGGTGTTTTCAAAACGGCCGGCAGCCGAATGAGGGTGACCTTTTCGTCTGGAATGGATTCGTATCGAAACTCGGATGGCGCGATTCTTTTAGTCCGAGGTTGGTGCAAAGGAAAAAGAAGCTCGGGATCGCGGGTCGGACCGACATTCTCACGATTGCCGATCTAATCGATTTCGATGAAGGCCGGTTTCCGGAGGCAACCAAGGCCCTGTGATTTCACCCAGTTTGATTTACCCGCGAGCATTTTGCGGCGTCATCGCCTCTCTGTGTGTTCTGGCCTTCAACGCGTGCCAATACGAGGTTCCAATCACATCGAGTCCCACGCGCAAAGTGCAGGAACAACTTCTCGGGAATTGGGTGTCCCTGGACGGCAAGGAAAACATGCGAGTGCGGCGGTTGGATGACGTTACCTACGTCGTGTACTACGATGGTGATTTGTTCCGTGCTTATCACTCGGACCTCGCGGAAACGCCGTTTGCCAGCGTCCAGGATCTCAACTCAAACGATCGCAAATATGCCTATGTAGTTTGGAAGTTATCTGATGACGGCAACCGCTTGAGTTTACGGAGCGTCAATAAGGTAATCCCGAAAAATATCAAGGACTCATCCACGGTTGCTGCGCTTTTGACAAAAAATGCGCGGAACCCTGAACTGTTTGGCGAGGAAATCGAGTTTCGCAAAAAGTAGTAACGGAAGTCAGCCAGCTTGGCTGGCTCGGCCGCCAGGCTGCCAGTCGGCAGGCCAGAGGCCCCGCCTGCCAGGACAGACAAGATTGATGACCGGAGGCTCTTCTGACAAAGTCCGGAATGTTTGGATCGCAAAATTGTTTTCGGGCAATCTTTCTCCTCTCACTTTCGTTGTTTGTTTGTGCTCTCAGGGTTAATGGCCTACAAACGCCGGCGGCAACGTCGAGTCCCAGTGCGTCGCCATCTCCGACACCGGCAATCTTTTCGCCACAAACTCTGGCGGATCTGAAACGATTGCAGCAGGCAGCCCTGACCAGCGACTACGCTTACCGGCAGGTCGCGCATCTGTCGAACAACATAGGACCGCGTTTAACCGGATCCGCGCAGGCGGCCAAAGCGGTTGACTATGTTGCGAGCGAATTGAAGGCGCTTGGATGCGAAGTGCAGCTCGAGAAAGTCATGGTGCCGCATTGGGTGCGCGGCGACGAGACAGCAATGCTTGTTCAATATCCCGGACAAGCGCCAGGCACTACACAGAAAATTGTGCTCTGTGCGCTTGGGCCGAGTGTGGCGACGCCCCCGAATGGAGTCGAAGCAGAAGTGATTGTTGTCAGAAATTTTGATGAACTAAAATCGCTGCCTCAGGACAAGGTCGCGGGCAAAATCGTGCTCTTCAATTATCCGTTCGACAAACAAATGGCCGCGGAAGGTCGCGGTGGCGAAGCATACGGCGAAGCAGTCGTTTATCGAAGCAACGGCCCGACTGCAGCGGCGCGACAAGCTGCTATTGCGTGCTTGATTCGATCAGTAGGTGGCGCCGACTATCGGCTGCCGCATACTGGATATACGGATTACGCAAATGATGCGCCGAAAATTCCAGCAGGCGCAGTCACCGCGGAGGACGCAGATTTGATCGCGGCGCTGGCCCGACAAGGACCGGTGAGAATGAAATTGGTTCTTACGCCGCAAACGTTACCCGATATCGAAAGCGCGAACGTGATCGCCGACATCAAAGGCAGCGAACACCCCGAGCAAGTGGTCGTCGTTTCCGGCCATCTGGACTCGTGGGACCTCGGTACGGGAGCCATTGACGACGGGGCGGGCGTCGCCGTCTCGATGGAAGCGACGAACCTGATCCGAAAACTTCATCTCAAACCGAAGCGTACAATTCGCCTGATCGCGTGGATGAACGAAGAGAATGGGCTCGCAGGATCGAACCAGTATGCAAAAGATCACGAAAAAGAATGGAAGAATCATTTTGCCGCCATGGAAACGGATGGTGGCGCCGATCACCCGCTTGGGATCAACATCAAGGGAAAACCAGAAGTGAAAAAGATGCTCGCGCCCGTCGCTGCAATTTTGCAGGAGTCAGGCGCGGGCATGCTTAATTTGGTCGAACATTGTGGCGCCGACATCGGGCCTATGGAAAAAGCCGGCGTGCCTGCCTTCAGTCCGATTCAAGACAGTCGCTTCTATTTCAATTATCACCACACCGCGGCCGACACGCTGGACAAGATTGTCCCGAAAGAATTGACGGAGAATTCCGCGGTCGTCGTAGTCCTTGCCTATGCGCTTGCGAACATGGAGCAGCCGCTGCCACGATGATGAGCGAGACTGGAGGAAGGTAAAAGCGAGTTAAGTAAGGCGCGGCAGCTGTAGCCACGGCCATGTGGGCCGTCTCGGTCAATCTGAAAAGCAAGTCGGCGAGGGACCGGCCGCAGGCCGGTGGCTACAATCGTGCCATTTACCGGCGCATCAAATTGCGCAGCTCGTTTAGTGCGAAATTAGCTGCTCGCCGGCCGCGATTGCGCGCAAATCGCCACGGCCCGGCATCCACGAAATAAGTGAGCAGAATGCTGTCGCGCGTTTTTACTTCCGGTCCCACTGGGTCGGCTGAATGCCATGTGTTGTCAGCCACAGCAAATGCGTAGCCGCTATTCGGCGAGAACGACATCTGCGCCTTCTTAGGTTTCCTCCCATTCGGGAGCACTTCATGAAAAATGGTCCCGATATGCGGCGTCGAATTGTCGGGCGGCAGGTAGAACTGCACGGTGATCCCCTTCCAGAGGCTGTCAGTATGCTTGAAGATGCGATAGCCAGGAATATCCCGCGTCAGAATCGGCACCGGGTACATTCCCACCTTTGCAAAGTCTGTACCGAATCGACGTTCCAAGCCTGGGGCGAGTCGCTCCATGAATGCTTTCTCTAAGTTTTTAGAGCGCAGTACACGGCCGGCCACGTCCCAGACTGCACGTTTTTTTGGCGGCAAATGGCGGATGTACTCCGGAAAGAGATCAATCTTGGTGCGAGTCGGTTTTCCATCCGATCTGACGCTTCCCACTTTACTTTTCCCAGACATTGCCCGGTAATCCTCCGCAACTGGCATCGCCTCCAGCATCTCCGCGTAAAAATCGTCAGGAAACACTCGGTCGAACCTCAAGTGAAGGAAAGGTGCATTGTCTGCGTGTGCGCGTTGGATCGAGTCCACCACGAAATCGGTCAAATTGTTGACTGACCACGTTTGTCTCATTGATTGAATTGTTCCCGTGAATCATGAGCCAAACAACTGAAAAACGCTCGCGTCTCTCGCACGTTGGCGGCTGGATTGCCGAATTAATTCTGGTGTTCGTTGGTGTTTACGCGGCTTTTTGGCTCAGCAACTATCAGCAGCATCGGCAGGATGCAGAACGGCGCGACCAAATCCTGGCTTCGCTAGAGGAGCAATTGCGCAAAGGCATCGAGAGCGGAAAAATTAACCGCGCCAGAGAAGAACGAGAAGCCGCGGAATTTAAGCGCGCTCTCGACGCCGGTGAGATGCCGCCGTTACACCCGTTTGTTTTTATCACCGACTACAGCCCAAGCGACTGGGCTACGATGCTGCAATCCGGGGGCGTCCAATTGCTTGACGTGCAGACGCTCATGGCGGTGCGCAACGACGAATCAGTTATTCGTTGGGGACTGAGTGAAATCGCCCGTTATCAAAAACTAAGCGACGAACTGATCGTGCCGAATCTCGACCAGGACATTTCCTTCTTTTACGACCCAGCCACCAGGAAATTGCGAAAACGGTTCGTAATATATCCCGAGGCTCTGCAAGCGACTGTGAAATTTGCTAATGATCTTGAACGGACCCATACCAAGCTGCTCAAACGAATCCAAGCCGAACGGCAGCAAAATCGTTAACGTGAACACACCAATCCGAATCTTCGCATTTTTCTTGTCCCTCTTAGCCGCGAGTTTCGCGTCGGCCGTCGATTATCCAGCTCCGACAGAGAGCGACTTTACGATTCGCGATTTCAAATTTGTTTCGGGCGAGACGCTGCCGGAGCTGCGTCTTCATTATCGGACGCTGGGAAAACCGGAGAAAGATGCGCAGGGCAAAGTGACGAATGCCGTTCTCATCATGCACGGGACCACTGGTAGCGGGGCGCAATTTATCCGGCCGGAGTTTGCCGGGGAGCTGTTCGGAAAAGATCAGCCACTCGATGCGACGAAGTTTTTCATCGTGTTACCGGACGGAATTGGCCACGGCAAATCGAGTAAGCCGAGTGACGGAATGCACGCGAAATTCCCGCGCTACGGTTATGTCGACATGGTGGAGGCGGACTACCGGCTCTTAACCGAGGGACTCGGCGTAAATCACGCGCGGTTAGTCATGGGAACGTCGATGGGGGGAATGCACACATGGCTATGGGGTGAATTGCATCCCGATTTCACGGACGCGCTGATGCCGCTGGCCAGTTTGCCGACACAGATTTCGGGCCGCAACCGCGGATGGCGTCGCATGGTAATCGACGCGATCCGCAATGATCCGGCCTGGGAAAACGGCGAGTACAAAACGCAGCCGCCAAGTCTGCGTACCGCCGCCGAGATGCTTTGGCTCATGAGCAGCAATCCGGTGTTGCGTCAGAAGGACGCGCCCACGCTTGCGAAAACGGATGAGGTTCTCGACAAATTCGTTGAGCAAATCGTCAAGACTGACGATGCCAATGATGTGCTCTATGCGCTGGAGGCTTCACATGATTATGATCCGGGGCCGAATCTGGAGAAAATTCAAGCGCCGCTTCTGGCGATAAACTCTGCAGATGATCTGATTAATCCGCCCGAGCTTGGTATTCTTGAACGTGAGATCAAGCGCGTTCCACATGGCCGCGCAATCGTGATTCCGTTCAGTGATAAAACACGCGGCCACGGCAGCCACACCCTGGCGGCGTTGTGGAAAGATCAGTTAGTTGGGCTGCTGAAGGAAACAGAAAAATAAAAACGATCGGCACAGCCCGACTCAACGCAACGAACGCGGGAGAAATGTTTGTTGCTTAGATCATTCGTGGAAGCGCATCGCGTCCCCGAATAGGCTTGACATTTTTTGCGCAGGGAACGTAATCTGCGAGCAGACCCCCGCAACCCCACTAGATAACCCCGACCCCTTTCCCCGGGTGGATCGGGCCGGTCTTGTCGAGAGAGGCTTCGGCTCGGCTTTTTGGAGGGATATCTATTATGAAAAGGCTTCTATTCGTCGCCGGATTTTCACCGGCTTTTATTCTGATGCTTGGCATTCAAATCAGCGTGGCAGGCAGCGCCACGTGGAAGACGAGCCCAACCTCAGGCGACTGGAACACCGCGACAAACTGGACGCCGCAAACGATTCCTAATGGGCCTTCGGACACGGCGAGGTTTGCCACCTCCAATACAACGAGTGTCTCCCTCTCGGCGAACACGGAAGTGAACGGCATCATCTTTAACGCTGGCGCGAGTGCGTTCACCACCACGGCCAACCCGGCGATCATATTGACCATCAGCGGCACGGGCATCACGAACAATTCAGGGATTACACAGAATTTTATGACGGCTGTTGATGGCGCCGGTAATCTTGGAACGATTGCATTCACTAACAGCGCGACGGCCGGAGTGAGAACTGTCTTTACCAACATCGGAAGCCAGGTTGCGTCCTTATTCCCGTTGGCCGGCACCACAGAATTCTTCGACACCTCGACCGCAGGCAATGGAGTCTTCATCAACGACGGCGGCACGGTCTCTGGCGCAAAGGGCGGTCACACGCAATTCAGAGGAACCGCGAGCGGACGCAATGGCACCTTTATCAATAACGGTGGCCTGGTGAACAGCGCTTTTGGCGGCACGACCGAGTTCTTCGACACCTCGACTGCGGGTAGTGGCACCTACAACAACAACGGTAGCACGGTGGGCGGGGCAGGCAGCGGTGCCACGATTTTTAACAACAGTTCGACCGCGGGTAATGGCACTTTCACCATCACCGGTGCCATAGTCAGCGGTGCGGGTGGCGGCCACATCGGATTCCACGACACCTCGACCGCAGACAATGGCACTTTCACCACTACAGGCGCCGCGGTCCTCGGTGCAGGGGGTGGTATGATGCTTTTCGACGGCAACTCAACCGCAGGCAATGGCACCTTTATCATCGATCGGGGCGCGGTCAGCGGCGCTTCCGGCGGTCAGACAATCTTCTTCGACAGTTCGACCGCCGGGAATGGCACTTTCACTAACAACGGCACCATATTTTTCGGTATCGACTCAACTGCGGGCGACGGCCAGTTTACCACCAACAGTGGCGCGTTCAGTGACGCGCGCGGTGGCCAGATAGCAGTCTTCCATTTCGCAAGCGCGGGCAATGGCATTTTTATTATCAACGGGAGCGCGGTCACTGGTTTAAATGTCGCCGCCATAGTGTCTTTCCAAGAAGACGCGACCGCGAGCAATGCTACCCTCATTGCTAACGGAGGTGTGGGCGGAGGCGTAGGGGGGCGCATCTCTTTTTCCGGCGATTCCGATGGCGGCACAGCGCGCGTCGCGGTTTTCGGCAACGGCAACTTGGTGATCAGCTTGCACAACGCTCCAGGCGTAACCGTCGGCTCGATCGAAGGAAACGGGGATGTTTTCCTTGGTGCCAGGAATCTGACCGTAGGCAGCAACAACCTGAGCACTTCCTTTTCCGGAGTGATCCAAGACGGCGGTCCGAATTTCGGCACCGGTGGGTCGCTAACCAAAGTGGGAACCGGCACACTCACCGTCACAAAGCCGAACACCTACACCGGAGGCACGATCATTAATCGCGGCAAGCTTGTGATCACCAACACGAGCGGCTTCGGCACAGGTAGTGGCGCCGTGCAGGTCAACGCCGGCCGACTTGGCGGCACGGGCAGAATTGCCGGCGATGTTACTATCGGAACAGGAAGCGGCACCGGAGCAATTCTATCGCCTGGGCAGAACCCAATCAGGCCGGGCACTCTTACTATTCGGAGCGCGCTGACATTTAACTCTGACGCGACCTACAACTTCGGGTTAAAAGCTAGCACTGCCACTGCGGATAAGGTTGTCGCCCATCGCGTGACCATTAATAGCGGGGCGATCTTTTCCTTTGTCGCTCTGGGCAGCGGCACACTCCCAACCGGCACAGTTTTTATCGCGATTGACAATACGGCGGTGGCACCGATTACGGGCAGGTTCAGTAACCTTCCCGACGGCTCAACGTTCACTGCCAATGGCAACACTTACCAGGTGAGTTACGAAGGCGGCGACGGCAATGACCTCACGTTGAGAGTTGTGCCGTAGCCTACTCGATCTTCGCAACCCAAGCGACCCGTTGATTGTGGAAAGATCAGTTAGCGACGCTGCTGAAAGAACAGGAAAATAAAGGCGCGATACCGAAGGCGCGAGGCCTAACGAATGTCGGCAAGTGTTTGTGGCTTAGATGAGCGTTCAAAGCGCATCGCGTCTTAAAAAAGGATTGACATTATTTACGCGAGACGCGTAGTCTCCAAACACCCCGCAACCCCAGTAGATAACTCCGACTCTTTCCCCGGTGGATCCAGCCGGTCTTGTCGAGAGAGGCTTCGGTCGGCTTTTGGAGGATATCTATTATGAAAAGGCTTCTCGGACGATTCATCGCCGGATTGTCGCCGGCTTTTATTCTGACACTTGGCATCCACACGAGTCATGCCGGCAGCGCCACATGGAAATCAAGTCCAGCCTCCGGCGACTGGAATATCGCTACGAACTGGACGCCTCAAACAATTCCGAATGGGCCTTCGGATACGGCGACATTCGCGACGTCGAATACAACCAGTGTCTCCCTCTCCGCCAACACGGAAGTGAACGGCACCGTGTTTAACGCCGGCGCGAGCGCCTTCACCATCACCGTGGCTCCCACACTGACGTTGACCGTCAGCGGCGCGGGGATCGCGAATAATTCAGGGGTCAGACAGAATTTTGTGACTGCGGCCGATACCAGCGGCCCACGCGGAACGATACAATTCAGAAACAGCGCGATAGTGGGGAATCTAACTGGCGTCATTAACCGCGGCCCCGAGTCCAGCGACTCCCAGGGCGGCATCACACAATTCTTCGACAGCTCCAGCGCGGGCCATGGAGGTTTTTCGCAAACCATCGGCGGGGGCGGCGGGTTCGGTGGTGGCGGTGTGGAATTCCACGATAACTCGACCGCCGGCGATGCTGGTTTCTTCAACGCGGGCGGGTTCACATTTATCCGCTTCTTCGGAAACTCGACCGCGGGCAATGGCATTTTTTTCACCGGGGGAAGAATCTCCTTTTCCGACGCTTCCACCGCGGGCAATGGCACTTTTTCCACCAACAACGGCACGATCAATTGCACACCGTGCGCCGGCTCCGTAGGTTTCGCCGACACTTCGAGCGCGGGCAATGGCACTTTTACCAACTTCGGTGGCGACACCAGCGACGGATCGCCGGGTTTCACCTCCTTTTCTGGGAGCTCGAGCGCAGGCAATGGCACCTTCACATGCGAGCCTGGGCAGGAAGGCGGCGAAGGTGGTGGGGTCGGCTTCGGCCAAGCTTCCACCGCGGCCAATGCCACGCTGATCGCGAAGGGTGGTTCGAACGGAGACGGAGGAGGAAGCATTCAGTTTTCTGGTGATTCCAGTGGTGGCCAGGCGCGCGTGAAGGTTTTCGGCAACGGCTTCCTCGATATCAGCGGCCATATCGCGCCGGGTGTGTCCACCGGCTCGATCCAGGGAAGTGGACTTGTCTTCCTCGGAGCCCGCAATCTGACCGTGGGCACCAACAACCGGAGTACAAACTTTTCCGGGTTGATTCAGGACGGCGGAAGGTTCGGCGGTAGCGGGGGTTCGCTGAGCAAAGTTGGGACTGGGACGCTAGTTCTCCTTAATTCAAACGCTTACACAGGAGGCACCACAATCAACGGCGGTAAACTCGTTGTTAATAATGAGAGTGGTTCTGGAACGGGTAGCGGTCCAGTGCAGGTGAACGCCGGCAGACTCCGCGGCAGAGGCATAATCGCAGGCGATGTAACTCTCGGAGACGGGAGCGGTCGCGGAGCGATTTTGGCTCCAGGCAAGGATGCGAATACTCGCGGTACGCTCATCATCGGGAGCAGATTGACCTTCAACCCCGACGCAACTTACAACTTTCAGCTGAACAGCGCTACACGCAACGCCGATGGCGTTATCGCGAACGGCGTCACGATTAGAAGCGGCGCGCAATTTTCCTTTATTGATGTTGGCAACGGTGCGCTCCCCTTTAGGACAGTTTTCACTGCGATTACCAACACATCGGCTAATCCGATCGCCGGCACGTTTAGCAATCTTCCAGATGGTGCGACATTCAGCAGCAACGGCAACACTTATCAGGTGAATTATGAAGGCGGTGACGGTAACGATCTAACGCTGAGGGTTGTGCCATAAACGTCGGGATGCGGCTACGAATCACTACTAAAGATATGAGAAACACTGCGAACATTTTTCTAATGCTTTCCGAAACTGCTTTTTCACCTTTGCGCCCTCGATCGCGGGGATTGCTTCTACCCGCAGCCACGCTTCTACTCGTGGTGTCAACGGCCACCACCGCCTTTACCGAACCGGCGTCCGCACCAATCTTTACTGAGGCGACGCACTCGGCGGGGCTTAGGATGACGGGATTTGCTTTCGGAAATCCGATCTGGGGCGATTTCGATAACGATGGGAATCTCGATCTCTTCGTTGATAATCACTATAACCGGGGATCTTATCTTTATCTGAACATCGGGAACGGAACGTTTATTGACATTCGCTCGACCTCCGGTTTAACGCCAGCAGGGGACCGTCATGGATCTGCATGGGGCGACTTTGATAACAATGGTGACCTGGACTTGTTTATTACTAAAGGCGCCCGGCATGGCACCCTTCTTGGCCTTAAGAAGGATGAGCTTTATCAAAATCTGGGGGCCGGGCAATTCACGAACATCGCCGAAGCGGCAGGAGTTACTAATACCTGGGGACAAGGGAGAAGCGTAGCCGTGGGTGACTATGACAACGATGGGTACCTCGACCTATTGGACGGCAACCTTAGGACCGACCTGGTTCTCTACAAGAACAACGGCGACGGCACCTTCGTTGATAAAACGGTGCAAGCCGGTCTCGGCGGCCTGCAATATACTGAGTGCGTCTTTGCCGATTATAACAACGACGGTTACCCGGATATCTTCTGCACGATCGCCATGAGAGATAGTTCTTTAACGGACATCCTGCTAAAGAATAATCGAGACGGAACATTCACAAATGTCTCCAATCAAGCTGGTATTCGACCTCTGCTCAACGGGCGAGCCATTGCGTGGGGGGACTATAATAACGACGGCAACCTGGATCTGTTTATCTCGAGAGGTTTTGCCGGGCCGCTCAAGCAAACGCTTTATAGGAACAACGGAGATGGAACATTCACGGACGTTACCGATCAGGCTGGTCTAGGGACTGTTGATAATAACCGCGCCGCGGCATGGGGAGACTTTGATAACGATGGCTACCTGGATTTATACATCGTGAATTCTGGAAGTGATCCCGTGGGCAAAAACGCGAATCGTCTTTACAGAAACAATCACAATGGAACTTTCACCGATGTAGCGAGTACCGCCGGTGTTGAAGCTTTGGTGGCAAGCCGTGGTCGTGGGGCGGCGTGGGGAGACTACGATAATGACGGCTTCCTCGATCTTTTTGTCACCAACGGTGAGGATAATACTGACTTTATACAGGGTCCTCAAATTCTCTACCATAACGAAGGAAATCGTAATAAGTGGCTTAAGGTTCGGCTGATTGGAGCAACAAGTAACCGGCAAGGGCTGGGGACCAAGGTAACGATCCACATTGGTCAGGCTCTCCAATATCGTGAATACAATGGGAGCGAAGGACATTTCCTCTCCCAAAAGGCCGGCCCACTTCATTTTGGATTGGGACGGGCTACAGTGATCGATCGGATTGTAGTTAAATGGCCAAGTGGCGCGAGACAGGTGCTGAATTATATTTCGGCGAATCAAGAGATTACTGTGCGCGAGAATCAGTGAGCTAAAAGATTACTTTTCACCCGCCTCGCGCTAGTTCGAGCCGATAAAAGAATAGATAATTATACACCGAAACAGTGGTAGAACGTAAAAATGTAAAAACGCGCAGTTGGAAATTAACGCTCCTTTCAATTGTCGTTTGGATCCTTATTCAAGCCATTACGGACGACTTTGCCTCCGGCCAGGTATTGACGCATGGCCCGGTGGTAGGCGGTGTCACCGACTCAGAAGCCAAGGTATTCGTTCGAACCAACGAGGCAAGTACTGTGGCGGTTTGGTATGGCACCGTTCCAAATCTGGTGACTTTCCAGACGTCCGAAACCCTCCATACCAATCCGCCGAAAAATTTCACCAAGATTATTCCGCTTACCAACCTGTCACCGGAAACTACCTATTACATGAACGTAGTGGTCAACGGCCTGCCGCAGTTGAGCCCACCGTATCCGTCGTTCAAAACGTTTCCTCCCACCGGGAGCTCGAGATCCTTCAACTTCGTCGTGCTGACGGATTTCAAAACTGTAAAGAACATCACTTCCAGCGTGCAGACCTTTGCCAGTGCTGCAGCAACTTCCCCTGCCTTTGCGTTCATCGGCGGAGACTTCGATCATAGAAACCCTATAGATCTCTATCTCAAAAGAAAGATGTACCGGGACCTCTACGATGCGAACACACCTTTTATGGGTGATTTTGTTAACCTGATCCTGCGGAAAACACCTATCATTCATCAGTGGGATGATCACGATGCTGGAGTCAATAATATCGACAAGACGTATCCGAATTGGGACCTGAACCAAAAGGTATTTGAAGAGTATGTCCCGAGCTACCGGCTCCCTTCGGTTACGCCGGGCATCTGGCAGAAATTCAGCTACGCGCAGATTGACTGTTTCGTGCTCGATTGTCGGAGCCAAAGAGATCCCGAAACGGATCCCGACAACAATCACAAGAGCATGCTCGATGGAAACAATCTCGGTCCGGGCGGGCAATTGCAGTGGTTAGAAAACGGTCTTCTGACCTCGACGGCGCGCTGGAAAATCATTTTTACTTCTGTCGTCACTAACCCAACGACGAAATTTCTCGATGGTTGGGGTGGGTATCAAACAGAGTGGGAGGCCCTAAAAAACTTCATCAACACGAATAACATCCGCCGAGTCGTATTCATCTCAGGAGATTTGCATCTTGGAGCGATCGACAATGGCAGCCGGTCAGGTTTTCCAGAGATGTGTGTGGCATCAGCGAATTCGAGCAAGGTTGGTCGCCGATGTTGCACTGGCGGAGAACGCGGAATTTGGAGCGAAGGGTACTACGACGATACGTGCCCTGGCTTCGGTTTAGTTTCGATCTTACAATCGCCGCCGCGCTTAATTTTGCAGGTAGCCGATGAGTACGGCAACATCCATATTTCTTACACGGTGTCAGACTAAACTCAATTACTCAATGAGTTTCTGAAAAAGCACCGAAAAGTGCAGGCATTAGAGAAAGATTTGCGGCGACGATCGCGCAGCAGCAACAAGGAAATTTCGGCTCGGGCTTTAGGAGGATATCTATTATGAAAAGGCTCTTACTGTTCAGTAGATAAGCAAAACTCTTATGAGTTGTATTAGAAGGAAAGCGTTCTTGGTTGCGGGCACACCAACAGCACGACGGCTGGCAATCCTTGCAGCGCTTGTCGTTTCAGCGACAAATGGCACGTTTGCCGACAGCGCAACGTGGAAGACGAGCCCGAACTCCGGCAACTGGAACAGGGCTGGAAACTGGATTCCCCAAACGATCCCCAACGGTCCTTCGGATATGGCTACATTCGCTGCGTCTAACACAACCGGCGTCTTCCTTTCGGCCAACACAGCGGTGGACGGCATTGTCTTCGACAGGGGCGGGGACTCATTCACATTCACTGTCGCTCCTCCGTCGAATTCCGGCCCTCTCGCATTGGAGTTCGACGGCTTCGGTATCACGAACAATTCCGGATCGCGGCAGAATTTTATGACAGCCGCCAACGGAACAATCGTCTTCAAAGGCCACACGACTGCGGACAATGCCAGCTTTACTAACACCAACAATGGCGCGATCTCAGGCCGCGGCGAGGCAGGCGCTACCCTTTTCACCGAATTCTCGACCGCTGGCAATGCTACCTTCACCAACCACGGCGGCGTTGCTTACCAATCATTCCAAGGTCTCACAGAATTCAGCGATGATTCGACCGCAGGGAATGCCACTTTTATCAACAACGGCTCCAAAGTCAGCCAGGCGCCCCCGGGCTTCACCGCGTTTTTCGACACAGCGAGCGCAGCCAATGCCAGAATCATCAACAATGGCGGCACCTTTAGTGGCGCCAATGGAGGCCTTACCTTCTTCGACTCCAGCTCCTCTATCTTCGGCCCAACCGCAGGTAACGCCAGGTTGATTGCCCGCGCGGGCCAGAATGGAGGCGGGCCCGGTGCGATTCAATTTTACAATAATTCCGACGGTGGCACCGCGCGCGTGGAGCTTTTCGGCGATGGCAATTTGGATATCAGCCTGGACTCCAACAGGACAGTGATGCTGGGCTCCATTGAAGGTGACGGGAATATTTTTCTCGGCTCGCGAAACCTGAGCGTTGGCAGCAACAATCTAAGCACTGAGTTTTCTGGTGTAGTCCAAGACGGCGGGCAGAGTGGGCAGACCGGTGGATCGCTCACGAAGATTGGAATCAGCAAGCTAGTTCTGAGTCACCGTAATACTTACACCGGAGGAACAATTGTTAAGCGCGGTAAGCTCATCATTAATAATTTCGGCGGTTCCGGTACGGGAAGCGGCCCCGTTCAGGTGGATCGTGGCAAGCTCGGTGGAAAAGGGACAATCGCTGGCGCGATGACAGTCGGCACAGGCTTCGGTGTCGGAGCGTTTCTCGCGCCCGGCTATCTACACGGTGCGAGCAGGGCTGGTGCGCTTACAATTCAGGGTCTGCTCACCTTTAATGGGGATGGGGTTTATCAGATGCAGGTCAACAGCAGCAGTGCGATCGCCGATGAAGTCGCGACGTTGGGCGTTGCTATCAACACTGGTGCCAAATTTGCCTTCGCTGATATCGGCAATGGCACTCTTCCAGTCGGCACAGTCTTTACCATCATCAATAACACTTCAGCGACTCCGATTACCGGCACGTTCAGCAACCTTCACAACGGCTCGATTTTCACCAGCAACGGCAACAGCTATCAAGCGACCTACGAAGGCGGCGACGGTAACGATCTCACGCTGACAGTTGTGCCGTAGTCTAGTCGATCGTCGCAAAGCCGCGATGATCGTCGAATTGTCAATTCTCTCTCCTACAAAAGCGCGCTTTGGCTCCGCCGCAGTGCTCCACCGGGTTTTGCGAATCGCAAAGCCTTAATATTCGTAGTAGTACGCGCCGCCATAATAACTGTACCAGGGATAGTACGGATAATAGTAGGGCGCGTAATAAGTGTTATACCGGGCCTCAGGTCTTGAATAGGAGTATGTGTCGGCGCATCCACCGAGCGAAAACGCAAAGAGCCCCACGCACAAGAACGAGAGCATGGTTGGTACTGCCCGAGATTTGTTCCTAATCGCTGTCGCCCGCGTCTTCATTCGCCCATTTAATGACACCGGCGCGAACAAACAAAGCTAAATTAAAAATAAATTTTCTGGCTTCAGCGAGGGGGAAAATTTTGATCCCTTTGTGACACGCTTTGGCGCATCGGCGCATCCGCCAAGTGGCGGAACTCACCGATGCGTCATCCGAGCGCGCGTCACAAATCAGTACCAGTCGCCATAGACCCTGCTGCCATCGTAGCGGGCGCCGTAAGCATCGTTGTAACGGACGCCGCTGCGCACGATCGTCCTGTCGTACGTTGGCTCATATTCATAGTAGGAATACGGACTGCCGTAGTAGTAGCCCGGAGTCATCGCATCGCTTTGAAAACAGCGGACCTCAAATTAGAATTCGCCCCAATGAAGCAAAAGTTTTTTTGGCTCGGCGCGTTCCTTACAATTGTGTTCACGATGTTCGCGGAGAACCGATCCACATCCCCAGGGCCAGCAGATTTTGATGTCATCATCAAAAACGGCACGGTTTACGACGGCACTGGCGCTGAACCGAAACAAGTGGATGTCGCGATTCGCGGCGATCGAATTGCGGGCGTTGGCGATTTCAAAGCTGCGAACGCAAAGACAATTATCGATGCGAAGGGGCTCGCCGTGGCGCCGGGATTTATCAACATGCTTTCCTGGTCCACGGTCTCGCTGATCCAGGATGGCCGTTCACAGAGTGAAATCCGGCAAGGCGTGACGACTGAGATCATGGGCGAAGGCGAATCGATGGGTCCGGTGAACGATCGCGTGCGCGAGCATATGATTCGTCAACAAATCGACATCAAATACGACGTCAACTGGAACACGCTCGCGGAGTACTTGCAGTATCTCGAAAAGCGCGGTGTGTCGTGCAATGTGGCGTCGTTCATAGGCGCGACGACCATTCGAGAGTACGTGATCGGTTTCGAAGATAAAAAGCCGACGCCGGAACAACTCGACGAAATGCGCGAACTGGTTCGAAAGGAAATGGAAGCAGGCGCGCTGGGAATCGGTACTTCACTAATCTATCCTCCCGCGTTTTATGCGAAGACCGAGGAACTAATTGAGCTGTGCAAGGTTGCCGCAAAATACCAGGGCAAATACATCTCGCACATGCGCAGCGAGGGCAATCGCCTGCTTGAAGCGCTTGATGAATTAATTCGCATCAGCCGTGAAGCGAAAATTCCGGCGGAGGTTTATCACATCAAAGCGTCCGGACAGCAAAACTGGCCGAAGATCGACGATTTGCTTTCGCGAATCGAGGCCGCGCAGAAGGAAGGACTGAAAATCACCGCGGATATGTACACTTATACCGCGGGAGGAACCGGCCTCGATGCATCGCTTCCTCCGTGGACGGAAGACGGCGGTTACCCTGCGCTATTCAAACGGCTACGCGATCCGGCGACGCGCGAGAAGATCAAGCCAGAAGTCCAAAAGCCCACGGGCGCGTGGGAGAACCTCTATCTCGACGCTGGAGGACCTGAGCATGTTCTGCTGGCGGAGTTCAGGTCGGAAAAGCTGAAGCCGCTTACCGGTAAAACACTGGCTGAAGTTGCAAAAATGCGCGGGAAAGATCCCATCGACACCGCGATGGATTTGATCGCTGAGGATGAATCGCGCATCGGCACACTTTTTTTCATCATCTCCGAAGATAACGTGAAGAAAGAGCTCGCGAAGCCGTGGATTTCATTTGGCTCAGACGAAGCTTCGCAGGCGCCCGAGGGCGTTTTCCTGAAATCTAATCCGCATCCGCGAGCCTATGGAAATTTTGCCCGTGTGCTCGGCAAATATGTGCGCGACGAAAAGGTCCTTCCAATGAAGGAGGCTATTCGACGGCTGAGTGGACTGCCTGCCACAAATCTCGGGCTCGATCATCGCGGATTTCTCAAGGACGGGATGTTTGCTGATGTGGTGGTGTTCGATCCGGCGACGATTGCCGACCACGCCACGTACGAGAAACCGCATCAATACGCGGTGGGCGTGAAGCACGTTTTTGTGAATGGCGTGCAAGTCCTCAAAGACGGCGAGCACACCAGCGCGAAACCCGGCCGGGCCTTATGGGGGCCGGGGAAAAGGAAATCAGATCTGTAGCCGCTTCCCTGTGGGAAGCGCGACCCTCGCGGGCTTCGTCCGATGTTCGGCGCCGCACGAGGAGGGTTACCGAAAAAGAAAAACGTGAACAGGGATTCGAGAGCAATTCCCCTGAAAGAGGCACGTGAACCCACCGTTCAGAGCGTTATATTTTTAAAAAAGAAAGGAGTTTATTATGGCAATTGTTCCATCGAGAAGGAGTGAGGAACGCTCGTTGGCAGAGCGCGCGCCCGATCCGTTTAACTATTTGCGAAGTCAGATCAACCGCGTGTTTGACGATTTCTGGGGCGAGTCGTGGTTGACGCCTCGCCATGAAATCGCTGCAGGTTTCTGGCCGCAGGTGGATGTCACGGAGACGGACAAGGAAATCAAAGTGTCAGCGGAAATTCCAGGCGTTGAACCGAAAGACATTGATGTAAGCGTCGAGGACGGCATGCTCACCATTAAAGGCGAGAAGAAATACGAGCGGGAAGAGAAGGAGAAGGGACAATATCGCATGGAGCGCAGCTATGGTTCATTCGAGCGTTCCATCGAATTGCCGGCCGAAGTGGACGAATCGAAAGCGAAAGCTGAGTTCAAAAAAGGCGTGTTGCGATTGACTCTTCCCAAGCGACCCGGGGCACCGTCCCGCCGAAAGAAAATTCAGGTTACATAATCGCGAATTCCGAACGTTGGAATTCGTTCGTTGATGATTGCTCTCATTGCAAAGGGAGCGCAAAGCGACGAACTTTTAGCCTCGCACCGATCCACCAAATGGACCCAATCAGAAACATGAAGTTGCGTTGGCTGCATGGAGCGTTACAGGACCTGACCTCCGAACTGTCGCGTTTGCATTTTTCCGGATTTACGCCGCACGCATGGGAGCCCGCAATCAATGCGTATCGCTGCGAAAGATCCATTCGCATTTGCGTCGATCTGGCGGGCGTTGAGCGCGCTTTCATTGATCTGACGGTCGAGCCGCGACGTGTGGTAATCCGCGGCACCCGCGAACTGCCGGAGCCGACGGACGAGGAAGAATGCGCTCTGCAGTTGCTGGCCATGGAGATCGATTACGGACCGTTCATGCGCGAAGTACCATTGCCTGCCGAAGTGGAAATCGAGCAGGTGCATGCCGAGCAACGTAACGGCTTGCTCTGGGTTTCACTGCCCCTGAAAGAATCATGAGCGGGAAGGAACTCAGCACCTTGCGGGCTGGCGGCGAAGCGAAGACAATGGCCGAGGCTACCATCCCCGCGGGAATAGATCAAAGCGGGATGCCGCGAATTCCGGAGGAATTATCAATCCTTCCGGTGCGGGGGCTTGTCATTTTTCCGGGCACGATCATTCCGCTTAACATCCAGCGTGCCGCGTCGCTTAAACTGCTCGATGACACTTTGCCGCGAACAAAAGTGATCGGGCTGCTGACGCAACGCGATGAAGCGAAGGAAGATCCGACACCAGAAGATCTCTACACCGTCGGTACGGCAGCGCTCGTGCTGAAGCTTTTGCGCCAGGCGGAGGACAATGTGCTGGTCATAGTCCAAGGGTTACGACGATTTTCCCTCCGCAAAATCGTCGCGACAGACCCGTTTCTGCGTGCCGAGGTTGACCTGCCCCAAGCGATCTTGCCAGAGGCAAGCAAGGAGTGGGAGGCCACGTTTCGAAACCTGCGCGATTCGGCTGCGAGATTGTTTGAGCTTGCACCGGATGCGCCGGAGCAGGCGCGCCTGATGATCTTGAATATCGAAAATCCGGAACAGCTTGCTGATTTTCTTACGCCCAACTTAAACGTGGATGTCGCGCAGAAGCAGGCGCTGCTCGAAGAGCCGGACGTCGAAAAACGCGTACAGACAATACAGAAACAGATATCTGCGCAGTTGGAGATCGCTGAGATCCAGCAAAAACTGCAAAAAGATGTGGCCTCGCAGTTTTCCGATGCGCAGCGACGCGCGTATTTGCGATCGCAAATCAAGGCGATCCAGCGCGAGCTGGGCGAAGCTGAAGGTGGTGGCGAAGAACAAGCCCAACAATTGCGTGCCCGGCTTGAGGAATCCAGGCCGCCAGAGGAAGTAATGAAACAGGCCGAGCGCGAATTGAAGCGGCTCGATTTCATTCCTCCAGCCAGTCCGGAATTTTCGGTTATCGTCAGTTACATCGAGATCATCGCCGATCTGCCCTGGAACAAATTGAGCCAGGACAATCTGGATCTCGATCAGGCGCAGAAAATCCTCGATCGTGATCATTACGACCTGGAAAAAGTTAAAAAACGACTGATCGAATATCTGGCCGTGCGTAAACTCAATCCGCAGGGACACGGCGCGATTCTCTGTTTTCTCGGCCCGCCTGGCGTGGGCAAAACCAGTCTCGGCCAATCCATCGCCGACGCGCTGGGCCGCAAATTTGTCCGGATCAGCCTCGGCGGGATGCGCGATGAAGCTGAAATCCGCGGTCATCGTCGCACTTACATAGGCTCAATGCCTGGTCGTATCATCCAGGAGCTGCGCCGTTGCGGTACGCGCAATCCCGTCTTCATGCTGGACGAGATCGACAAGATCGGCGCGGATTTTCGTGGTGACCCGGCCAGCGCGTTACTCGAAGTGCTCGATCCACGGCAAAACAATGCGTTTGTCGATCGTTATCTCGATGTGCCGTTCGATCTATCGGATGTGATTTTCATCGGCACGGCGAACTACATGGACGGCGTGCCCGAACCGTTGCGCGACCGGATTGAGGTGATTTCCCTTCCCGGTTACACCGAGCGTGAGAAACTCGAGATAGCCAAGCGATATCTCATTAGGCGGCAGTTGGAGGAGAACGGACTCAAGCCGGAGCAGATTGAATGGCAGGACGAAGCGCTTCGCCGGGTCATTAACGATTACACACACGAAGCAGGGGTCCGCGAGCTGGAGCGCCAAATCGCGTCTGTTTGCCGTGGGATTGCATCCCAGGTTGCGCGGGGAAAAATCGAACGCGCGACGATGACGCCCGAGGTAGTCGCGGAAATGCTCGGCCCCGCGAAATACGTTCGCGAGACCAAACTGAAAACGAGCAAACCGGGCGTTGTCACTGGCCTGGCTTATACGCCTGCCGGCGGCGAAGTGTTACACATCGAAGCGACACGTTACCCCGGCAAAGGGAATGTCACGCTTACCGGTCACATTGGCGAAGTGATGAAAGAATCGGTTCAGGCTGCATTCAGTCTTGTGCGCAGCCGCAACAGCGAAATCGGGGCGAAGGCTGAAGATTTCCGCAACATCGACGTGCATGTACACGTGCCTGCAGGTGCTGTGCCGAAAGATGGTCCGTCTGCCGGCATCGCAATGTTTACCGCGTTGGCGTCACTCTTCAGCAACACTCCGGTGCGACCTGATGTTGCCATGACCGGTGAAATCACTTTGCGTGGCCTGGTCCTGCCGATCGGCGGTCTGAAAGAAAAAAGTCTAGCGGCGATGCGCGCCGGAGTTTCCACGGTCATTATCCCGAAGCTTAACGAAAAAGACCTTGTTGATGTTCCCGAGGAAGCGAAACAAAAACTCAAGTTCGTCCCGGTTGAAAATGTGGATGAAGTTCTGGCCGCAGCGTTGGAGAAAAACGGCGCCGCGCCGACTTCAAAAAGCAAATCGACCTGATCGTCGGGCCTTGGGGATAGTCTCGAGACGGAGA
>JBKPOB010000156.1:0-3720 GCA_046732875.1 Verrucomicrobiota bacterium | reverse complement strand
GTTCGTTCTCGCGAGCTCGGCGTTACCCATTCCTGAATAACGCTCGTAAAGTTCCTTCGAGTTTAGGAATTCGCCTGCTGGCGCCGCGGTCAGCTCAAAACGCTTCGGCGGTTCGATCTTGTGCAGCCTTTGTAAAATCTTGTAGCTGTCAGGGCGTTCCGGTTGATTGAAGATGTAAAAACTACCCAGCCACGCGGCCAACGCGAACCCGGTCAAAAGCAGAATAACAACCGTCCAGGCGAAATAATTGGTGCGTCGTCGTGGACGAGCATATGGCTCATCATATGGATAAGAACCATAGTCCATCAGGCCAGCGCGAGAAGATTACCCGGTTTCAAGCTGATTGTGATGTTTCAAACGACGAGCCGCATCCGCAGGTGCGCGACGCGTTTGGATTAACGACCCGAAAACCGGTGCCGGTCAACCCGCCGCTAAAATCCAGGGTCGCACCGCGCAAGTAAGGAATGCTTTCACCGTCGATAAAAAACTGCATTCCATCGCGTTCCACCACGGTGTCGCCCTCTTTTTTTTGGTCGAGAGTCATTTCGTAATGCAGACCCGAGCAACCGCCCTTCGCAACCTGGACGCGCAGCCCCTTTTGCGAATTTTCCTCCCGCGCCGGTAGCAGGCTCTGCAGCTGTCGAACAGCGTTATCCGTGACGTTAATCATGCTCCAAGAAAAATACGGCTGTAGCGTAACCAAGTCAAAAGGTAGGGACGCAGCGCTGCGGCGTCCGGATGGGGCAGCACCGTCCCTACCAATCGTTTTTCTTCGCAATCGGCAATCTGGAATCTACAATTTGAAATAGAAAATGAGCCGGATCCGATTGTTGCCAGAAACCGTAGCCAGTCAGGTGGCCGCAGGCGAAGTCGTAGAGCGCCCGGCGTCCGCTGTGAAAGAATTGATTGAGAACAGCATTGACGCCGGTTCCCGCAAGATCGACGTCGTCATTCGTCGCGGGGGAATCTCGCTGGTCCGAGTCATTGATGACGGCTGGGGAATGGATCGCGATGACGCGTTGTTATCGCTCGAACGTCATGCCACGAGTAAGATTCGGTCTGCTGCGGATCTGCAAGCAGTGGCGACATTGGGATTTCGCGGGGAAGCATTGCCAAGTATCGCGAGTGTGTCGCGATTTCGCCTAACCACTCGAGAGGCCGGCGCGGTTGCAGGAACCGAGATCGTCGTCAACGGCGGTAAGATCGATATCGTGCGTGACGGCGGTGAAGCGCCGGGGACGCAGGTCGAGGTTCGCTCGCTTTTTTATAATCTGCCCGTGCGCCGAAAATTTCTTCGCTCCGAAAATACTGAAAGCCGTAACATCGAACATCAGATTCATTTACAGGCAATCGGCCATCCGCAGATCGGCTTTTCGCTGTTGCGAGACGACCGCATGTTATTCCAGTTGCCGGCGGCGGCGACATTAGGCGATCGAATCCGAGACTTATATGGTATCGAGTTATTGGAGCGCCTTGTTGAGGTACATGGCACGCCTTCGCGTAACATTCGCATAGGTGGATTTATCGGACAGGCGGGACTGAGCCGGCAGACGAGGGCGCAACAGCTTGTCTTTGTAAATGGCCGTGCCATTGAAAGCGGGCTTCTCACAGCAGCTATCCGTGAGGGTTATCATACCGCTCTGATGAAAGGCCAGTTTCCAGTGACGTTTCTCTTTCTCGAGATCGATCCGGCATCTGTGGACGTAAACGTTCACCCTGCAAAACGCGAAGTGCGTTTTCGCGATCCTACCGCAGCCCGGGAAGCAATCGTTCATTCCATTCAACAAACCTTGGAACGCGGCCGCATGGAGTGGCAGGAAAGGTTTCGTGCACCCGCGATCACTCCCGCAGCTGCGCCAGGACAAGCAGCTTCCGACCTTAAGTTACGCCCCGAGGTAGCAGCCCCGCCTGAATCCCATCGCGAGTTACCATACCTAGGTCCAACTGCAACCAGGATTGTTGCGCCTAGCGATACAGAGCCTGTAGGGCAGGCGCATCGATTGCCAACCCCGCGCGTTGACTCAGGAAGCGGTGCGCTTGCCCTACAAGGGTCACAACGCCTTGCTGCGCAGCAGCAATTTCAAATCATCGGTGTATTAAGCAAGCTTTACGTCCTCATGGAAAACGCCGACGGGCTGGTCCTTGTCGATCAACACGCCGCGCACGAGCGAATTCTCTTCGAAGAATTGCGGCAAAGAATGGAGGAGCAAGGGGTCCCGACTCAAAGGCTGCTCCTGCCTCAGACGTTCGATGTGCCACCGCGCGATGCCGATTGGATCGAGCGCAACATATCGATCCTCCAAAAAATGGGAATAGGAATCGAGAGTTTCGGGCCGGGCACCTTCAAAATCGATAGTGTCCCTGGTTTCTTGAATATCTCGGATCCAGCGCAGTTCATGCGCAAAGTAATTGACGACCTGAAGAGCGCCGGCAACAGCACCTCACCGATGCGTTTGGGTGAAGAAATGATTGCCAAGACAGTTTGCCGGCACGCCGTGAAGGCCAACGATCCGTTGCGTTACCCCGAGATAGAGAAAATGATTCGCGATCTGCTGGAGTGTGATCTGCCTTATTGCTGTCCCCATGGACGTCCTACGATGATCCAGATCTCGCTTGTGGAGTTAGAGAAAAAATTTGGCCGCAAAGTCTGATGACCAAGAATTGGGGATTATCAGAACGGGCATCTCGCGACTATGTCATTGCTTTCTCACTGTTTTGCGTCTGATCGGAGTACCGTCGTAGCTTCGCTTGCGAGAACCCATCGCTCAGAGGTGGGAGTTACAACAGCGCCTGCGCCGCCGTAGCAGGCAGACTCGCTCGTCCAGAGGGTTTTCCACTCATGGCCCCGCGGCGGTGCGAGCAAAGGGTCTGACGCCGGATGCAAAATCTGGCGCTCTCCTAAATTGACCAATAACAAGCGATCATCATCCTCTTTCGCAAAATATCTGATAGCGAAGCTTGCCGTTCCTAACACTGCGCCATCGACACCACCGGGGATTTGCTGACGAAAGCGCGAATCTTCCCGTCGTAATTTCAAGAGATCGATATGCAGCTCGTAAAGCTTGCGGTTCTTTTCGCGCTCCGAAAAATCGAGTTTGCAACGGGTAAACACTTCTGGATCGTCGGGCGCCGGCAAGTTTCTTAAAGCTTCTTTCTCACTAAGCGACAGGAAGGGCGCGAGCCACTCGGCGCGTCCTTTCCGAATGGCGTCGCGCACGGACGCATCGCCGAGGTCGGCAAAAAACATGAACGGGCTCGTCGCGCCGAACTCTTCTCCCTGAAAGAGCAGCGGTGTCCAGGGTCCAAGCAAGAGAAGAGCGGTCATCGCGCGATAACGCGCAGGTGAAGTTTGAAAACGGACTCTTTCACCCGGCCCCGTATTCGCGATTTGATCGTGATTTTCGATGAAACAGACGAAAGCCTGCGGGGGAATGCCGAAAGTGGGCGATCCACGCAATGCTTTTTGCCATGAGAGCGCCTGACCTTGGTAAAGGAAACCGTGTTTCGCGGCGGAAATAAATTCCTGCGGCGCGCCGCGGTAATCGCCGAAGTAGGCTTCGTTGCGACTGGTCAATGCAACCACAGCGCTGTGATGAAAATCGTCGTTCCACATAGCATCCAAATCATCACCGCCTTCGTAGCGTGGTCGCAACATTTTAGCTTCTTGGTTGTCGTTCTCAGCGATCAGAATAATTGAGCGCGTTCCAGCCGCTTTGCGCG
>JBKPOB010000155.1:0-7955 GCA_046732875.1 Verrucomicrobiota bacterium | reverse complement strand
AACGTTTTATCGATTGGCAGCGCCTCGACCGTGTGTCCATTCCCGCTCATCGTCGTCGCTCGAAACATTGAATTGTAGATGGCTTCTTCGGTGGCTTCGGTTACTGCCACAAAGAGCGGGGACATCGCATCGTTAGTCAGTAATTCGACACGCCGCGTCGGCGACTTGTCCGACGCGTGAATCCGTAACTGCGGTGCGGTCGAGAATGCGATCGCGTAGTCTCCGCTGCCGTTCGACGCGGAGTTTCCCGTGCGAGCCATGCCCAGGCACGCCCTGGCTGCGAGGCGTTCCAGATTCCGCGCATCCAGGGGCGCATCTGTTGCGACGATCATCATGCATGACCCGTCTGCCTTATCTTTTGCGCTGCTTTGCTGCTTCAGTTCATTACGGAGATAGTACTGGCCTAATTTCTGACCAACGGGAGCTCCAGCGATGGTGAGGATGCCTCCAAAATTCGTCTGCACGAGAACCCCGACCGTATAGCCACCAAGGCTTTGAGGAAGCTTCCGCGACGAAGTTCCGATCCCTCCCTTCCAACCAAACGCGACCGTTCCAGTCCCGGCTCCAGCATTTCCCTCTTCGACTGGGCCGCCCTTTGCGTTTTTT
Source organism: Verrucomicrobiota bacterium (assembly GCA_046732875.1). Lineage (GTDB taxonomy): Bacteria > Verrucomicrobiota > Verrucomicrobiia > Chthoniobacterales > UBA10450 > Udaeobacter. Next base: position 7,349 of record JBKPOB010000155.1, on the reverse strand, counting down.
ATTCCGGCGAATACGTCCTCCGGTGTGATACGACGTGCTCGAATATCATTCAGATATCCGTCATTGGTCTCTCCAACTACTGGATTGACGGAACGAACGTCTTCGTTTCCTGGCAGGCCCAGAACGTAAGCAGTCAGCGCGTCCGCAACTTGCGGTACGCTTGCCGTGTTTGTCAGCAGGATCGGCGTTTCGATCTCACCTAATTCAACGACCTGCGTACACCCAGCCAATTTTCCAAAACCATTTCCAACGAAAATCGCGCCGGGCACTTTGTCGCGGTAGAGATTGCCCGAATGCGGCAGAACGGCTGTCACACCGGTGCGAACGTTGTCCCCGCTAATAAGCGTCGTGTGGCCGACTTCAACCCCAGCAACATCCGTGATGGCATTAAGTGGGCCAGTCGGCAGAATGCCGACCTTCAGGCCTAAATCCGAAGCGCGAGGCCGCGTATTGGACGGCGTGGTTTCAGCAGAAACAAAGAAGGCGAGCAACAAAAGAGCAGCCTTACCGAGCGATTGGGCCATGCAATAAATTGTACGAGCAAATCTAATCAACCAAAATTCCAAAGGGCGCACGCGCGCAGAAAAATACGGGCGCATCAACAACGAACAATTACGCGAACCGTTCCAAGGGTGGGTATGGACGTCGGCGAGTAGTCCTGGAAGCCTGACATCCGAATCCGCTGACTATGGCTTGTAGTAAACGTGAAGCGTGACTTGGCTGTCGACAGGTTTGCCGTTGCGGAACGCCGGAATAAATCTTGCACCAGTGAAATCGGACAAAGCCGCCTCGCCGAAGTTCATAAATGGCGGCTCTTCGGATACGACCTGCATGCGCTTCAGATTTCCGGCAGCATCGACTTCGACCGCGAGTTCAACAGCCCCGGTCAGCATCACTGTAGTGCCCGTGTCTGGGTAATGTGTTCCGGTAAATTTTGAGTCCTGACCAACATACGGCTGGGGATCGATGAAATCATTTTCCTTATCCAGTTCCGGCAGCTGCTGGTTGGCAAAAATGCGCAGACGCGGTTTGCCATTCACCACCGCGAACCTCACCGTGCCGTAAAAAACGGCGATCACCGGTTGGTGATTATGGATCGCCGGGATGAACTTCGCGGTAGCCAGCCGTTTTAGTATTTCTTTCTCGAGCAGTTCCGACCCTTTCGTACCGCGATAAGTGCCGCTCCGCACGATCTCACCGCTTGGCGCCACGAGGCAGGAAAACATGACTGCGGCCTCTTTTTGGCCCTTTTTAATGAGATTGGCGGTATCGATCGTGTTTATCAGCGAGTTGGGCCCTGTCCCAAGCAGTGCAGGTCGAAACTCTGGCAGCGCCGGCGTGGGCGTGGGAGTCGCAGCTTTTTTCGTTTGCGACGATGCAAGATCGGCGATGAACAGTAAACCAATCAAGCAAAGTAATCCGAGCCGCATGGCGGAATAGGCAAGCAAAATGCGCGGTTTTTGCAAGGAGAACTGAATTTACGCCGCGATTGCCATCGGGTTTATGGCGGCGATCCGATGGACGGTTTTGTGACGCTGAAAGTAACCAATGAGTGCATCACGCGTTTGCACAGGATGCAAGATGCAATGTGCCTCCGGCCGCTCGAGGAACGCGCGCAATTTCATAAAGTGATGGCCGCCGCTGCGTGCATCGAAATTGTTAAGCGCAATGGCGTATTTTTTGTTCCGATCCAACGGTTTGCGGTTGGCCATGGTCATCAAGACGATCTTGCAGCCGTCGCCGCGACCTTCTGTTCTCACTTCGAAGCCAAGCAAATTGCGCTTTTCATGGCTGGCGAACACATCTTCCATCGCAACCTTTATTTCCTCTGGCGAAAGTTGCGCCGTCACAATGTAGTTCTCGTAAGGAATCAAGCTCCAGATGTCGTTAACTGTTTTCGGACCGGCGATCAAATCCGCCTTATCATCGAACGTTCCGTGCATGACTCCATCAACATGCACACTCCGTTCCAGCAACACTTCCATGATTGCCGCGCCGATCAGTCTCTCTACGTCGCTCGGCCGGCCAGGGCGGCTTCCGCCCCGCAGCGTTTCGGCTAGGTCACCGATCGGTTCCGACACTGCGACGTCCGATTCGCCGAGCTGCGATTTCGCTCGTGAAAGAACCACCTGATCAAAGCCGAAGCGGTTATCCATCAGTTCGCAAATCGCTTGGCTGTGAAGCAGCTTTTTTGAATTGCGATCGAAGACAAGATCGACGCGCCCCACGTGAATCCCGAAATGATCTGCCTGAGTATACAACACGCCATTCGTTAGCCGACTTGGGATGTCCTGATGCGTATGACCCGCGACAAACGCAGCGATCTCCGGAAATTCTGACATCAACGCCATCACGGTGTTGGCAAAATCATCGCCGCCCGTGCGTGTCTTGAGTCCCATGTGTCCCGTTAATACGATCGCGTCCGCGCCTCCCCTCTTCGCACTCGCAATCGCGCGGCGAACGGGCTCGACCGGATGCCGAAAATCGAGTCCTCGGGTAAATTCGGGCCAAAGCCAAAACTGCATCCCCGGCGTGGTGACGCCGACAATCGCAATCTTGATTCCTCCAATTTCCTTCAAAATGAACGGCTGAATCTTTGCGAACGGATGGCTCGCATCTGGAAACCCGCCAGCTGGTTTCCCTTCCATCAGGATGTTCGCCGCAAGAACTGGCATGTTTGATTGTTGCAATGCGTGCTCGAAGCACTCCATTCCCCAATCGAATTCATGATTGCCGACGACCCACGCATCGTATTGGAGATGATTGAACAGATCGACCATTAACACGCCCTTGTTTCGGAGGCTGACATCAGTACCCTGGTACACATCGCCGACGTCGATTAAGATCGAGTTGGGATTTTCCTGCTGCCAGCGCTTGATTTGTGTCGCGCAACGCGCCAATCCGCCGCGATCCGCATTTCCATCGTAGTCGAATGTTGGCAGAATATGACCGTGCAGATCCGTCGTATGCAGGATCGAAATACAAACGGTGTCGGCATTGAGCGCCGCAGCGGCGCTCGTGAGAGTTGGAACAGCACTCACCAGTCCTACCTGACCGGCGAGTTTTAAAAACTCCCGCCGGGTCCACGATTTGTGCGCGTCAAACATCGCCTATTTCAATGCGCCGATATATTAGCGCCGCGGCGGGCAATGTCTCAATGAAAATGGTGGGATTTTCACTGTCTTGACCGTAACATCGTTTCGCTGACACTTCGTCATGCTTAACAAGAACGCTATCGCTGATTTCAAGGCGAATCTTCGTGGCCGACTAATCGAGCCGGGCGACAAGGATTACGACGAAGCCCGCAAGGTGTACAACGGGATGATCCACAAGACGCCGCGGCTTATCGCCCGTTGCGCGGATGTAGCCGACGTCATTAACTCCGTAACCTTCGCGAAAGAGAACGATCTGCTCGTCGCGATCCGCAGCGGTGGACATAACGCGGGAGGCTTGGGCGTTTGCGATGATGGTTTGGTCATCGATTTGAGCGCAATAAAATACACGCGGGTCGATCCCGCGGCGCGCACTGTTACTGTCGGCGGCGGATGCACGTGGGGTGATGTCGATCACGCCACGCACGTGTTTGGGATGGCTACACCTAGCGGAATTGTATCTACCACCGGGGTTGGCGGATTGACCCTGGGCGGTGGAATCGGACATCTCACCCGCAAATGCGGATTGAGCATCGATAATCTGCTCTCAGCCGATGTCGTACTGGCCAACGGCGACTTTGTTAAGGCCAACGCTGATGAGAATTCCGATTTGTTCTGGGCGCTCCGCGGTGGTGGCGGAAATTTCGGCGTGGTCGCTTCGTTTACGTTCAGGCTGCACCCGATCGATATGATTTATGGCGGACCCATGCTCTACGAGCTAACTGAAACAGCCGACGTGATGAAGTGGTACCGCGACTTTATTGCCGCGGCTCCTGACGATTTGAACGGGTTTTTCGCTTTTCTCACCGTGCCGCCCGCGCCGCCGTTCCCGGAGCATCTCCACATGAAAAAAATGTGCGGTATTGTATGGGCATACGCGGGGCCTCAAGAGAAAGCAGAAAAAACATTCGAGCCGATCCGCGCTTTCAAAAAGCCTGCGCTCGATTTTGTGGGTCCGCTGCCCCAGCCGGCGTTACAAAGCATGTTCGACGCGCTTTATCCTCCGGGCTTGCAATGGTATTGGCGCGCCGATTTCGTGAACGAGCTCAGCGATGACGCAATTGCCAAGCACATTCCTTTTGGGGAGGCGCTCCCATCGATGCATTCCACCATGCATATGTATCCGATCAACGGTGCCGCGTCGCGCGTAGGGAAGAACGATACCGCCTGGAATTATCGCAACTCCAAATGGGCGCAGGTAATTGTTGGTGTTGATCCCGATCCGGCGAACAAGGACAAGATCGTCTCATGGACGAAGAGTTATTACGATGCGGTTCATCCGTATTCCGCAGGCGGCGCATACGTGAACTTTTTGATGGGCGACGAAGGCGAAGAACGCGTGAAAAAAACCTACGGCGATAATTATCAGCGGCTGGCCGAGATCAAAAACAAATACGATCCTGACAACTTCTTTCGAGTGAATCAAAATATTAAGCCTGCAAAGGTGTAGCGGCGTTCGCCGCGGCGAACGCCGAATCCGAAAGGTAAGCGTTTGACACCAACGCCTCTACAACGGATGAGCCGTTTACATGACTGTCTTTGCAAGCACCGCTAAAGATGCAATATCGAGAGCACCCCGAGACTGCGTCGGTTACACTTCGCGCAGAAGGACGAATCGGCGAAAATGTCACCTGCAAGATTGAAACGGGAAAGGCGCGCGTTGAAGCTGGGCTTCATCCTGCGACAGGCGGCAATGGCCTGAGCGCATGTTCGGCCGATATGTTACTCGATGCCCTGGTGGGTTGCGCAGGTGTTACGCTAGGCGCAGTCGCGACCGCTCTGAACATTTCCTTGCGCGGCGCGACAATTCGAGCTGAAGGCGACCTCGATTTTCGCGGTACACTCGGCGTTTCCAAAGACGCGCCGGTTGGGTTCAAACAAATCCGTTTAAACTTCGATCTGGATACTGACGCGAACGAAGACCAACTCGCCACGCTGATTCGTCTGACCGAGCGTTATTGCGTTGTTTACCAGACGCTGAGCCGACCGGCCAAGATCAGCGTTTTGCACCGGGTCATATCTCGGTAAACTCTTCCGCTATGCCGTTATACATGGATATCCATAATCTTCCCGAGGGGACTACTAAGGAAGATGTAGCGAAGGCCCACGCGAAGGACATGGAAACCCAGCGGAAATATGGCGTCGAATACACCAAATACTGGGTCAACGAAAAGGCAGGCAAGGTTTTTTGTCTCTGCCATGCACCAAGCGCTGAAGCGGCAGAGCAAGTCCACCGCGAAGCACATGGGCTCCTGCCCGACAAAATTATCGAAATACAGCCTGAACTTGCAGAGGGATTTCTGGGCGGAGTCGAAACAAACGCAGTGGGCGCGGTTGTGCTACCCGGTGGCGGAGCGGACGCACGAGATCCGGGAATCCGAACGGTTCTGTTCACGGACGTTGTAAATTCAACAACATTGACTCAATCGCTTGGTGACGAGGCGGCGCTTGCCATCCTCGGGGTGCACGACACCATTGTGCGCGATGCCCTGGCCGCTCTTGGCGGCCGCGAGATCAAGCATACCGGCGACGGTATTATGGCGTGCTTCGTGTCGACAGCGAGTGCTGTTCGATGCGCAATTCAGATTCAGCGCGAATTAGACAAGCATGCGAAATTGACTCCTGATCGCTCGCTCAAGGTTCGAGTCGGCGCCGCGGCGGGCGAACCTGTCGAACAACATAACGATCTGTTTGGATCGACGGTTCAATTGGCTTCCCGTCTGTGCGCCCACGCGCAGCCCGAACAAATCCTTGTATCGAACGCGATCGCCGAGTTATGCCTCGGCAAAGGATTTCTTTTCGAAGATCTGGGCGAAATCACTCTGAAAGGTTTCGGTTACCCGGTCCGCGCCCACGCTGCTGCGTGGAAGCAGTGAATTAGACAGATTTTATCCGTAGACTTTCCAGACCGATTTCTCGTTAGGCCTCGCCAGTTGAAAGCAGCGAACCGCGGAAGACAGGCAAAAGTAAGAATTAGAAACCGAACGTTTCCGAAAGCTCCATATGCGTGTCGCTGCACTCTACGATATCCACGGGAATCTCCCAGCCTTGGAAGCTGTCCTTGAAGCTGTTCGACAGGCGGACGTTGATCAGATTGTAGTTGGAGGCGATGTCGTTCCCGGCCCCATGCCGTGCGAAACGCTCGGGCGTTTGCTGGACCTTGACCTGCCTACGCACTTCATTCACGGCAACGGCGAACAGGCCATCCTGGCCCAAATCGCCGGGACACGCACCGGATCAGTCACCTACTGGGGCACGATGACAGGTTCGCGTCCCCCAGAAAGCATTATCGAAATCTATCGCTGGACTGCCGCACAGCTGCAGCCAGAATTCGAGCCGGTCCTCGCGCGTTGGCCTAAAACGCTCCAGCTTGAGATCGACGGCTTGCGTCAGGTGTTGTTCTGCCACAGTACGCCGCGCAGCGAAACGGAGGGGTTCACCCGTCTTACGCCTGAAGATCGTCTCTTACCAATCTTTGGAGGACTCAACGCAAGTGTGGTCGTTTGCGGTCATACCCACATGCAGTTCGACCGAACGATCGGAACAACTCGAGTAGTGAATGCTGGCAGCGTGGGGATGCCGTTTGGAGAACCGGGCGCGTATTGGCTCTTACTTGGACCTGACGTTCAGCTTCGCCATACCCCCTACGACCTGGCGAAAACTGCCGAGTGCGTCCGCGCCACCAGTTATCCGCGGGCTGAGGATTTTGCAGCCCATAACGTCCTGCAACCGCCATCAGAGAAAGAAATGCTTGAAGCATTCAGTAAGGCGGAATTGAAGTGAACGCGCGCGTACAGCAATGTCGTTCACGAAAATATGAAACGTATTGGAGCCGTCTCATGAATGGTGTAGCCGCCTTGCTGTGCCGAGGTGTTTCGGCATTATCGGCGATGTCAGCACGGCCACGCCCTCCGCGGCGGGCAAGCTCTGCCGTGACTATAACGCTACGCATGCATTCGTCGGTTATCAGCCTTTACCTTCTTTTCACCATTGCGATTCAGGGCTTGTGTTATGCGGAGGTTACCAAGCTCTCGGCAGCGGATAGGAAGGTGTTGCTGGATGCCTCACACTTCCACGAGGTTCATTCCACCAAGGATTTGCCACCCGCAGTTGTTGCCCTTTGTGTCGACGACAAAGGGAAGCTCGCGGACCCCGGCCAAAATTGGAACGCGACTGATGTTGTCACGGACCCAACTC
>JBKPOB010000154.1:0-10577 GCA_046732875.1 Verrucomicrobiota bacterium | reverse complement strand
GGGGACTCGGCGATATCGAAGTTGCCACGGGCACCGCTTTTCGCTTGAGCAACACGTGGCGCACTGGCGGTGGGATAGAGTTACACACAGATTCTGCTTCCAATCCCGCGCTTGGCGATAACGTGTGGCGCCTACACTCTTCCTGGACTGTCGCGCACGATGTCACGAATTGGCTCGCACTTGCACCTACTACCGAATACAGCCATTCGGTCGCCGAAGACAATGGAGCGGAACCGCAGCGTTATCTCGAGTTATCTCTACCTGGCACCATCATCCTTCCGCACGATTGGTCGATCGGTATGAGATATAAAGCAAAGATTGACTTTGAAAATGGCGACCGCTGGAGTCACACAGCGGATCTGGGCGTGGCCAAACGCCTCTCAAGTATTCCGGTTGTCTTCAGCGCCACTTTGGAAAAGACGTTCGACGGCAGCAATAAGAAGTTTCAGGTGAACATGACGATGACTTACTACTTCGAGAAATAACGCGTTGCCGGGTTCCTCAATTTCGTACAGCATTTGCAAACCGCTCTAGATACAAGCGCCGCAGGTCCTCAGTACTGAGTTTGGCGGGACCGAGGTCGAACTCGACCTTCTCGATCGTGCCTCTGAAATACTTCGGCAGCACCTTGGCGTATTCAAATTTCGGGACGACTGGCAAACCATTGTCAGTGCCAATGTCCATTCCGGCATAGGAGGCGAACCGGAACGGCACGCTGTGCTCCATTTTTGCCTCACCTTGTTGCTTTCCATTAATGAAAAGTCTGCTTGTGCCGCCGGTTCCGAACTCGCCGGGTTTGTCGGCGATGAACTCATAACGCACATTCACTTTGCCCTCAGGCAACTGATCGCGCGAAGCGATGGTGTCCAGTTTCAACCCGAGCAAGCTATAGGTATGCTTGAGGTGGCCGTTTTCGACATATAGCGAGAAACCACCAAGGAAACTGCCTTCGGCGACAATCACTCCCGCTAATCCAGGACGAACTCCGAGGCCCGGTCGGCCAGGATTAACTAAATCGGCGGTGATGGTATACGAGCGATTATAAATCGGAGGAATCATACCGGACGAGATGTTTTCAGTACCGTTGTAATAAGTGAGCTTCGTCTCGTCCGGTAAGCCTTTCGGAAAGCCCCACACTGTCGCCATCTCTCCCAGTAGTGGCAGGACTTGATATTTCTCCGCCTCAGTCCAGAACAGTGCTGTCAGTTCGCGCACTTTATCCGGATACTTGTCGGCGACATCGTCAGCCTGCGAGAAATCCTCATCGAGATTGTACAACTCACATTTGTCCTGATCCGGGTCCCACTTGCCTGGCGCGAATCGCGAGAGTGTTTCAGGATCAATCTTCCAGGGAATTCGGTCTAGTCGCCAGCATGCCAGCCAACCGTCCTTGTACATGGCGCGGTTTCCCAAAATCTCGAAGTACTGTTGCGTGTGTCGCGAGGGCGCTTTTGCATCATCGAACGTGGAGAGAAAACTTACGCCTTGCATCGGCATCTGCGCGACGGCGTCGACTTCCTTTGGCTCTGGCAGGCCAGTGGCTTCCAGGATCGTCGGCGCGATATCGGTACAATGAGTGAACTGACTTCGCACACCGCCTTTGTCCTTGATGCGTTTTGGCCAGCTAATGACCATCGGGTTACGAATCCCGCCGAGATGCGAGGCTACCTGCTTGCCCCACTTGAATGGCGTGTTACCCGCCCACGCCCACGCGGCCGCATAATGTGGAGCCATGTCTGGGCCGCCCCATTTGTCCAGGCCACCGTAAGCTTTGATGGCTTTTAGTTGCTGGTCAGTCGTGAGCGGAACACCGTTCAAGGTGGTCATTTCATTGAACGTCCCGCTCTCCGTTCCTTCCATGCTCGCGCCGTTATCACCAAAGATATAAACGATCAGTGTGTTGTCGGCGAGGCCCATATCCTCAATCGCTTGTACAACGCGCCCGACAGCGTGGTCCGCGTTTTCTTGGTAGCCGGCGTACACTTCCATCTGATGCGAATATAGTTTCTTTACTTCCGGCGATACGCTGTCCCAAGCCGGGAACGCTGGATCACGCAGTGTGAGCTTGGCGTTGGCCGGGATCACCCCGAGCTGCTTCTGCCGTGGGAACGTCTCTTCGCGTAGCTTGTCCCAGCCTTGATCAAACTTGCCTTTGTATTTGTCGCTCCATTCCTTCGGTACTTGGTGTGGCGCATGAGTAGCCCCCGTTGAGAAGTACAGGAAGAAAGGTTTGTCTGGCGCCTGCGCTTTCTGGTCGCGAATCCAGGTAATCGAATGTTCCACCATCGCATCATTGAAATAAAAGTTCTTGTCCTTTGGCACGCCGATGACGCTGTTGTTCTCTGCGATGACGGGATCGAACTGACCGCTTTCTCCTCCGAGAAATCCCCAGAAGTAATCGAAGCCAAGTGCGTTGGGCCAACGATCGAATGGACCAGCGGGTCCTTGTTGGGAATCGGGCGTAAGATGCCACTTGCCAATTGCAGCAGTGTTATAACCGTTGCCCTGAAGAATCTTTGCAATCGACGCCGCGCTCGTGGGCCAACTTGTGCTGTAACCCGGCCAACCGCCGATCAGTTCGCAGATCGAACCGAATCCTACCGCGTGATGGTTCCGACCCGATAGCAACGCTGCACGCGTCGGTGAACAGAGCGCGGTGACGTGGAATCGATTGTAACGAAGTCCTTCCTTCGCAAGTTTGTCGAACGCAGGTGTCGCAACGGGTCCGCCGAATGTGGATGGATTACCGAACCCGGCGTCGTCGATCAAGACAAGCAGGATGTTCGGCGCGTTGGGTGGCGCCTTCACCGGCTGGGTAAAGGCTGCGACAGATCCTTCCAGCGTGCGTTTGGTCACGCCCTGAAACGGCTGGGGCGGACGCGGCAGCACGGTTCGATCCCATTCCGCGTCGGCAGCAACCGATCCGTTAATCTGCAATGTAAGTGCAAGTGCGATCGCAATAAAGTACCTTATTGATTTGAACATACTGGTCCTCCGAGAAACACGGCGAGCGTACACAAAGTGGTTAATCATCACACGCTAAAAACCGAGCAACCCGGACTATGTTGTTGAAACGATTTGAGGGGCTCAGTAGAAGTGAGAAATGGGGCTGGAGCTTAAAGGCGTATGTGAAAAATGCGGAGCCGCGCTTGCACCGAACGGCGTCGCATACATTTGCAGTTACGAATGCACTTTCTGCGCGAACTGCGCCGGACAAATGAATTTCGTATGCCCGAACTGTGAAGGTGAACTGGTGCCGCGGCCGCGTCGCAAGGAGGCGGCTACTTCTGGCGCGGGCGCTGATGCCTGATTCGATAGGTGAGAAAGCACTCGTCACCGATGGTGCGCATGTCGCTCAACGAACAATGCACACTGGCGGGCAGGAATTTCAAGCTCAGGCCTGTCAGCGTCGGAGCTTTTGCTCCGCCGAACATGTAAGGCGCGATGGTTAGATTAAGCTGATCGATAAGACCTAGTTCCAATAACGACCGAAAAAGCGTTGGGCCGCCTTCGCATGCTACGGTGCGAACCCCATATTTTTTGCGCAGTGTTTCCAGCATACCGGCAAGATCGACATGCTTCGAATTGCTGAGATGGAGGATCGCCCTCTCTTCCAAGGCCCGTTGATATTTTCGCGACATCCGTTTCGTAGAAAAAACAATGATCGGCGAAACATTGGACTGAAAAATCTTCAGACGATGGTCGACCCTGCCTTCATTGGAAACAATCACGCGCAGCGGGCAGCGGCTTTGACCGCGCTTTGCTCTGCTCTCCTGCATATCAGCGGGCAGGCCGAGCCGAACGTTATCGCGTTTTAAACTGGTGTGTCCGAGCAATACAGCATCGGCCGAAGCGCGCTCGCGAAACAAATGCAACTTGTCTTCGCGTGAAGTGAAATCCACCGGTGACAAATTTTTCGTGGTTACCTTGCCATCGACAGTCATTGCGAAGGTGGCGACCACGTATGGTCGGGGATGCTTTTGTTTCATTTCATCGAAGCCGACCAACGGAAAAAGCGATCATCAAATTGCCAGATGATCTGACGGATCACCGATCACGGTTCACGAGCTTTGCTCCGCTTCGCCCATCTCATGTTCCAATGCGATGACTTCGTGTTCCATCTCGCTTAGTTTCACGCGCGCGACCGCCCCGCTCGGTTTGTAGAACAGATAAACGAGTGCACCAGGTAGGCAGCAGACAAGAATAATGAGGAAGCTTAGGGAGCCGATAAGAATAGCCTTTGCTTCCGGCACCCCACAAAGGCCGCTGAGCATGATCTGCAAAACTTTTTCACGAAGGCCGATTCCCGCGAAACTGATGGGTAATGCGGAGATGGTGCGTTCCACCGGCATTACGGCGAAGAAGTTGACCACCGGAACTGGGGCTCCCAGTGCGTAAGCGGCACAGAGAAAAGTGGCGAACGTGGCCAGGTGCGCTACAAGCGACGCGCCAAATGCAACGAGCGTTGCGCGCCAATGATGCGCGTAAAGGTGATAAGCGGCGGAAATTTCGATCAGCTTGTCGCGACCGGGGAACTTCTCTGGCAATGAATGAAACAAGTTAAATCCGCTGATTACAAAAGTGGATACCAACGTGAGAACCGATGTGCCGAGGAGAAAGAGCAGGAGCCAAAGCAAATTGCGTGTTTCGGGAGTCTGCGCCAGAAAATCATAGCGCAATCCAATGAGAGTGACGGTAATGGCCACCAAGGCAACAAGACCAATGAAACGATCAAACACCACGGCGAGTAAGGCGCCGGCTTTTTTGTCCGGGGTTTCCTTGAGCAGGTAATAGCTTTTCATGATGTCGCCGCCCGTCCCTCCCGGGAGAAACTGATTGTAAAACATCCCGATAAAGAACAAGCCCGAGAGGCGAGGCAGACTCAGATGAATCTTTTGGACCTTCAGCAAAACGTGCCAGCGAAAAGCGGCAGCAACTTCCACGACCGTGTACGCCAGGATGCCCATCGCAACCCAGCGATATTGAGCGTTTCGGATCGCCTCAACCATCTGCGCGCGTTTGTTGGGATCGTGATAGACCCAGTAAAGCACCGCGATGGTGACGCTGAGCTGGAATAACGTGACCAGGATTTTTTTCATTCGCCGAAGCGTTCCTTCCACACTTGGACCGAATTTCGAATTGCATCGGCTGTGGTATTCGGGTTCATCTCCCAAACAAATAAGCAGTTCGTGGGAAGGAGCGGAACAAGTTTTTCAAAATCGACATGTCCGGTAAACGGTAGTTGGCCCTCTCGGGCTGGCCAGATGCAGTCCTGCACGTGACAGCCAAACGCGCGCGGGCCGACCGCGCGCAGCCATTCCGCATGATCAATGAACCCCAAATTCTCTTTGACTTGAGAGTGACCGAAATCATGCCAGTAACCCAGGTACGGCGAGTTCATGTCTTCAAGTAGCACTGCCAATTCGCGCTCGGTTGGAATTTGTTCATAATCGCGCTGGGCTTCCAAACCAATTCCAATATTTTTCGGAGCCGCGTAGTCGATGACGCGAAGGAGGCACTTCTTTACGTGCTCCAGGCGTTCAGGTGCGGTTTTTTCTCGTTCCTGCACTGCACTGATTTTTATCCTCACGTATTCGCGTGACAGGTAGCTCCCAGCTTTCGCCAGCGCGATCAGTCGGTTAGTAACTGGCGACATGTTTACTTGTCCTAAATGCAGTACAACAAACGGAGCGTTCAATTGCGCCGCGAAATCAATCGCCCGAAACGTTTGCGTCACGGCGGCCTCACGTGCCTCGGCAGATGCGGCGGAAAACTTGCAATGGTCGGTCGGAACCATTGGGGTTTCAGGCGGTAACGGGCAAAAATTATGCAGACTACTAAAGCGGACTTCTCCGCTGTCGAATATCTTTTGAATTCCTGGCATCAACGGTCCACGGACACCGTGGTCCAATTCAATCAAGTCGAATCCAAGTTTGGTTTTGATTTCGCGTAATATCGCTTCACCAGTGGTATGGCGTTTGGAGTTCCAACAAGTGGAGAACGAAATCATCGGCCTAACGAACTGTAGGGCGTTTGCGTGAAACGCCACCTCTTTAATCAGCAGACCGGCTCAATCTCAGGCTCGGGCGCAGGCGACACTGGTCGGTCACAAACGTGCCGCCCGGCAAGACTCAAAACTGAAGCTGCAGCGATTCCATAAATCACCGAGGCGATGCCGAGTGTCATCCTCATCCCGATCAGATCGGAGAAGCCGGGTGCGATCAGCCCAGCAATTGGCATGAGTCCAAAAAAACTCATACCCACGACTGCGGAGACCCGGCCGCGCAGGTGCGCCGGTGCCTGCTCCTGCACGATCGTGTTAGCCAGACCAAAGTTCATCGAAAGCGCGATGGCGATGGCTCCCATGGCACAAGCCGTGAGCAGGAAACTTTGCGACCACGACATCAGAAAAACTCCCAAGGCGATGGCCACCACATTTCCGCCCATGAATTTCAAGCGGTTTTCGCGTGCGACGCTAAGCAAGCCAATCGAGCCAAGGAACGCGCCACTGCCGGACACCGCCATCAGCCATCCCATGCTTTGCGCTCCAAGATGAAGGATATTGCGCACATAGAGCGGCAGCATTACTGAGATGGCTGGAAAAACAAAAATCGTGTTCAACGCAATCAGTGCGATGAGAGCGAGAATAATACGCTGCGAACGCACATAGCGAAAACCTTCCAGGATGCCACTGCGGCGTTGTTCTTCTTCCTCGGCCGTGCCAATCGGGCGCTTGGGAAGCGAGACGAGCGCGACGATGAGCGCCACAAATGAAAACGCGTTTGTGAAAAATGCTGATGCCGCGCCCCACCATCCGACGAACAAACCGGCCAGCGACGGCCCGATCAGGCGCGATCCATGAAACACTGAACGATCAAGTGCAACCGCGGCGGCGATCTCGTCGCGTTTCACCAGCTCTGGCACGAGCGCGGAGATGGCCGGCATTTCATAAGAAAAAGCAATCCCCAGCAAGAGCGCAAAAAAGATGATATGCCAAATTTGAACACGCCCGCTCATTACCAAAAACCCCAAAGCCAGCGCGAAAACGATCTGCACAATTTGCGTCGCGATCAGGATCTTGCGCTTGTCCCACTTATCAGCAAGCGAACCGGCTGTCGGAGCCAGCGCAAGCGCCGGCAAACCCGCAGCGAAATTGACCAGGCCAAGCAGGATCGCCTTGTTCGTGAGCCCGCTCATGACCCAGCTCTGCGCCATCATTTGCATCCACGTGCCGCTGTCGGAAATGAGCGAACCAATAATGTAGCGGCGAAACGCGCCCGGTCGTAAAAGCGACAGCGCTTTCGGTCCAATCCATTTTTCTTTCTCGTCCATCGCAAACACTCATCGATGTAGAGGCGTTTGTGTCAAACGCACCGCTTCTTAATCTTGCTCTTGCTCGTGCTCATGCTCGAGGCTGCGAAATAATGGCGAAGCCTGAATGTCGAATTCACGTTGCAGCGATTCTGGGTAGCGCATACTTCTAGTGTGCTGGCGAACGCGTCCCGCGGTCGCGGACTTTTTCCCTTATTCGTGAAGCGGCAAAGGGACTCCCGCGCGATACGAGCTTATATAAACGGCAGATTGGAAACCGCCGCTCCTTGGTTATTCTTCAAGCATGCGCATCGATAAGTACACGCAGAAGATGCAGGAAGCGCTGCAGGGAGCGCAGGATCTGGCGTCGCAAGGTAATCATCCGGAAATTGCCAACGAACATTTTCTCTCGGTCCTTCTCGACCAAGACGAGGGGATCACCCGGCCGCTGCTCGAGAAGATTGGAGCGAATGTAGAGCAACTGCGCGACCGGCTGCGTTCGGAGTTGGAGCGTCGCCCGAAGATTCACGGCGCCGCCTCCGATCTGCGTGTTTCAAACGAACTCCGCAACGTTCTGGATAACGCGGAGAAGGAAATGTCCAAATTGAAAGACGAGTTCACCAGCGCCGAGCACTATCTGCTCGCACTCGCGGGGTCGAATGTTCCCGCCGCAAAATTACTTAAGGAACTTGGCGTTACGCGCGACAAGATCATGCAGGGCCTTCAACAAGTGCGCGGCTCGCAGCGGGTGACCGATCAAAATCCCGAAGGCAAGTATCAGGCGCTGGAAAAATATGGGCGTGACCTGACCGAGCTTGCTCGACGCGGAAAGATCGATCCCGTGATTGGACGCGACAACGAAATTCGGCGCGTCATGCAGGTGCTGTCCCGTCGCACAAAAAATAATCCCGTGCTCATAGGCGATCCTGGCGTGGGTAAAACAGCAATCGTTGAAGGCCTGGCCCGTCGAATCATTAGCGGCGACGTCCCCGATTCACTCAAACAAAAACGAGTCATAGCGATGGACATCGGCGCGATGGTTGCCGGCGCAAAATTTCGCGGGGAATTCGAAGATCGCCTGAAAGCGTTCTTGAAAGAGGTAACCGATTCGCAAGGTCAGATCATTTTGTTCATTGACGAACTGCACACTATCGTCGGCGCAGGCGCAGCGGAAGGCTCTGTCGATGCTTCAAACATGCTTAAGCCAATGCTGGCCCGGGGCGAACTGCGCACGATCGGCGCAACAACAATCGATGAATACCGCAAGTACATCGAGAAAGACGCTGCGCTGGAACGGCGTTTTCAACCGGTGTTGGTGAATGAGCCCACGGTGGAAGACACGATCGCCATTCTCCGCGGATTGAAGGAACGCTACGAAGTGCACCATGGCGTGCGGATCACTGACGGCGCACTCGTCGCGGCAGCGGTGCTGTCGCAACGGTACATCACAGATCGGTTTTTACCTGATAAGGCGATCGATCTCGTTGACGAAGCTGCCTCCCGTTTAAAAATCGAGCTCGATTCCATGCCGACGGAGATAGACGTGATCGAACGTGAAATCATGCAGCATGAAATGGAGCGACAGGCGCTTAAAAAAGAGAAAGACGCCGCGAGCAAGGAGCGCTTGAAGAAACTCGAAAAAGAATTGGCCGAGTTAAAGGAAAAATCGAATGCGCTCAAAGCAGAGTGGCAAAAAGAAAAAGCGGTTCTTGAAGAGCAAAGGAAATGGAAGGAAGAGCTCGATCAACTCCGCACCGAGCTCGAACGCGCGCAGCGCCGCGGCGAGCTGGCGAAGGCGAGCGAAATCCAGTACGGGAGAATTCCGGAATTGGAAAAGAAACTGGCCGATGCCACAGCAAAAGCTGCGAAATCTAAAAAACCTACGTTGCTTCGCGAAGAAGTAACCGAGGAAGACATCGCCGAAGTTGTTTCGAGCTGGACGCACATTCCCGTCTCGCGATTACAGGAAGGCGAACGCGAAAAACTGGTCAAACTGGAACAGCATTTACATTTGCGTGTTGTCGGACAGGACGAGGCGATCAAGGCCGTCTCCAACGCAGTGCGCCGAGCGCGCGCAGGTTTGCAGGATCCGAATCGTCCGCTCGGTTCATTCATTTTTCTCGGACCGACTGGTGTCGGCAAAACGGAATTGTCGCGCGCGCTTGCCGAATTTTTGTTCGACGACGAGAACGCCATGGTTCGTATCGACATGAGCGAATACATGGAGAAACACACGGTCGCTCGATTGATCGGCGCGCCTCCGGGGTATGTCGGTTACGAGGAAGGCGGTCAACTGTCGGAAGCTGTTCGGCGCAGGCCGTACTCGGTCGTGCTCTTCGACGAAATCGAAAAAGCGCATCCCGACGTGTTCAACGTGCTGCTGCAAGTGCTCGATGACGGACGGATCACAGACGGGCAGGGGAGAACGGTCGATTTCAAGAACACCGTCATCATCATGACCTCAAATATTGGATCGCAATACATCACCGAAGAAGAATCGAAAGAAAACCGATCACGCCTTGTGACGGACGCATTACGCGCTCATTTCCGTCCAGAATTCCTCAATCGCGTCGATGAGATCATCATTTTCGACCGACTGAGCGAGGACGACCTGAAAAAGATCGTTGAGATCCAACTCGGCCGCTTGTCGAAACGTCTCGAACAACAAAAGATCACCCTCAAGCTCTCCGATTCAGCCAAAGAACTGTTGGCCCGCGAAGGATACGATCCCGTTTACGGCGCGCGTCCGCTTCGGCGCACCATTCAAAAAGAAATTCTCGATCCGCTCAGCATCGACATTCTCGAAGGCAAAGTCCGCGAAGGTCAAACCGTCCAGGTCAATGCAAAGGACGGCAAGCTCGAGTTTCGCGAGAAATGACTTGTGAACGTACCTAGATAGATAGAAAAAAGCCGGTCTAATTCTCGTTAGACGACTCTACTTATGCGCAAAGTCAATACAACAAAGATGGCAGAGCTCACATGGTCCTCACCGAAGGGAAAGTTCATCGGTGCGGGCAAAGAGATTTCAGAGGCGTTGGGACGCAAGCCCAAGTCCACCGACCTCAACGAGCGGCATCCCTTTGATGTCGAGATTTTGCGTATTCCGCCGGGGAAGGCTCCCTATTCCTATCATTCGCACAGCGCACAGTGGGAGTTCTATCATGTGATTTCAGGCAGCGGCGTCGTCCGCCATAAAGATGGGACTACTCCGATTGAGGCTGGCGACGCATTTATTTTCAAACCGGGTGAGCCACACCAGATCACCA
>JBKPOB010000153.1:0-5745 GCA_046732875.1 Verrucomicrobiota bacterium | reverse complement strand
CCAACGTGACAGTGATTTCGCGCCCGGAATGCCCGGGCCATCCGGTTAAGCTTTTAAACTACATGCTCGCGGGCAAGCCCATCGTTTGCTTTGAAGGCGCGGCCAAAGGCTTGCACCATTTGCACGATGCATTCATTGTGCCGAATCACGATTGCGAGGCGTTGGGCAAGGGGATCATCACGCTGCTGAAGGATCGCCAGCTGGCGGAAAGCCTTGGAGCAAATGCGCGTGCAACCGTCCTTGCTAATTTTGATTGGCGAATTATATGCGAGAGGATCGAGCGCATTTACGACAGGCTTCTCGGCAAGTCTGAGTCCGACGACGTTAAAAAAGGACACCATGCGTTTGCGCGCCTGCCATCCTGAGCCTTTTCATCCCGTGGCTTCGCCAGTTGCACACAGTTTCGCGGGGTTTTGGACATTCCTGCTCCTAACCGCCCGTTCGAAAATGCGTCTCGTCGTCGTCTGCCGCCGTTATCTGCCGCAGCTGGTCTTGTTGGTCGTGCTTGCGAATCTGCCTGACATCGATTTTCTCTTCGGCATTGGCGATCCCGCTAATTGGGACGCCCTCCATCATGGGTTTACGCACAGCTTCGTTGCAGCATTTCTTGTGGCGCTGGTTGTCACCGGCGTGTGGCGAATAGCTGGGAATTTCTGGCGAAGTTTCTTTCTTTGTTTTTTGGCATACAGTTCACACCTCGTGATTGACTTCTTCACCGGGGCGAAGCTCGGATGGAATTCAACTGGTTATGGCATTCCTCTATTCTGGCCCTGGAACAAGGACTTCAGCTCGCCATTGATACTAATCGTGGGTGTTAAGCACAAAGACTTTCCCGCGCTGTTCAGCGTTGATAATGTCCAATCCAGTTTTTATGAACTATTGATCTTCAGCGCGATTACGCCGGTTCTGGTGGCATTATGGGTACGAGACCAAAAAAAACACGCCATGGCTCACAAGTGCAAAACGCCGGCGCGCGCTGTCTACAACTCCAACCCGATGCAATCGAATGAAAGAATCCGCTAATATATCGGCACGGCCCATCGTCCACGGCGTGCAAAACCCGCGGCCCGATGCGCTTTCCACGAGGCGCCAGGAATTCGCTCCCCCTCCGCCGAAACGTTCCCATTGGATTGTGTTCGCGGTCGTCTGCTTTTTGCTCGGTTTTTTGGTGTTCAAGACCGTTTTGCACGTCATTTCCACCGATACCAAGAAGGCTCGTATTGTGCATGCACCGTCGCCCGTGGAAACTGTTCCTGTGCGCAGACAAACGCTTGAAGAGGTCATCGGAGGAAGCGGCACGGTGCAACAATTCAACACCGTCCAACTCACCACGCAGCTCACTGCTCGAGTCCTTGAGGTTCCTGTGTGGATTGGGGACATCGTCAAAAAGGGAGACCTCCTTGTCCGCTGGGACGATCGGTTAATTCAGGCAAGCATGGATGCCAACCGCCAGTATGTTGACACGAGCAATATCAAGATCAAAAACGAAACGCGCCAGGTCGAACGCTATACCGCTCTCGCAAAGCAGAATATGGGGACGCCACTCGATTTGGAGAAAGCACAGATTGCACTCGCGGACGCGCACGAGCAACTGGCCAAGGCAACCATGGGACTGCGCGAGGCGGAGATCGAGCTTGAGCGCGTGCAGATGAGAGCTCCGATTGAAGGCATCGTGCTCGAGCGACTCGTAAATCCGGATGAGATCACCCATAATGATCAGATCGTGATGAAACTTGGCGCAATCGACAAGGTGTTGATGGCTGCCAAGATTACGGAAGAGAAAATTCATTCCGTGCAGGTGGGCCTTCCAGCCGAAGTCACTTTCCCCGCTTTTCCGTCTGAAACCTTTCAGGGCAAGGTCTTCAAGATCGATCCGAACACTGATCCTGTGACCCGGAGTTTCACCGCCTACATACAAATCAACAATCGGGATTATCGCTTAAAGCCGGGTCTCTCGGGCTTCGCGCACATCCATCGCGCTGCCAAAGATGTGACCGCCGTACCAAGCGTGGCAATAATGAACCCGTCGGGCGATCAAGCCTCGGTATTTGTTGTTGATCGCAGCGGTCGAGCCACTCCACGCAAGATAAGTTTAGGGATTGTCGCCAATGCCATGACCGAAGTAACATCCGGACTAAACGAAGGGGAAAAGGTCGTGACAGTCGGTCAACTCTACCTTAACGAAAATGACAAGGTTCAATCCACATCGAAATCTGTTTTTGGGAAGTAGCCTGCTCGGTCTAGTGGCAATCCCGTTGTTAATTCTTGCCCCGGGATCGCCAGCGGGAGAAGTAGGAACTCGCAGTGTGATTCTTCCTCGACATCCACTAACACTTCGAGATTGCATTGCTATCGCATTGGGCGAAAGCCCAAAACTGGAAGCTAGTGGCTTCGATTTGCTGGCAGCAGGTTGGGACATTCGCGCCGCCCGGGCCTCGCTATGGCCAAACCTGACGGGATCAGTTGGCGGGGAGGCGTTTTCCGGTGAATCGACCGGCAAGTTCGGCATTGTCAATACGACAAGTCCCAGTGGAGGTGGGGTCAACACCTCGAAGAATGTGGATCTTGCCGGGATAGCACTTTTTGGCGGTAAGTTACTCTATCCCATTTTTCAGGACGGCAGCATTTTCGGATTCAACGACGCACCTGCGGTGGAGCTCAAGAGAGCGCAAAAGGACGCCCTCGAATGGACAAGGCATCTTGACCGAGAGGATGTCATCTTACGCGTAACCCAAGTCTTCATCAACACCGTTGCAGCGCAGAATCGGGTAGAGCCGATCGACCGCAGAGTCGCTCTGCTAGAGCGATCTGTCGATATCCACAAAGAAGAACAGCAGAAGGGATTGCTCCTGCCGGTCGATGTCGAGGTTGTCACAAAACAGCTCGCCAGCGCCCGATCGGTTGCAACAATCATTCACCAGCAAGCCGATGCAGGATACCTAGGGCTGCTTCGCCTTCTCGGGCTGCGATCCTCGGACCACATTCGCCTGAACAACACACTCCCGGACCCGCCTTCGGCCCCGGCCGCAGCACAGTTGTTTCACACGATGCTAGCGCGGCATCCGTCCCTCCAGGTGCAACTCGCAAACGTCAATAAGGCAAAGCAAGATTACCGGCTGGAAAATTATCGCCTTTATCCGTCTGTGGCTCTGCATGGTTCCGGGCTGTATATCACCGATTTTAATACTGATGCCCACATTTTGATCGGAGGAGTTACTGTCACCATCCCAATCTGGGACTTCGGCGCGCAACTCAACACTGTGCGCGCGCGCAGGGATACTTATCACGCGGAACAAGCGCGCTATGGCGCTGTTGGCAATGATCTGGCCAGTGATCTCGTCAGAGCCTACCGGGAAATCTATGAAACGAGCGAAAGCATCCTCAGGCATGAGGGAGAAGAGGGGAAACTCGAGCGCGATCTCCATGTGGCTCAGTCTCAACAGCAGCAGGGGATCACGTCGCCATTGACTGCGATTGACGCGGAACTCACACTTGTCAGTAAGCAGCAGGAGCTCGCGATAGAACGAGCGAGGCTGCTCCTGCGTTACGCCGAGTTGCAGAAGGCCATGGGTGGCACGTGGAAGTGGCTTCCATGAAGCAATCGCAGCGGATTGTAAAAAACGCGGTGTTCGGTATCGGCGGTTCGGTGATCGGTGGTCTGGTTTATCTGGCCACGGTCGTGATCATCGCTCGCGCGGTCAGCGTTAGAGAATTCGGCGAGTATTCCTTTGTTCTGGCCTTTGCCATGTTCGTGAACAACGTCGCCGACTCCGGATTGCCTCGGATGCTGATCCGCGAAGTGGCGAAGGACCGCGAAGGTTTTGTGCCGATAGCCGGCGCCACCTTTTCGCTTATCTGGCTCATCTCAGGCGTGATGTGTTTTCTGGTCTGCCTGGTGGTGCCTTTTCTGCGCTTTGGCGCTGACGTCAAAGTGAGCGCCATCGTCATGAGTTTCGCCACGTTGGCGACCTTTCATGCGGCCGGTTACGCCGCTGTGCTACGAGCCTTTGAAGATAACGAGCTGGTGCATTTCGGATTCGTCCTCCACAAAGTTTTGCTATTTGGTTTCGTGTTTCTGAGCATTAAGCTGCACTTTGGGTTGTTAGGCTTTGTTGTTGGCCACCTTATCGCGAGCGTGGCGCTCTGGAATTTCCACCACCTGATGGTCTCGCGCTTTTGCGCCCGCATACCGCTTTACTTCAGCATGCCGCTCTGGAAAGAACTAATCCTTTCGGCACTGCCGTTGGGTGGAGGCGTGATGCTTCGTCAGCTTGCTCTCCAGCTCGATGTCCTGGTTCTTACCTGGTTCTCCAATCTCACCGCTGTCGGATTATTCAGCGGGCCTTATCGAATTAGTATGGCTCTGCGGATGATCCCACAAACCTTATCTTTGCCTCTATTCCCGCTCTATTCCCGTACCGCCCATTTCTCTCCCACCCGATTCGAAGAGGCTTATCGGATGAGCCTTAAATTCTTTCTGCTCATCAGCATTCCTATGGCCTCGTTTTTCATGGCATGGACCGAACCAATCCTGCGGATAGCGCTGGGGCCGAAATATCTGCCAGCCATTCCAGCGATGCAGCTTCTTGGGCTGGGCCTGATCCCATTTTTTCTTTCAACTCTCTTCAATTACCTTTTCGCGGCGCTTGACCAGCAGAAGCGTTTTCTCGTCAGTACGTGTGTCGGATCAAGTTTGCGCCTTCTTCTCCTTTTTGTCCTCATACCATTGTTTGGATTTATCGGTCCGGCGATTGCATTTGTTTGCGCTGAAACTGTGATTGTCGCTATCTGGATAATGCAGCTGGCGCGACTCGGTTTTCCCGCACAGATCGCCAGCACAATGTGGCGACCGCTTTTGGCAGGAGCCATCATGTCTGCAGTTCTCTTTTCCGGGCAAGGAACGCCCTCTATCGTTGCGCGCATCGGTGTTGCCGCGCTTGCGATAAGCGTTTACATCATCGTGCTGTTCGCTCTAAAGACCTTTTCGAGCAAAGAGCTGCATCACGTCCGTGAAGGAATAGGCTTTGTTTCGCCCTTCGTTGAATCTTGGACAAGGAAGCTTAGGCGCGACACATGAAACTCATAAGCCGTGCTATACTTTTGGCAGATGCAGCCGCGCGTTTTTGGTTGGGGCATTGGCTGCTAATCGTGGGCAGTATTTTGATTTTTGTTTCGGCAATCCTCAAGTGGCTCAATTTTCCTTTCAGCCATCACCCTCTTGGCTTCCAGCTTCCCTTGTTCGCAAAAATGGGACTCATCCCACATTTTTCTCTTCTTTCGTATGGAGTAGTTGGAATTGCCGTTCTAACGATCGGTATTGTCTTGCTTTGGCGTTCCGCCACATTTCTAGCGCTCGCCGCGGTCGCTGTCCTCATCACGTTGTGGATGGCTGCGCCATGCCGGATTGCTTTTCAGGAGCCAGCTTTACTTGGCCGGCTCGTTGCCGAGAGCCAAGAACTACCGATGATCAGATGGTTTACAAAGAGTTACCTTCCCGTGAATTATGGTCCCGCTGAAACGTATTCGAAGAAGTTCGAATTTGATACCATTTGGGACCGCTTTCTCACCGCGTATTCTTTCCTTGGTCTTGGATGGTATTGTTTTGGGATCGGATCGTTATTGATTGCGATATATTCGATAGGCCGGCTGCCTGGCGAGCGGGGAATGACGGCGCTGGCACTGGGCGGTATTCCAATCGGTGTCGTTATCATCCTCCTGACTCCGTCGCTGATCGGCCAGCATTAT
>JBKPOB010000152.1:0-8797 GCA_046732875.1 Verrucomicrobiota bacterium | reverse complement strand
TGAACTATGTCGTCTATTTAATTTTTATCCGCACCGGCGGGATCGCGGATTGGCAGCATATGTTGCCCATGCAAATGTGCGATTGGGGCATGGTAGTCGTAATCGTGGCGATGTGGGCGGGAAGTCAACGCTGGTTTGAGGTGGCATACTTCTGGGGGATTGGTGGCACATTGCAAGCCGTGCTCACGCCAAACCTGAGTT
This sequence comes from Verrucomicrobiota bacterium, assembly GCA_046732875.1. Lineage (GTDB taxonomy): Bacteria > Verrucomicrobiota > Verrucomicrobiia > Chthoniobacterales > UBA10450 > Udaeobacter. The sequence continues at coordinate 8,596 of JBKPOB010000152.1, read as the reverse complement.
TTGGGTTTCCTGATTGGCGATTCATCAGTTTTTTCACATCCCATTCAACGATCATCGTCGGAGTAGTGTTTTTGATGTTGACCCGCGGATACCGACCATACCCCATGTCCATCGTGCGAGTGTGGCTGTGGTCGGAAGTTTATTTTGTGATTACTTTGGCTATCGACAAACTGACGGATGTTAATTATGGATTTTTGCTGCACAAACCGGAAGCATTTTCCATTTTGAGTTTCCTTTCCGATTCGTGGCCGTTTTACCTTCTGCAACTGCACGGAGTCGCATTGCTGTTTTTTCTCGGATTGTATACGCCATTTGCTATTGCCGATCTTATGCGACGTAATCGACATACCATTCCACAAACGCGTGGTCATTCCGAGCGGAGCGAGGAACCTCTCATTCGGTGATTGGTCACGCTCGAGAGTTTGAGTAATGTTCGGCGCCATCGGGAGGTCCCTCCCCAGCTACTTGAGGTTGTCGCTTGAGTGTAGTGATTTTAGATGAGAGGCAAGTAGCTGGGTCGGGATGACATGCTGAGCAAATCATGAGCGAGAAAGCAAAGCCATTGCGCGTTGGCAAAGTAACAATTGGCGGCAAACGTCCGGCGTTCATTCTTGGCCCGTGCGTGATCGAGTCGGAGAAGTTTGTGTGGCGGATGGCGAAGAAGATCGCTGAAATTTGCGCCGCCGAAGATATCGATTTCATTTTCAAGGCCTCCTATGACAAGGCGAATCGAACTTCGGTACGCTCTTTTCGCGGAGTCGGACTGCGGGAAGGTTGCGAGATTCTTTCAGCTATTGGCCGGGAGTTGAAAATTCCCGTTACAACGGATGTTCATTTGCCCGCCGAAGCCGAGATTGCCGGCGAAAAGATCGATATGTTGCAAATCCCGGCGTTTCTCTGTCGCCAAACCGATCTGCTGCGCGCCGCCGCGGAAACAGAACGCGCCATCAACGTGAAAAAAGGCCAGTTTCTCGCGCCGTGGGACGTGCGCAATATCGCTGAGAAATTGATTGCGTTTGGCAATGGGAAATTCTGTTTCACGGAGCGGGGCACCAGTTTCGGCTATAACAACCTCGTTGCGGACATGCGCTCGCTCTACTGGCTGCGCGACGCCGGCTATCGCGTGATTTTTGACGCGACTCATTCGGTGCAGCGGCCGGGTGGGGCAGGGGACTCGACATCAGGCGATGGCGTTTTGGCGCCGGTGCTGGCCAGAGCAGCGATGGCAACCGGATGCGACGGAATCTTCATGGAGGTGCACGAAAACCCCGCCCGCGCGCTGTCAGACGGGCCAAATCAGATTCCCCTAAAGGATTTGCCGAAGAATTTGCGCGTGTTAAAGGCTATTCATGCTGCCGTCTCAGGTCGGGGCGAGTGACCCGCCTTCGCTGCGCTACGGCGCGGCAAGCCTCAATCGCCCGGATAACAAGGATATTGCGTCGAGAGAACAGGAGGTTCCAGGCTGCCGCGCCGTAGCTGCGCGGGGGCGGGTGACCCGCTCTCGTCTGTGCCCGGTTTTGTCGTTTTGGTTGGCATCGCTCTTGATGTGCGTTGTAATAGCGGCTCCGCAAGTATCGGGTCAGTCAAAAGGTCGCAAAAAGAGGGCGGGCACATCCGCGAAAGCGGGTGGGTCTCCGGGGGAACAGAGCTTGACGAACATTCCGCTGCCAGTTGGGCACGAGGCCAAGGGCCTTGTATTGCCAGATTTCGATGGTGACGGTCGCCTAAGGGGAAAATTTGAAGCTGGGACTGCTCACCGTATTGATCAGGAACACGTGGGCTTTCAACATCTTAAAATTACAACGTACACTCCGGAGAGTCAGCCCGATCTACGAATCGACATGCAGACATCAGTGCTCGATTTGAAGACTCGGATTCTCAGCTCGCAGGAACGGACAACCATTCAACGATCGGATTTCAACATTGCCGGCGATTCGGTGCAATTCGACACGAACTCGAAGACTGGACGATTGATCGGAAATGTAAAGATGGTCATCACTGACAAATCTCACCTGACCGCAAAACCCAACACGACCGAATGAAAAAAATAGCGGTGTTGGTCTTGTTTATCGCATGCGCGATCGGTGCGCGATCGGCTGGGCAAATTGCCGCTGAGCCAGCTGCCTCGCCCGGGCCTGGCAAGAAAGCTGAGAAACCAGCGAAAGACAAAGCGAAAAACAAAGACGAAAAGAAAGAAGATAAATCATCCGGCGCGAACTTATTTGGCTCGAGCGGTGGGGGACTTCAATCCGATCAACCGACGACAACACAAATCTATGCGGATGAGGCTTTTTTTGATTCAACTAAGAACATGGGCATCTTTAGCGGACGTGTGAAGGTAGTCGATCCGCGTTTCAATCTGCAATCCGACAAACTGACAGTGTTTATTACAAAGGGACAAAGCCAGAGCCTGGAAAAAGCCATCGCAGAAGGCAATGTTGGACTCGTGCGCGACCGGCCCAATCCGAACGGTGGATCTCCGACTCGCGCGGTTGGCCGCGCCGATAAAGCCACTTATACAGCCGCTACCGGCGATGTTGAACTGGTGGGAACACCGCGTGTGCAAGAGGGACCAAACCTCCACGTGGCAACCAGTCCCGATACGGTCATGGTCGTCAGTCAGAATAGTCAGTTAAGAACGCATGGGCCCAGTCGCACCGAAATTGTCCAGCAGCCAGACCAAGAAAAAAAGGGACAGGCGAATCCCTCCCAAACTCCCGCCGCTCAGGTATCACCGGCTCCCACTCTGCCCAAACTATGATTAGCCAAGCTGCGCCCGTTTCGACTCCGAAAGCTCCGCCGTCGGTCACAATGAAGACAGAGACCGTTCTGACCACGGATCAGTTGGTCAAAATTTACGGAGGTCGGGCGGTTGTGGACGGCGTCAACATGAATGTCCGTGCTGGCGAAATTGTTGGACTGCTCGGACCAAACGGAGCAGGTAAAACCACCAGTTTTTACATGATCGTTGGACTGGTTAGGCCAAACAGCGGTCGCGTGATTTTTGCTGACACTGATGTCACTGATTATCCGATGTACAAGCGCGCACGGCTTGGCATGGGTTATTTGCCGCAGGAAGAATCGATCTTTCGAAAAATGACCGTCGAGCAAAACATCCTCGCCATTTTGGAAACGCTTCCGCTAAGCAGAGCCGAACGACGAAACCGCTGCGACCAACTGCTGCACCAGTTTGGCATTGAACGGATTGCCAAAAATATCGCGCTCACGCTGAGCGGCGGCGAGAAACGTCGTCTGACGATTGCCCGTTCACTGGTGACGCAGCCGAAGATGTTGATGCTGGACGAGCCATTTAGCGGCGTTGATCCCATCGCGGTCTACGAGATTCAGCAGATCATTGTAAACCTGCGCAAGTCAGGGCTTGCGATCATGATTACCGATCACAACGTGCGCGAGACTCTTTCCATCGTGGACCGCGCGTATTTAATTTACGATGGCCGCGTCGAGAGCGAAGGCACAAAGGATTTTCTCATCAACGATCCCATCAGCCGCCAGCTGTACCTCGGCGAGCGCTTCAAGATGTGACCTTTGTCATTCCGACCGCAGTGGAGGAATCTCTGGACTATTTTCTGCGGTCGTCGAAATGAAAATATCGAGAGATGTCTCGACTTTGCTCGACATGACAGATAGCGACGGCGAAATCCGAATGACGAAAGAATCGAAATTCGAAATCGCCAAGCTTTTGGTTGATCAGACATAGCGATGCGGTAAAATCACAGCCAAGGCAATGGAGTTTGCCGTCTCCGCCCAAGGCGGGGATAACCGCGCGAGCTAATGACTCCTTCAATCCGAAGGAGTTTTTTTAATGCTCGATTATATCTTGGTAATGGCAGGCGGCGCACTTGGGACCGGAGCGCGATTCTGGCTATCGGGATTTGTCGCGGAACGCGGCGGGGAGCTTTTTCCTCTGGGAACCCTCGCCGTGAACGCTACAGGGTCCTTCGCCATCGGGTTTCTCGCCGCATTTACCGATCCGGAAGGGTGGTTTCTTGTGTCACCGCAGCTTCGTCAATTCTTCATGATCGGCGTGTGTGGCGGTTACACAACGTTTTCATCCTTCAGCCTACAAACGCTGGATCTCGTTCGCGATGGAGACTGGTTCAAGGCCGGCCTGAATACATTGCTCTCATTTGTTTGCTGCCTTATTGCCGTATGCCTTGGACGCATCTTTGCTCTCGCAATCTTGCCAAAATAAAAACGAGTTATGCATCTTCCTGAAGACGCCGTTCTCCTGCGGATTTTTATCGGAGAAAGTGACCGTTACCAACACCAACCGCTGTACGAGGCAATTGTTTTGAAAGCACGCGAACTGCAGCTGGCAGGTGCAACTGTGCTGCGCGGACCCATGGGTTTTGGAAAATCAAGCCATCTCCACACCGCTAAGATTCTTCGCTTGTCCATGGATCTTCCCATTGTGATCGAAATCGTGGACACTGAGGAAAGGGTCAACGCATTCTTGCCGGTGCTCGATGAAATGATGGGCGGCGGTCTTGTCACGCTCGAAAGGGCAAAAGTGATCCGGTATCAAGACCGCAGCAAAAGGTAATCCAGAGGGTTCGCCTGAATCTTCGCGCTCTTCAAGCACGGAGCCGTCACCGGATGATACGATGCATATTGGAAATTGCGCGTCATTCACGCTAGAAGTTAATCCTGATGGCGGAACAACGCGTGACCCAAACGATTACATCTCCAAGCGATCGAGAGAAAAGCGTCCCGATTGTTACAGTGGAAACTTTTTACAATTCGCATTCCGAAAAGTTGCTGATGAAGCTGGAGGGACCGCGCGTGGGGTTCCACCGCAAGATTCGCGAACCCACCATTAATCGCCCCGGGCTCGCGCTCTCGGGTTTCTACACTTATTTCGCCGAGAAACGCGTGCAGGTCCTCGGGGCCGCCGAGCATTCGTATCTCAAAAGCTTGCCTTCGAAACTGCGTGTCAGGCGATTTCGAAAATTATGCGAACGCAAAATCCCATGTCTGGTGATGTCGCGCGGGTTTCATCTTGCGCCGGAGTTGCTAGATGTAACCGCGGAAGCAAAAATCGCAGTGTTTCGCACCCCGATGATCACCATGAAGTTCATTAATGCAGCGACGATCGCGTTGGAAGTGGATTTTTCTCCCACAGTCACCGAGTTCGGCAGCATGGTGGACATCCTTGGTGTGGGCGTTTTGATTCGTGGCGCGAGCGGGATTGGCAAAAGCGAATGTGTGCTAGGACTGATCGAGCGTGGTTACAGTCTCGTGGCCGATGACGTGACACGAATCACTTCGCTGGAGGGCCGCGAACTGATGGCAACAGCGCCTGAATTGACTCGCAATCACATGGAAGTGCGCGGTATCGGCATTATCGATGTGGCCAAGGTTTTTGGTATCGGCAGCATTCGAGTTGAGAAGCGTCTCGACCTCGTGGTCACTCTTAAGGACTGGCAGGAGGTGGACGAGGTCGATCGGATCGGGCTGGACCGGGAGTTTTATGAAATCCTTGGACTTCAAGTGCCACATGTGACGATTCCGGTGCGGCCCGGTCGCGATATGGCGCGTCTGATTGAAGTCGCCGCGATGGATGAAAAATTGAAGGGCTTGGGACAAAACAGTGCAGTCGACTTCAATGCCAGGCTGCTCAGTCTGATGGAGCGCCCACCTTCGGTCGCCGCGGAGACCTCGGACGTGGCCGGGAAGGGAGCTCTCTGATGGGCTTGCTGTATAGAAAAGCGGGCCGCGCGGAGCGCGAACGGAAGATTGAAAAAGATCTTTCAATCACGAATCGGCTGGGACTCCATGCACGACCGGCGGCCATGTTTGTGCGGATTGCGAGTCGTTACCGCTCGGAGATCTGGGTGTCGAAGGAGGGGGAAGAGGTAAATGGCAAGAGCATCATGGGTCTGATGATGCTAGCGGCTGGGCAGGGATCGAAGCTGCACATCCGGTGTGAAGGCCCCGACGCCGACAAGGCGATGGAAGACCTCGAGGCCTTGATCAAAGCGGGTTTTAACGAGGATTGATCGCGCCTTCTTCCACTCCAGCTCCGCGACTTATGAGGCCGTGGCCACGTGGAATTCGCATTGTTTGACATCTGCTTTACTCTGGCAGGTGCATGAGCGACAGCGCGCGTCAGGAAATCCGCTTTGAAGGAGCAGGCGTCTCTCCAGGGATGGCCTGTGGCAAGATCCATGTCGTGCGCGATGACTTGGATGACGTCGTGCGTTACCGCATCGCGCCTTCCCAGATCCCAGACGAAATCGGGCGCTTCGAGACGGCACTTATTCAAACGCGCATGCAGATTCTGGAAATGCAACAGCGCATTGCGGAATCGATTGGTGCAAAGGATGCAGCCATTTTCGATGCGCATCTGCTCGTCGTCGAGGACCGCACGTTGATCGACGAAGTGCTGCGAAAGCTGGAAACCGATCTTTGCAATGTCGAGTGGGTTTTTCAGGAAGTCGCCACCCGTTACGCCGAGACATTGAATAAGATCGACGATCCTTACCTGCGAGAGCGTGCGCTGGATATTCAGGACGTGACCAAACGCGTGATTCGCAACTTGCAGGGCAAGGCTCCCAAGACATTTCTTGCGCTGAGCGAGGCGCACATTCTTGTTGCGCACAATCTTACTCCTTCGGATACGGCCAGCATCAATCGGTCGAAAGTGCTTGGGATCGCGACGGATCTGGGTAGTCGCACGTCGCATGCGGCGATTCTGGCGCGTTCGCTCAATATCCCAGCGATAGTCGGACTGCATGATATCACCGCAAAGCTCGAGACCGGCCAACACGTCCTCCTTGATGGAAGTGATGGCCTCCTAATCGTCAATCCAGCACCAGAAACGATCGGCTACTATGCCGAGATCGAATCAAGGAGAGCCAGAGTTACCGCCAAACTGAAAGAACTGCGCACCACAACGTCGACCACGCGCGACGGCCGTCACATTGTGCTTTCAGCAAATATCGAACTTCCGGAAGACGTCGCGGCCGTCGCGGCCAACGGCGCAGAAGGCATCGGACTTTATCGCACGGAGTTCCTTTATTTGAATCGCAGTACGCTGCCAACAGAGCACGAACAATTCGAAACGTATCGAAAAGTGGCGGAGCGCGTGCGACCGGATCCGCTAATTATCCGAACATTTGATCTTGGCGGCGACAAACTGGCCCCGGGCACCGTCGATATCACTGATGAGTTAAACCCTTTCCTTGGCTGGCGGGCCATCCGTCTTTGCCTCGAAAACATAGACATCTTCAAAACACAATTGCGCGCCATTCTCCGTGCCAGCACAGTCGGCAACATAAGAATCATGTTTCCCATGATCTCCGGCCTGGAGGAGTTGCGCAGCGCCAAGGGCGTGCTCGCCGAGTGTAAAGAGGAGCTGCACCGGTCGGGCGTTCCTGTGGCGGAAAAGATAGAGGTTGGCGCGATGATCGAAATTCCGAGCGCGGCCATCTGCGCCAACGCGCTCGCACCCGAGGTGGATTTTTTCAGTATTGGAACGAACGATCTAATCCAGTATGCGCTTGCAGTCGATCGGGTGAACGAAAAGCTAGCGCACCTTTATGAACCGACCCACCCGGCAGTACTGCGTTTGCTCAAAATGATCGCCGAGGCCGCGCATGCCAACAACATTTGGGTCGGGGTGTGCGGCGAAATGGCCGGAGATGTTGCGCTCGTCCCGCTTTTGCTCGGTCTCGGCATGGACGAGCTCAGCGCGGGTGCCACGCTGGTCCCGCGAGTCAAACGCGCGGTGCAAAGTCTGGCGATTCCCGAATGCCGAGAGCTGGTCGAGCAAACACTAAAGCTTGATACTGCTTCCGAGGTTCTGGCGCGCTGCCTCGAATTGGCGGACAAACGCTACGGCGATTTACTCGGTTGATGCCGAGCAGAAGTCGAAAAGTTAAAAGAGTTACAAGGTTAAAAGGTGAGCGGCGCCCGATCGCAAAGGGATGAAAGAATCTTTTTAACTTCTCAACCTTTTAACTTTTTAACGATTCTACTCTTCCGCTTCGGGATCGGGCTTTAGCCCTTCTTCTTCCATCTTGCGTAAGACGTCGCTCATATCGTCCACTTCATCCCAGACATCCTGACTCACGTAAATGGGCGCCTTTTGCTGAGTGGCCATTGCGATGCAATCGCTCGGTCGTCCGTCGAGTTCGATTATCTTTTCCTGATGCAATTCGTTTTGCACTCGAATAATCACTCGCGCGTAATAGGTGGCGTTTTTCAGATCGTTAATAATGACTCGCTCGACCTTTGCGCCGAGCGCGGTCAGCAAATGCGCCATTAGATCGTGGGTGAGCGGACGCTCTTTGGTGATTTGGCGCATAAACATGGTGATCGCGCTACCCACTGTTTGATCGACATAAATGATGAACACCTTGTCGTTGTTGCCGAGAAACACCGCGCACCCGCCGCTTGTCGGCAAAACTGCCCGAACCTGCACTTCGATCACCGTTTTGTTCACAAGCGAACGTTATCTGCCGAGAAGCGAAAAACAAGCGGTGTGCGCCGCACACGTCGCTGTTCTCTGCCGGAAAACGTTCGACGTCTGAGTCGAATGAAAATTTTGATTGTGCACACTTGCATGTTGAAG
>JBKPOB010000151.1:0-18084 GCA_046732875.1 Verrucomicrobiota bacterium | reverse complement strand
AGTTTCGGCAAGTTGCAGATCAAACCTCCGCACTGGTGCGCCAATTCAAAGGCTCGCTTTCCGCCGAGCACGGTGTCGGCATCGCGCGCACCGAATATATGCGCGACCAACTCGGAGACGAGCTGCTCGGAGTAATGCGAGAGATCAAGCGGATGTTCGATCCAAAGAACATTTTCAATCCGGGAAAAATTTTCGCGTGTAGCCACGGCGCTGTGTCGCCGTGCCGGGAAACGCGCGACGAGCGCCTCGACGCAGCGAGGCATCTACACAGAATCGATAATCATCTGCGCGAAAACTTCACGCGACCGCTGGAACTTCCGTTCGAGCCAGTGCTCGCGTATGCATTCAAAGATCGTTCCTTCATCGGCAATCTCGAACAATGCAACGGCTGCGGAGGCTGCCTGAAACGCACCGGCATCATGTGCCCAACATTCATGGCCACCCATGAAGAAGTCATGTCCACGCGCGGCCGCGCCAACATCATTCGCGCTGCGCTGGAACTGCGCGTCAACGGACACGATCCGTTGTGTTCGGCGGAATTGGACGCCGCACTAAGCAACTGTCTCTCTTGCAAAGGATGCACGCCTGAATGCCCGTCGAACGTGAATCTCGCGCTGCTGAAAGCGGAGTTGATGCATGCGCGATACCAGCGCGACGGTTTGCCTTTGCGCGAGCGGATTCTCAGCAATATCGATTTGTTAGGCAAAATCGGCTGCGCGGCTCCATCGCTCGCGAACCGCATTCTCAATTACAAGCCGGTCCGTGTCGCGATGGAAAAGACGATCGGACTCTCCGCGAGACGTTCGCTGCCACAGTATGCAAGCGAACGATTTGATAACTGGTTTGCAAAACATGCTGTAGCCGGCGTCGCCAACCCCGGCCACCCGTCCGCCGTCACCGCCCGCGGCTACAACGGCACTCATAGAGCGCCGCTACAAAAGCGCGGCCTCGTAATCCTTTGGGACGACACGTTCGTGCGTTACCACGAGCCACACATCGGAATTGCCGCGGTCAAAGTGCTAGAAGCGCTCGGTTTCGAGGTTTCGCTCGCGAGGAACCGGCGGTGCTGCGGACGACCAGCGTTTAGTCAGGGGAATCTCGACGCCGCGGCGAAAGTTGGAGAACATAATGTGGATCTTCTCTCATCAGCCCCATACTCCAGCGCTCCGATCCTATTTCTCGAGCCATCCTGCTGGTCGATGGTCGTGGAAGATTATCGCGAGCTAAAGATCGAGAGCGCAGAGAAGATAGCGAATCGGTGTTTCTTGTTCGAAAAATTCATAGATGATTTGCTCGAGCGTGAACCAAGCACGCTGCAATTCGACGACCGCGCGGCAGCAGTCGCGATTCATCCGCATTGCCACGCCAAATCGATCTTGAATCCCGCGTTCATGCGAAGACTCGCGGAACGTTTGCCCGGGAGGAAAGCGACCGTGCTCGACACAGCATGTTGCGGAATGGCAGGAGCATTCGGTGTGCTCGCCGAGAAGTACGATCTGTCGGTCCGAGTCGCCCAGGATTTGATCGACAAGCTCGAGAGTCAAGGACGCGAGACACAGATCATCGCCTCTGGTACAAGTTGCCGGCATCAAATCAGCGATTTGACGAACACACGCCCGAAGCACATGGCGGAGTTGCTAGCCGAAGCGTTGCCGCGGTAGTGGCAGCGCTGTCGGCCGCGAAACGCGTGCAGGAAATAGTGAGAGATTCCTCGACTTCGCTTTGAATGACAAAGGGCGTTTCGCCTTGATTACGGAGAGGGCGCTACCCTTTTGGCTTCGGTGGCTCGCCTGGCTTTGCAGCTTCACCAGCCTTGGCAGGTGCAGCACCCGCGGGAGCTCCGCCAGGTACGTCTTCATCGGGAGCGGCCAGTATCTCAGGTTCAGTGAATGAATTTGGATGGTTGGCCAACTCTTTGCGCAACGCGGCAATCTGCTCGGTCGTCACCGGGCTGGCATTGTTCCCCCACTCACTGCGTTCATATGTAAGAACGTCGGCAATTTTTTGGTCAGTCAATGTTTTGTCCCACGGTTGCATCACGGCGGCGCCAAACTGTTGCCCTTTCACCGTCACTGGACCTGTCAAACCTTTGAGAACAATCATCGCCGGTCGACGCGACCCGCCCGTAGTAAACTCTGAACCGGCCAACGGCGGATACTGTCCTGCGACTCCGAGACCATTCGCTTGATGACATGTCTGGCAATTGGCCGCAAAAACCTTCTTTCCGCGATCGCGCGGCGAAAGTTCCGCCGCCTGTTGGGCGCCTTGAGGTCCGGTAACCTTTTTCATGGTGGGCATTTCGCCTCCGTACGGATCAAGCGCTTCACCGCTAAAATTTCCCGAGTAACGGCCGAGATATGCGCCGCCAAAAAATACCGCCAGTCCGTACACTGCGATCAACCAGATCGAGAGTGGTTCGCGACCTACGCGCGGCTCACGTTTTTCGCGCTGCACCGCGGCATGGACATCCTGGACGTCAGCGATTTCGCTGTAATCCATTCCCTGGCCGGAATGCGGCTCCGATTTTGGCGCGCTCTCGTTCATTTGGGTGGCTGTCCTCCAGGTGAAGGCGAAGGTGAAGCCGGTGCCGGCGCGGCTGCTCCAGCACCGGCCGATCTAACGTCTTTCAATGGATGCGATTGATTAAGGGCCATCATGTACGCCACAAGACATTTCGCGTCGTAAGTTGGAACAATTTCCCATCCCTCAGGTGGGGCGTCGGAGCCAGTAAGCTGCAACGCATCTGATGAACGCGCGTCAATGATACGACGAGCTTGGTAAAGAAAACGATAGGACGGCATGTTCGAATCGAAGTTGATACTGCGCGGTGAATAAAGATGCACATGATGCCACGCAGCGGAATACATTGGCGGCAAGCCCGCAGTCTGCTCTGGCCACGGAGCCGAGGGACTTGGTGAAGCGGCTGGACTTGCGGCAGCAGCTGCTGCTGCTGCGGGAGACTTTGAAGGTGGAGGACTCGGCGGACCGGGGCTGGTTGGCGGTTGCGATGCAACTGCGCCAGGTGACGCTGGGGGCGCTGCTGCTGGCGAGCTTGCAGGCAAAGCCGACGCTGCCACTGAAGGCGGCGGACTAGTCGCCTTCGCAGAAGCTGCAGGCCCCGGGGACGACGCCGCTCCTTGTGTTGCAGGAGAACTCGTAGGCGGAGGGCTTTCTTCTTCCTTTGGCGCGCGTGCGCCAATGTTGGCGATGTCCTGACCCATGCGCGTTTTCCCCAAAAACACTGGCCGTTCGAAAATGTAATCGCGCGGCGCGCTGCGTCGCTCACCCCATTTTCGCTCGATATCGGCGCCGGCATAATCGGCGCGGACCTGCTCACTGTGACAATAAATGCAGCCGTTGGCAGCATAAACGCGCGCGCCCTGCTGGACCATTCCCGACTGCGGCATAGGGTAGATGTCTGTGCCTTCCTCGTCAGATTGAGGATTGAGATGTCCGATTTGCCAATTGGGGATCAGCGTCAATCCCACCCAGGAAAACGCAAACGTCCCGAAGATTCCGAGGAAAAGTGGGGCGAGTCCTTTCATCAGTGCGCTTCAGCCCCCTCCGCTTCAACCGGGTTAAGAAATGTGGGCACGGTCGCTTTCCGGCCCAGGCCGAAAAGCATCAATCCAAAGTGATACGCAAAGATAAAATGCGACACAGTCAGTAAAATGCCGGATAGACTGCGTCCGCGCAGGTAAGGCAATACCGATTCGACGCTCTCACTGAAAGCGAGCGAAGGATTTTCCATGCTTGCGCCTTGCATAAAGCCACCGACAAGAAGCATCAATGTCATCAGCCCAATGCCATAGGCCGATGCCCAGAAATGCAGTTTGATCAACGACGCGTATCGCCACTCACGTCCAATCAGTCGCGGGACGACGTAATACATTGAGCCAAAAATCACCATCGTGAAAAATGCGTAAAGACCGAGATGCGAATACGCGACGCTGGCCTGAGTAAAATTCACGTAGCGAGCCACGGAGCGCAGCGAAATCAAAACGCCTACCAGACTAAAGACGGTATAAGACATCGCGCCGAACACGGTGAAACGAAGTGTCGGGCTGTAGCGCATGAGCGGGAAATAGCCTTGCATCGTCATGTGGTGATTCAGCCCAACGGTGGCGACGGGAATCAGCGTGAGGATTGTGGCTGCGATACTGGCAGTGACCATCCAGGCTGGGAATGGTCCATCAACCAGGCGCTGCATCCCAGTCCAGCTCGAGAACAGCGCGTAGCTCCAGAAGCCGATTGTCGCCAAGTGATAACTGTACACCGGGCGACCGATCACCTTGGGAATCATGTAATACGCGGTGCCCAGACCGATCGCACCGAACCAGAGAAAGAGCAGATTGTTCGCGTACCACCAGCCGACGGCTGCCTGCAACACGCCCTGCACTGGCACGACGAAGAGCATTAACTGACCGGCCGCGTAAAGCCACGGGAACCAGAGAAACGCCCCGAGTAAATACCACTGCGTAATGTAAATTTGTTCCCCTCGCCGAAACCGAAACATCAGCACTACCCAGGAGGCAACGAGCGTGTAAGCGACAAAAAGAATAATCGCGGCATAGCTGGGAAACTCGAGCCACTGATAACCAGTGCTATCGCCGAGGAGAATTCCGCCTACACCCAATAGAACTCCCACGTTCCAAAATCCAGCGCCTGCAACCAGGAGCAGAGGATAACGCAGGACTGTGCGGCACAATCGGGCCATCAGCCAAATTGCTGTTCCCATGCCAGCCATGGACGCCCAGCCGTACACCATCACGTTCATATGGGCAGGGCGTACGCGTCCCCATGTGAGAAAACTGATATCAGAAAGCAGATCCGGCGTGTGCAGCTTGAACGAAACAAAACCGGCCAGAAGCGTGCCGAGGATCAGCCACGCCACCGCCGAAGTGTAAAAGATTAGAACCGGTACGCGTGTTGAGGCGTCAATCAGGGCGCGTTCCAACTGCTCAGTGTCACCTGCAGCAGCGGAAACGGACGGTTCTTTAAGTGGAATTCCGGCAGGATTCATTGAGGACGAAAACGTTGGAACATTGAAATGTTAAGGATGATCACGGACTTTTCGTGGGGCTGGGCGAAGTGGGGCTCGGGGGCGATGACTGAGCCGCTGGCGAAGGCGAAGCTGGAGCCTGCGCGGAAGGCGATGCCGCAGGCGACGCGCCGCCCGATTGTGGCGAGGCGGCCGGTGCTGGAGAAGCGGGTGCAGCGCTCGCGGTTGCCTGCGGCTTGCCCGCCGTAGCCTCGGCAGAGGCGGGCGTAGCAATTGGACCTGCGGGCGCCGGCTTTTGCTTCGCCAAGTCGGCAACTGTCAATTCCATGGCGCGCTCGATCGGGATGCGAGCGACGCCCTTGTTTTTGTCGACCCAGCCATAAGCCGTCAAAGCCTTGTCGGTTTCCTCGCGTAATGTCTTCAAATTCTCCACGCGCTTTTTCGCCCGCGTTTCTTCGTAATCGTTTCCACGCGGCGACGGCCCAATGATCGCGAGCACGATCACACCGAACAACGCAAAGAGCAGCACAATGCCGAACCACGTAGACCACGGAGCACGCGCATGGGCGACTTGACGGAGTGATTCAGTTTCAGCCATGTCAGTTGACCAAGTTCAAAGATTCAATCAGTCGCGGATCGCGAACCGGAAAGAGAGAAGTTCGCGGCACAATTCGCAGATAAACGAACCCGAGCGTCGCGCCGATGGCGATGAGGGAAAGCAAATCCCAGATGCTGACGTACACGCCTGTGCCATGTAACGCAGGCAAAACGATGATGTACATGTCCAGCATTTGCATGCAGAGAATCCATCCTGCGACTAAACAGAGATGGCGTGGTTCCTTCTTGATCGAGCGCAAGAGCAAAATCCCAAAACATACAAAGAAGCGTCCGACGACGAGCAGCGTGCTCAGCGTCCACCACGATTCAGTATTTCGGGTAATAAAGAATTGCGTCTCCTCCGGTATGTTCGCGTACCAAATGAGCATGTACTGGCCGAACCCGATGTAGGCCCAGAAAATACAGAAGGCCAGCATCCATTTTCCCATGATGTGGTAATGCTCAACGGTGATGATGTCCTTCAGATATCCAGCCCGTCGCAAGGCTGTGATGACCAGGACGAGCAGTGACATCGAACTCCCCGCTGCGCCTGCGAAGATGTACACGCCAAACATGGTGGAAAACCATTTATAGTTCAGGCTCATGAACCAATCGAACGCACCAAACGTGAGACAAAGCGCGAACATCGGGAGGCTGATAAATGCCAGCTTGCGCATCAAGACCGTGAACCGCGGGTTTCCGTCCACGTCCTGTTTCACTGATAAGCGGCGTAAAGCGAGCGCTGCGCAAAGGAAAAAGCCGAGAAACACGATGGCGCGGATTAGAAAGAAACCCCAGTTGAGGTAGGCGCGCTTCGCATCAAGCGAATGTTCGACACCGGGCGGAATGTCCATCCAGGAATACAGGTGGCGTCGAAGGAGAAGGATCGGCACAAAAAGAATCGCCAGCACCACGAGCAACACCGCAATGTTCTCCAACTGACGTCGGACTACTACCGACCAGTCGGCGTCTGTGGCATGATGCACAATCGTCCAGAAAAAGCAGCCCGCGCAAAGCGTGAAGAAAAATGCAAACGCAAAGAGCCACGAATAACTGAATTGATGCGGATTTAGAAATGCGCCGACGACGCAAAGCACCAGGGCCACAATGGCAATCAATCCCAGCAGCGACGAGAGACCTGCAAAGCGGTTGCTCTCGAAATATTCGCCTTCGGGTGTTGGGGCAGTATGGGAACGCTCGCTCATTTTGCTGTAGCCGGCGGCGGTGACGCCGGTTTCTCCAGTTCCGCGCGCTGGTCTTCAGGGACATCGGCCACCGTTGCGTTTTGGCTCCGCTGTAACGCGCGCAGGTACGCGATGATCGCCCAGCGATCGGGCACAATGACGTTTGGCCCGTAGGCCATCATCGTGTTCTTGCCATTGGTAATCGTGTTGAAAACCTCTCCGTCAGACATTTTTCGAATTCGTTCATCCTGGAGCGTCACGACAGTCGCGAGTCCGTACTGCTTTGTGATTCCGTTGCCTGCTGCGGTAGCGCCGTGACACATTGCACAAGTGATGTTGAACCGCTGTTGCCCGCGCTCCATCAACTCGCGAGTGACCGGGACTGGAATGCCCGTTCCCCACTGATCGCCCATTTTGCCAGTGTTGTAATAATCAGTGCCGGAACCAAAATCAGGGCGCGGATGAGACCAGGGACCCACGTCGGTTCCTGGTTGCCTGGCTAGCCCGAACTTTGGCATCTCATAGCCAATCGGCACCGTACCGGCGACTGGCAGACGCGGTCCGCGCCCATCTGCAAAAAGACCGAGTGGTGCTTGTGCACGAACCTTCATCTGGCGCACCATATCAGGGAAAACCTCGGTCGGTGGCGCGGTACTCTTCTGCCCGCGAAATCCAAAGACCGCGAGGATCGCGATCCCGCACAAAACAAAGATCACCAGAAAGCCGCGCAACATATTTAGTCCTCGTGCACAACAGTGATGTGTTCGCCGCCGGTTCTTTCCAACAATTCGCGTACGCCGTTTTCGGTAAACCGTGGATCGCGCGCTTCGATCGCGAGGAAAAATCCGTCGTTAGTGACCTGGCTAAATCGTTCCCAGTTAAACATTGGGTGGTACCAGCGCGGCAATCCGTTCATGCCAAGCATCGAGAAGAAGGCAGCGAACGCCCCGAAGAGCACTGTCAGCTCAAACATGATTGGGAAAAACGCCGGGACGGTCCAAAAATTCCATGGCTTACCGTGCACATTGAGCTGGTACAGAATCGAAGACGGCCCAAATTCGACGACAGCAGCAGTAAGCAAACCCGTGACGCCGCCAAACAAGACCCATCCGCTCAACCAGGATTTTCCCAGCCCCATCGCCTCATCCATTCCATGGATGGGAAACGGCGAATAAACGTCCCAGCGTTTGAAACCTGCATCACGGACGTGCTTGGCTGCTTCGTAAAGCGCCGCTGCGCTCGGATATTCGGCAGCCATGGCGTACACCCTGTGGCCGGAAGGGGTCCTCATCATCGGGTATGCTCCTTTCCTCGGGCAGTTGCTGCCGCCTCGCTGTGCGAGGCGCATCGCCGGCATGTTCGGAGCGCACGCGCCACGCGTTTCACAGAGACGCGGCTACAGAAGCAATCGACCCTCATCATTGCCTGGGCTCCTTTCCGCCAGGCGGGACGCCGTAATGCGGGTCCGCCTCCGGCACAGCGGTCTTAACTTCCGACATGGCAATCATCGGCAGAAAACGAATGAAAATCAGGAACAGCGAAGTGAAGATTCCGATTGTGCCAATGTAAGTCCAGATATCGACCCAGGTTGGATGAAACACTCTCCATGACGATGGCAGGAAATCGCGGGCCAAACCGCCGGCAATAATGATGAAGCGCTCGAACCACATGCCGGCGTTCACGCACATGCTGACAAAATAAACGACAAGAATGTTTCGCCGGCACCATCTGAACCAGAAAAGTTGGGGCGACAAGCAATTGCAGAAAAGCATTCCAAACCACCAGTACCACCAGTAGGGACCAAAGACGCGATTCCAGGACGCGAACCGTTCGTAGGAGTTCCCGCTGTACCACGTGATAAAAAACTCCATCATGTAGGCGTAAGCGACGAAAGAGCCGGTCAACAAAATGATCTTCGCCATCTTGTCGATGTGCTGTGGCGTGATGATGTCGTGCAATTTGAAAATCGCACGCGCTGGAATCAGCAGCGTCAGAACCATCGCGAATCCACCGAAGATCGCGCCAGCAACAAAGTAGGGCGGAAAGATTGTGGTATGCCACGTCGGCAAAACCGTTGTGGCGAAGTCGAACGATACGACGCTGTGTACCGAGAGAACCAGTGGCGTGGAAAGACCCGCTAAAAGCAGATACGCCATTTCGTAATGACGCCAGTTGCGGTTTGAGCCACGCCAGCCGCATGCGAAGATTCCAAAAAGAAACTTTCTGACCTTCGTGGTTGCGCGATCACGCAGCGTCGCCAAATCCGGAATTAGACCGGTGTACCAAAATAGGACTGAGACAGTAAAATAGGTCGAGACCGCAAACACGTCCCACATCAGCGCGCTGCGGAAATTTTGCCAGATCGCCCAGTTGTTAGGCATCGGCGCCAGGTACCACGCCATCCAAAACCGGCCTACGTGGATGCCTGGGAAAATTGCGGCACAAATCACCGCAAAAAGTGTCATGGCTTCCGCCGAGCGATTGATCGACGTACGCCACTTTTGCCGGAGCAAAAACAGAATGGCGGAGATGAGGGTACCAGCGTGTCCGATACCGATCCAGAAAACGAAGTTTGTGATCCCCCAAGCCCAGCCGACCGGGATCTGATTTCCCCACACGCCGACGCCGGTGGAGATCAGATAGCCAATGCAAAAAAGTCCGAATGTCGCGGCGCTTGCAGTGATGGTGAAGGCCACCCACCACCAGCGCGGGGCGGGTTGTTCCACCACTCCGGAGATCCGTTCCGTCAACCAGCTAAAGTTGCGCCGATGCAGAACAAGAGGTACGCGCGTGATCTGTCGTTCGGCCTCTTTCGTCAGCTCTGGTGCTGTCGGTGCTGCGTCCATAAATTAAATTGCCAATTGCCAATTGCCAATTGCGACGATCGAAAATCAGAAATCGAAAATCGAAAATTCATTACCCGGTTTTCTCCTCAAAACTTGCGACTCCAATGTTTTCCGCGTCGGGCATCTTCGGGTTGGGATTGCGAATGCGCGCGAGATAGCTGACTCGTGGTACGACGTTCAAATAATCGAGAATTCGGTAATTCCGGTCCTGCTGTTTCATTTTTGATACACGACTTTCCGGATCCTTGATATCGCCAAAGACAATCGCCTCCGTAGGACACGCCTGTGCGCAGGCGGTGGTGAAAGAATCGCGCGGAATCAGGGTATTCGGCGAAGCGCCGGCGCGCGCGAGCGCCGCGATCTTGGCTTCTTCGATGCGTTGCACACAGAAGGTGCATTTTTCCATAACACCGCGCATGCGAACGGTGACGTTCGGATTTTTCTGCATCTTGATCGTGTCCGGCGCGCCCTTGGTGGTTAGCGGCGCAAAATATTCTTCGTAGATGTTCAATGCGCCCACGATCTTTCTCTTGCCGACTGGGCGCTGGTTGTAATCAAAATAATTGAATCGTCGCACCTTGTAGGGGCAGTTGTTGGAGCAAAACCGCGTGCCGACGCAGCGGTTGTAAGCCATGACGTTGAGGCCGTCCTCGCTGTGAATCGTGGCGTTGACCGGGCAAACCGTTTCGCACGGCGCGTTCTCGCAATGCTGGCAGGGCATCGGCTGGTGTACGATCTCGGGATTCTCTGGCCATTCGCCGCGATCCTGATTGTAGGGTTTGCGGCTGGCGTAATAGCGATCAATCCGGAGCCAATGCATGATTCGCCCGTGCGCCACCTGCAGCTTGCCGACGACCGGGACGTTGTTCTCGGCCTGGCAGGCGATCACACACGCACTACATCCGGTGCACACGTTCAAATCGATACTCATTCCCCACTGCTGCGGTGCATCCAGCGGCGGATGTGTGTAGATACTCGGCGGCGGATGCGGTAACTCCTCTTCGCCGGGGATTTTTTTCGCGAACTCATTATTTGCGCGGTAGCCCTCCAGCGTCGCTTCGCGCACAAGCCCGCGACCCTCGATGCTAAACTGCTCCTGTGTGATTGAGAACGGATAGGTGCGACCAACTTTTGTCACCTGCACGCTTTCAATCGCTTTCCCGTCAGCGGCGGCAAAAAACGGATTCGCTGCCGTCCGCAGAAAGTAGCCGTTGAACCCGGACTGCTCGGCGATGCCTGGTCTTTCTTTCAGCGCCCCGCCTGCGTATGGCAGTCCATCGAACTCAGACATTTTTCGTCCGTATCCCAGTGGGATCGAAACGGAGTTGTCGGCGTGACCAGGAGACACGAGCGCCGCGATGACGAGCTCGCGTTTGACCGGTTGGCCGCCGGCGCTCTTTTCGTTAATTGTGATTTGCACCAGATCGCCGGTAAGCACACCGAGCTTCTTTGCGTAAGCAGGACTAATTAGTGCCGCGTTGTCCCAACTCAGCTTGGTTATGGGATCGGGTAGTTCCTGAAGCCAGCCGTTGTTTGCGTAACGGCCGTCGTCCATCGAATAACTGGATGTCAGCACAATCTCAGGTGAATCTGGAGTCGGCGCTGGCGGCACCGTCCACGAATTTTGCGGACTGCCAGCATTTGGAGTGAGCGACGGTGATTGATCACGCGGTTGAACATGTGCCGCAAACCCATCTTGAAGGAAACGCGACCACGCAGTTTGAAAATCGCCCGGCGGATTTGTAGAGCGAAACGTTTCCTGAACAAGTTCCGGTCCCTCAGTTTTTGGTCCGCCGAGCAGCGCGTTCAGCAATTCGATTTCTGAGAGACCACCGAAGATCGGCAAAATCATCGGTTGGATCGACAAATAATCGCCCTCAGGAGCAAGCGCGTCTCCCCATGATTCGAGATAATGCGCAGCGGGAACATGCCATTGACTCAACATCGATGTGGCATCCTCGTGATAGCCGAGCCGGACAATCTCGGGCACGCGTTTTTGCAGCTCAGTCCAGTCGAGCGGCACATTTTTTTGCTTGTCCTCCACTAATCCGCGAGGCGCGTTGTAAACCGGATCGCCTCCAAAAATGAAAAGACGTTTGATCCGCCCGTCGTTAATGTCGGTTGCGAGTTGAGAAATATCGATGGTTCGCGGATTGCTCGGCATTTGGCGAACAACCAACGTCTGGCCGAGGTTTTTGAGCGCTGCATTGATCGCATACGCGAGTAATTGCACTGCAACCGGCTGGGATGGGCCAGCCAGCACCAGGCTCGCGCCCGGTTTTGCCAGCAGATCGTTTGCTAACCCGGTGATCCATTGCTCATCGAATGTCTCACCACCGGGTGCTGCCACGCCTTGGACGCTTCCGATTATCGAGCCAAGAGCGGAATCGTTTGTTCCTGCGAGAATTTTAGCTGCAAGCGCCTGTGTTATCGCGGCGATTTGGCTGGCCGGACAGCGTAGCCGATGATCCGCCAACGCGCCCGTGAGTGTGAACCGACTTTCCGCGACATAAAGCCGGTTCATGCTGTCTTTGGGCGTACTTACGCGGCGACGAGAGGTAAATGCGCGCACTGATGCGAGATCGCCCTGACCGCAATCAAGGAAATCGCTGTCCAACGCAACAATGACGTCGGCGCGATCGAACCTGGGAATCACGCGCGCCCCAGCTCCGAAAGCGGTATGCGCTGCACCGCTTGTTCCTTGACTCAAGAATGGCTCATAAACGCACCAGCGCATGCCCGGGAGATTTTTTTCCAGCTCTGCGCGTAAACGCTCGCGCGTGGGCGAATTCGTCTCCTCGACAAGAAACGCGAGACCGTCGCCGTGATCGGCCATAAGCTTATTGCGAAGTTCTGTGATATAAGCCTCGAAGTCTGCGCGCTTGCTTGTTTTCCCATTCTGAACAAATCGCTTCGAGCGTGTTGGGTCGTAAAGGTCGAGAATCGACGCTTGAGTGAAAGTGTCCGTTGCGCCGCCGCTGACCGGGTGCAACGGATTACCGTCCAGTTTAATCGGACGCCCGTCGACCGTCGTGGCGATGAGCGGAATTGCGCCGTTGCGCCGCGGCATCGCGGTAGCGTAGTACAGAAATTTTCCCGGAATCGTCCACTCAACGTTCTTCGTGAACGGAACGAGGTGTAGCTCTGGCCTGCGACAACTCGTTAGGCCAAACCCTGCCAGCGCCATCGATGCTCCCATTAGTTTCAGGAAATCGCGTCGTGACCATTCGTCGCCGTTCAGCTCCGCGATACCGTGTGGGAATTCGCGTTCCAGCCACTGCCGGAATTCGGGCGAATTGCTGTATTCGCCCAGGCTGCGCCAGTAACGCTTGCCAGTTGATGGCTCCGGTGGGTGGTGGAATACGCGTTTCATCGGTTATCTGTAGCCGCGTCTCTCTGAGACGGGCGTCTCACGCCCTGCAAAACACATGAGCGTTACGCTTCGCAGAGCGAAGCGGCTACAGCGCCATGGCTGTTTGCACATTTGTCGTTTCATCGGTGGCACCCCTGACAGTTTGTTGGCGGATTGATGTTCCAGTGCTCCTTCAACGTCTGGCCAATCTCTGCCTGGGTAAGTTTCGTCTTCGTCGAAAAATCCCTGCGAGCGTCATGCGGTTGCCCGTATTTCGCCACAAATTCCGCCGGTTTCACATCGTCCGGTTTCCAATCGAGATTGAAAACCTGATCTTCGGGACGCAAAAAATTCTCGGGATGCCGATGGCATTCGAGGCACCACGCCATGCTATGCGGCTTCGCCAGATACACTGTCGACATATGATTGACGGGACCGTGACAACTGAAACAACTGATTCCGCGGTTCACGTGCGCCGCGTGATTGTAATAAACATAATCGACGGTCCGATAGATCCACACCCACTCCACTGGGTTGCCTGTTTTCCAGCTCGCCCGCACCGGCTCCAGTTTCGGATTATCCTTTTGCACCTGTGTATGGCAATTCATGCAGGTCTGGGTGTTCGGCACATTGGACTGGGCCGCCATTTCCACAAAGCTGTGGCAATAGCGGCAATCCATTCCCAGCTGCGTCACATGGATGTCGTGCGGAAACGGCACCGGCTGGATCGGTTCGTAGCCAATTTTTGTGTACTTTGGCGTCGCGTAATACCAGGTCGCGGCCGTCAATCCACCTACCGCAATGATCCCGCAGATCACCAGTTTGAGCGGTATCCAGTTAGTCCAGCGTGGAAAGAAGTTGGCCATGGGATATCACGCAAATGCGGCTCCGCTGGGCAACACCAGCCACCACAACCAATCAATGCTGAAATCGGAATGCGCTGCGTTCAGACGGTCCAAAAGGGTTAAGGTTTCTTCTTCGCCCAAGGGGGAACCAAGATTCTATAAATCTGTCCGGCGGTAGCAAAATAAAATTCATCACTCAAACTCATGCCGACAAAGCGTTCGCCTTTTCCGATACAGAAAAGCGAACAATTGGCAAAACCGATGACGTCAAAAGTTCGGCGGCACGTCAAGCCTGGAACAACAAAAAGAGCAATGAAGTGCTGGGAGTATTAGAGTAATGCGGAAAAACCACTACTCCATTGTTCCACTGCCAGCCCTCATCGCGCTTGTCAGGCTTGATCTATGAAGCTATTCTGGCTTTATGACCACAGTGAGCGTTACTGAAGCAAAAAATAACCTGAGCAAGTTGCTCAAAAAGGTTCGCCACGGACAGTCGGTCCTCATTCTTGATCGCAACATCCCGGTTGCCCGCCTCGAACCGCTGCCACCGGGCAGTAAAGAGGGGGATGAAGCCAAGCTGCTGGACTTGGAGCGCCGTGGCTTGCTAAGGCGAGGGACTGGCAAATTGCCAAAGGATTTCTGGACCCGGCCGCGACCCAAATTCAAAGGCAGCGTGGTGGAGACTCTGATCAAGATGCGGCGGGAAGCACGATGGTGACTTACTTCGATTCCTCGGCATTGCTTCCGCTCGTGCTGGGTGAAGCGACTACCGAACGGTATCTGGACATTGCGCAGACAGTGAAAATCACGACTTGGTGGGGAAGCTATATCGAGTGTGCTGCAGCCATCGTTCGCCATGCCCGCAGCGAAACGACCGCGCCCGCCCAGATTGCCGAATCGTATCGAATGCTTGATCAGCTATCGCAAGACTGGGCCGAGATTCCGGCG
The DNA here is from genome assembly GCA_046732875.1 of Verrucomicrobiota bacterium. Taxonomy (GTDB): domain Bacteria; phylum Verrucomicrobiota; class Verrucomicrobiia; order Chthoniobacterales; family UBA10450; genus Udaeobacter. The sequence continues at coordinate 3,310 of JBKPOB010000151.1, read as the reverse complement.
AGCCAGGAATTGCGTCGTGCGGCGGTGCGCGTGGCGAGGGAATCTCAGCTGCGATCGGGTGACGCCTTACAACTGGGTGCAGCCCTGTTAGCCAGCGGCTTTGATCCGCCAACGGCTCGGTTCCTTGCAGAAGATCGAGAACTCCGCCGGGCTGCAGAAGCTCAAGGTTTCATTATCGAATAGACGATTGGCTTGAGAACAATCGCCGCCACCGTTGTCCTGGTTTTGTTCACTATCGTCGCGCGGGCCGAAGATGCGGAGGTCGTTTTTACTAACGGCAATGTTTACACAGTGAACAAGAAGCAGCCTCACGCGGAGGCCATCGTCGTGAAACATGGGCGCGTGGTATTCGTTGGCTCAAATGACGACGCGAAAAAAATTCATGCTGCAAAGATCGTCGATCTCCGGGGTCGCACCGTTGTGCCCGGCTTCGCTGATTCGCATTGCCACATCTTCGGGATCGGCGAGCGCGAAATGCGATTGAACCTGGAAGGGACAAATTCACTTGAAGATTTTCTGGCGAGGGTGAAGGAGCCTGTCGACAAAACAGGCCCAGGCAAATGGATCACTGGGCGAGGTTGGATCGAAACGTTTTGGAAGCCGCCGCAATTTCCAACGCGCCAGGATCTCGACAAGATCGCTCCAAACAATCCTGTTTTTCTCACGCGCGCCGATGGCCACGCCTCAGTTGTTAATTCGGCAGCGCTAAAACTCGCTAGAATCGATAGGAACACCACGAATCCTTTTGGCGGACAAATTTTAAAAAAGAATGGCGAGCCAAATGGGATGCTGCTCGATAACGCGCAGGATCTTGTCGCGAGAAACATCCCCAAACCCAGCGAAAGCGAGCGCGAAGAGGCGTTGCTGCGCGGAATCGACCGCGAGATCAAACTCGGCTGGTGCGAAATTCAGAACGCCGGCAGCTACAAAGAAGATGTCGATCTTATTCGGAAAGCATTCGACGCCGGCAAAATCAAAATTCGGTTCGTTAACGCCGTCTACGGTCCTGGCGAAGATGCACAGAATTTTTTGCGCGAAGGATCGACCATCAATGCGTTCGATCATCATTTCACTCAACGCACGATCAAAGTTATCTTCGACGGCGCGCTCGGCTCTCGCGGCGCGGCGCTATTGAAACCGTACAGCGACGCGCCCGAAACTTCCGGTTTTCTCACGGAAAAACCGGAGGAGCTACGGCCGATGTTTGAAGAAGCGCTGCGCCGCGGCATTCAGGTCGAAACGCACGCGATCGGCGATCGCGCTAACCGACTGATTCTCGACCTTTACGAGCAGGCGTTCAAAGCCGTGCCGCCTGATAATCGAAAAATTCGTGAACCGCGTTGGCGCGTCGAGCATGCGCAGATCGTTGATCCAGTCGATATCCACCGTTTCGCGAAACTCGGAGTTATTCCTTCGATGCAACCGTCACACGCGATCAGCGATTTGTTTTTCGCTCCTGCTCGACTTGGAATGGACCGCCTGGCGGCCGCGTACACGTGGCAAGGCTTTCTCAAAAACGGCTGCATTGTTGCAGGGGGTTCCGACGCGCCGGTCGAACGCGGCGAACCGATGATTGAATTCTATGCCGCCGTTGCGCGCAAAAGCATCAAGGGCGAGTCAGGCGATGGCTGGCATCCCGAGCAAGCCGTCTCCCGTGAAGATGCGCTGAAAATGTTTACGATCTGGCCGGCCTATGCTGCGTTCGAAGAAAAAGACAAAGGCTCAATCGAAGTTGGCAAGCTCGCTGATTTTACTGTCCTCTCACAAGACATCATGAAAATTCCTGAGATGGAAATTCTTGAAACGCGGAACGAAATGACAGTGCTTGGCGGTGACATTGTTTACTCGCGCTGAGCGCGTCGTAAACTTTTACCTTTCATGAACCACCAACACGCACACAAACTTCTGACAGCGAGTCATCCGCGAATGGCCGAGTTGATCGCTCGCTCGCGTCGCTACAACATCACGCCGGCGGTTTCCGTTCGACCATTCGACGCCCTTGCCGAATCAATTGCTTACCAGCAACTGAGCGGCAAAGCTGCTGCCACTATTTTTGGTCGAGTCCGAGCGCTTTATCCGAGGAAAAAATGGCTCGATCCCGAAGAACTTCTCGCAACGCCGGACGAAACACTTCGTGCCGCTGGTCTTTCTCGCGCGAAAACCGCGGCATTAAAAGATCTGGCGGCAAAAACAATCGACGGAACAGTGCCATCCGGTCGCGCACTCATCCGGATGACCGATGATGAGATCATCACGCGTTTGACCATGGTGCGCGGAATCGGCCGCTGGACAGTCGAGATGCTTCTCCTTTTCGATCTCGGCCGACCGGATGTCTGGCCGGTTGATGATTACGGTGTGCGCAAAGGTTTCGCTAAAACTTTCGGTCGCCGAAAACTTCCCACTTCGAAACAGCTCATGAAGTTCGGTGAAAAATGGCGCCCGTACCGTTCCGTCGCGGCTTGGTATTTCTGGCGAGCGCTGGATACTGCAGAGAAGTTACAAAGTTAAAAGGTTAAAAGTTAAAAGAGAATCCCTCATTGTAACCCTTTTAACCTTTTAACTCTTTTAACCATTTAACTTGCGGTCGACGCTGCGTCTCATTAGAACGAGCCCATTATGGCGATGATTCACGTTAACCGGGACGCAACAAATTTGGGCGTATTCTCCGAAGACGAAGTTCGTGAAGGCCTGCGTACTGGCCGTTTTGTTCCTACGGACATCGGGTGGCGCGAAGGAATGGCAAACTGGCAGCCGCTTTCGCAATTTCCTGAATTGGGAGCTCCGCCGTCGGCTGCACCGCCTACACAGATCGGCGCAGGCGTAACCCCGGAAGCTGCCGTGCCGCGCAGCGGCCTGCCGTGGGAACACCGGCAAGAGCGTGGTTTTTTCAATGCGTTCATCGAGACCCTGGTTATGGTCCTCACGAGACCGGGCGAAGCGTTCACGGTCATGAAACGCGAAGGCGGTTTAGGTGAGCCGCTCATTTACGCGCTCATCGGTGGGTGCCTTGGAGGCATCGTCTCGTTTCTATTCACGCTGGGATTGCAGTCCGTTGGCTTCTTTGCCGATCGTCACGACACGTTCGCTGCGATGGCTGGGATGGGCGTTGGTTCGGCTGCGTTTATCGTTCTGGTGCCTCTGTTCGTCATAATCGGACTGTTCATTGGCAGCGCGATCATCCATCTCTGTTTGATGATCGTCGGTGGTGCGAATCAATCATTTGAAACCACTTTCCGCGTCATTGCTTTCTCTCAAGGTTCCACTGGTCCTTTGCAGATGATCCCGGTTTGTGGCGGAATGATCGCTGGCG
>JBKPOB010000150.1:0-5944 GCA_046732875.1 Verrucomicrobiota bacterium | reverse complement strand
GGGTTACGAGCGAGTACGATGTCTCACTTAACGCGGTGGCGGTGCAACTCAACGGAACGCCACTCGCAACAATCGCAGCCGCACCAATGGTGCAGAGTGCCGAATACAATGCGCTTTACCACCCGACTCTGAGCGAGAGTTACAAGATCATCAATGCTTCCGACGCCTGGACCGCGGCGGGTGGGAGGTCAGTCGCAGGGGCTGGCGTCAAGATCGGAATCATCGACACGGGTATCGACCACAATCACCCATTCTTCGACCCGGCCGGCTTCAGTTTTCCCCCGGGATTTCCGAAGTGCGATGCATTAGATAGCGACTCGCATACGCCGGACCAAGACTGCAGATACGTCTCGGAAAAAGTAATTGTTGCCAAGGTCTTCTACAACAAAGCGAGCCAGCAGGGGCTCGACGCCCAGGCCATCCAGGATCACGGATCGCATGTCGCTGGGGACGCGGCTGGGGTGACCGGCAAGACCGCGGTTGTGAACGATGTTAGCATCGATGATATGTCTGGCATAGCGCCGGGTGCATGGCTGGGAAACTACAACGTCTTTCCTGGCCTTGTTGATAACGCCCGCAGCGAGGACATCCTGAACGCGGTTGATGCCGCCATCGCTGACGGAATGGACGTTCTTAATCTTTCGCTTGGCGGCACGTTTCATGGAAACCAAGACCTGCTTGCGTTAGGTCTCGACAATGCAGTCGATGCCGGCTTGGTCGTCGCCGTAGCCGCGGGCAACAGCGGCCCCGGGCAAGGCACGCTTGAATCACCCGGCCGCGGGCGCAAGGTCATCACGGTCGGCGCTAGCACCAACCAGCATTTCGTTGGCCAGCCGTTTACCTATCCGGCAGGCGGTGGAACAACGATCGGCGCGGCGGTGGGTGAGTTTCCGCCACTGCCTGAAGCGTCTTTTGATCTCTTCGACACCCACTCTACCAGCTGCGGCAGTGTCGACCCAGCTGCCTCCGGCAAGCTGGCTATCATCGACCGCGGGGGCTGCACTTTCAGCACGAAGGTGCGCAATGCGATCGCGGCTGGGGCTGTCGGGGTGCTCGTGATCAACAATGTCGCTGGTGACCCGACCGCCATGGCAAAGGACGGACTGGGCGACGACGACCTGCCGGCAGTAATGATCGGCAAGAACGAAGGGGCAGATCTACGGGCATCCGGAGCGACGACTGCTTCAGCGGAAGCCACGTTCCAAGAGTTCATCACTCCCAACGCGGACATTTTGGCAGGCTTCAGCAGTCAGGGCCCAACGGCGGTTGATTTTGCCGTGAAGCCTGACCTCACTTCAGTTGGGGTGAACGTCCTCAGCTCGATCACCTGTGTGGGCAAGGGTCCCGATTGCCCGGACGATGGTTCAGGCTGGGCGTTTTTCAGCGGCACGTCGATGTCAACGCCACATATTGCAGGGTCGGCAGCCGTGCTGTTGAACCTCAATCCGTCCTGGTCTCCTGCGCAGGTTAAATCGGCGCTCGTCAACCGCGCCGACTTGGTGATCAAGGATGCCGTGACCGGCACACATGACGTCGGTCCCACAGCGCAGGGCGGAGGGCGCGAGAACCTCTCCGTGGCCGCGGACGCAACAACATGGATGGATCCCGTTTCGGCGAGTTTTGGCCGTGTAACGGTTGGTCATCCGACTTCGGTCACGATCACACTGGTCAACCCGACGGGGACTGATGAGACGTTCAGCGTCTCGATTACGAAGTTTACCCCGGATACGTTCGGGGGAACGGTCCCCCTCATCTGGAACGCTGGAATCCTGAGCGCGGGCGATAATCGGATCACTGTTCCAGGTAGCGTAAACGTGCCGGCCAACAGTTCGACAACGATGACGGTCACCGTCAATGCGGGTCTCCGCGACGTAGTGCAAGGTTGGATTAACCTCGATGGCCCCGGCTCCGACGACCTGCACTTCGCGTACTACGCTATAGTCGGCAATCCGTAGGTCGCTTAAGTATCTAATCGAAAAATAGTCACTGAAACGGGGACGCGGATAAAACCGCGTCCCCTGTTTTTTTTGGCAGGCCGTCGGAGATTGACAGCGTCCCTATCACGAAGGATCGACAAAGCAGGATTGCTCCAGTTAAGATTCGCGGGCCATGGCACCTTTGCATACACCTAGCGGAGCGTTCCATCTGCTCCAGATTTTTGGCTCGGCTTTTCTCGCGATTCTCTTTCTTCAATCGGGAATTGATAAAACCATCGATCACCGTGGTAACCTTGAATGGCTGAAAGGGCATTTTGCCAAGAGCCCGCTCGCCGGAGTCGTGCCCGCTCTATTGACGGCGCTCACGCTTCTCGAACTTGCAGCCGGAACACTAAGCGCAATTGGATGCCTGATGCTAATTGTTTCGCGAGTAACGACCCTGGCCTTCTACGGCGCCGTCACTTCGGCAGTTGCTCTCATTGCGCTGTTCTTCGGACAACGAATGGCGAAAGATTACGCCGGGGCGGCTGTTCTTGTTCCGTACTTCTTACTGACGCTGGTCGCAATTTATCTGCTCGCACAATGATGAGTGAGAAGTAAGAGGTGAGATGTGATAAGTAGCGGGCGAATCACATCTTCCACTTCTCACTTGATTGCTCGATTATTTCTTGCCGATCTTTGGCGGGAAAAGCCAAAGAAGTTTTCCTTCCTCGGATTCAGGATCCACATCGACTAGCGCGACGCCAGCCTTGGATAGTTTGAGCGACGCCCCAGTTAATCCTGAAATAACGTTGGTAAAGTCTGGCTCGTGACCGACGAGCATCAGAACGTTTGCTCGATGCCGTTTCACCACTGTGCGCAAATTGCTTCTACCAAATCCCGGTGCGAGCGATTCATCCTTGCGCACCTTTGCCTTGAGATAGTCGGCGGCGATTTCGGCGGTCTGCGCTGCCCGCGGTAATGGGCTGGTCACGATTAAGTCAGGCCGCACTTTCAGTCGGTCTAGAAATTTCGCTACGTCGCGCATTTCTTTCTTTCCGCGCTTGGTCAAAGGACGTTCGTCGTCGGGTTTTTTCCAGCCCGGCCAATCGGCTTCACCGTGTCTAAGAAAGTAAAGTTTCATTTGAACGAAGTTGAAAAGTTAAGCGTTACAAAGTTAAACCGAAGAAAGCATTCGACGGTGGTCCATTTTAACTTTGCAGCTTTTTTAACATTTTTAACTGCTTTAAAGAATCTGCCACTTAGGTCGCCGCGTACGCGGGTCAATTTGCCAGAGTCGGACTCCACCCAGAAAAGCGTTCCGGTTATGTCCAAGTTCAATTCCTCTCGGGATGTCGTTCAACTCCTTGGCATTTCCACCGCCCAGCACGACATAATCGGCGATGAGTGATTTCTTTAATTGCACAAGAGCGTGCTGAACATCTCGCTGCCAGGCTTTTTCACCGACGCGTGCGTGGCCAGCTTCGCCAAGATAATCTTCAATGATACTGCCGTTCCGATAAGGCAAGTCCCCCAATTCGAGAGAAAGGACGTAGCTGTCCCAAATTAGAGCGGACCCAAGCCCTGTCCCGAGCCCGAGAAAGAGCATCCGACGACCGTGATAGCTACCGAGCGCCTGCATGGCGGCGTCGTTGATGATGCGTACTGGTTTGCCTAGCGCTTTCTCAAAGTTGAATCCGACCCAGCCTCGGCCGAGATGCTTCGGCTCGCTCGCAATTTTGCCGTTGCGCACGGGTGAAGGAAACCCGAGTGAGATAGCGTCGAATTTCCAATCGGCTACCAGCGGTTTGATTTGGGTCACCATCGTACGCGGCGTCAACTTCCGTCCCGACTTGAATTTTCTCCTCTCCGCGCGCGAGATCATCAGCTTCACGTTTGAGCCGCCGACGTCGATGACGAGGATTTTATTTTTCAAGATTGCTTTCGCGTTGTAGCTGGCGTCGGCGACGCCGGCGGTGTCGTACCTGACGGCGCCGATTTTTGACCGCTGTCAGTTTCTGGATTCGTCGTAATGGAAGAATCGATAGCAACGGTGATCGGAACCAATTTGTCGGCGCGCAATTTCTTCTTCGTTTTCGTCATTTTTTTCGCGCGCTCGCGAGAGACTTCACGGAAATGCCACTGCGCCTGGGCACGCGGCTCCGTGCCTTCGGGTTTCAAGCGCCGGTACGTTCCATCGGGCTGCAACTCGCGCGCCTTGACGCGGTCGTGCAAAAAACTGGGAAGCACTTCGTTAATGATCTGATCGCGTAGCACTGGGTTCTCGACGGGAAACGCCAGTTCAATCCGTCGATAAAAATTTCGCGGCATCCAATCCGCGCTCGAAAGGAACACTCTGGGCTGCCCGGCGTTCTCGAAGTAAAAAATCCGGCTGTGCTCTAAGAAGCGGCCGACAATGCTGATGACGCGAATATTCTCGCTCAAGCCGCGCATTTTTGGCCGCAAGCAACAGATGCCGCGGACGATCAAATCGATCGTCACATCTGCACAGGAAGCTTCGTACAGCTTCTCAATAATCTCCTCGTCGACCAGCGCGTTCAATTTCGCAACGATGCGCGCTGGCTTTCCTGCCCGACCGTGGTCGCGCTCCCTCTCAATCAAGCGGATAAGGCGGCTGTGCATATCAAACGGCGCGACCATCAATTTTTTGAGTCCCGGATAACCAGCCAGGCCAGTCAGGGTGTTGAAGACGATTGCCACTTCCTCCGTCAGTTTGGGTTCGCTGGTGAGCAAACTAAAGTCGGTGTAAATGCGCGCAGTGCGCGGGTGATAGTTGCCGGTGCCCAGCTGCACATAGCGCCGGAGTTGGTCTGCATCGCGGCGAACGATCAACAGCGCCTTACAATGTGTTTTGAGGCCGACCACGCCATAGATGACGTGCGCCCCGGCTTCCTCCAGACGCCGGGCCCACTGAATATTGCTTGCCTCGTCAAATCTGGCGCGCAGCTCAACAATAGCCGTGACTTGTTTTCCGGCGTTCGCTGCTTCGATGAGCGCTTCAACAATAGGGGAATCACCGCTTGTTCGGTATAGAGTAATTTTGATCGCAAGCACCTGCGGATCCTGCGCAGCGGCCTCGATCAACTCGACAATTTGATCGAAGCTATCGTAGGGATGATGAAGCAGCACATCCTGGCGTCGCAAGACCTCAAAAAAATCAACGTGCGGCGGAAGTGCCGGATCGCGCGCCGGCTGAAAGGGCCGATCCTTCAGCTTGGCAAACGCATCGTTTGTGACGAGCGGCATGAGATGCGTCATTGTAAGCGGGCCGTCTAGTTTGTACGCGTCAGCCTCTGTCAGGTCGAAGAACCTCAACAGCAATTCCAAAACATCTTTTGGGCAATCTGCTTCCACTTCGAGCCGAACAGCGTTGCCTCGGCTTGAGCGCCGCAGCTCCTGCTCGATGGTGCGCAGCAGATTTTCTGCTTCTTCCTCGTCGATATACAAGTCGCTGTTGCGCGTGACGCGAAACGCGTGGACTTCATCCAGGATCAACCCGGGAAATAATTCGCCGATGTGCTGTTTGATGAGGGAGGCGAGATAAATGTATTCCCACGGTTCGTCCGCGCTCTTCCCGCGTGGCAGCGCAATCAGACGCGATACCGCCCTGGGCACCTGCACAATGGCGTGCAGCGGTTCGCCACCTCGTTCCAATTTTGCCCGAACCAGCAGGTTATGGCTCCGATTCAAAAGATGGGGGAAGGGATGGCTGGCATCCACCGCAAGCGGCGTGAGCATCGGGAGAACTTCCTGCTGAAAGTAACGATGCGCCCATGCGGCGCGTTTCGGCGACAGTTCTGCCATTTCGCGCACGTAAATCCCGTTTTTTGCAAGCTCGGGCAACAATTCATTTTTCCATAGCGCGCATTGGGTTGCGACGAGCTGGCGCACGGTCTTCTGGATACGACCGAATGTATCGGTCGGACTTAACCCGTCCGGCCCGATATCGCTCGTTTCACTTTTGATTTGCTGCTTGATCCCAGCCACCCGAATCTCGAAAAACTCAT
>JBKPOB010000149.1:0-15308 GCA_046732875.1 Verrucomicrobiota bacterium | reverse complement strand
CCCAGGAATTGGTAACTGCCCGCGATCTGTTGCAGAGTATAAACGTTGCGCGGATCCAGCTCCACCGCGCGCTCCAGATTGCGCAGACCTTCCTCCTGCTGGCCGCGCCGCCGCAGAATGTAGCCGGTGAGTTCGAAGAGACGCGGATCATTGGGTAACCCTCGCCGCGCAATCTCCAATTCGGCGAGGGCACCGGCATAGTCGCGCAGCCCGTAGTAGAGATATTGTGCGCGCGCCAAATGCGTTTCGGCAGCATCCGGCCGCAGTCGTGCCGCGGCTTGCAGAGCAGCTTCAGTCAGCGCAAGCCGCGCGGGCGTGTGATCAGACTCCGTTACTGCATAAACGAATTCGTGCGCCCGAGCGAGTTGGCAGTAAGCGTCGAAAAATGAGGGATCGCGCTTGACCGCTTCATCCAGAAGCTCAATTGCCTTCGGCAGGTCTTGATCGACTGTCGCGCTGAAATTTGCCGTCAGGAGAAATGACTTCGCCCGGCTGTAAAGGTCGAAAGCCGCCAGATCACTGGTGGGCGGCTGCTCGATGGCTTTCTTCTCGTTAGGCGAAAGCTTCGCCTGTAACTGGTCGGCGATTGCTTTCGCGATCTCGCTTTGAATGGCGAACACATCGGCCAGATCGCGATCATAGCTCAGGGCCCAAAGATGTGCATCGTTGCGCGCATCGATGAGCTGCGCGTTGACGCGCACGCGATTGCCCGAGCGCTGAACGCTTCCTTCTACCACATTCGCGACTCCTAGTTGCTGCGCGATCTGCCGCAGATTGCGTGCAATACCGCTCTTATACTGCAAAACGGAGGTGCGGCTGATCACTTTCAAGTCGGCGATCTTGGCCAGGTACGTGAGGATTTCGTCCTGCACCCCATCGGTGAAATAAGCATTGGCTTTGTCTTCACTTAGGTTCTCAAACGGAAGCACCGCGATGCTTTTGTCGGGCACACGCAAGGCCGAGGTGGTCGGGCGGCGTGCAAAGAAGAAGACTCCGGCAATAATTGCGCCCAATACAAGAAGTGCAGCCGCAATTTCAGCCCAACGCACGTGAGCGCGATGTTTTTTGACGGCCTGCAGTTTGCTCGGCAATCGCGAATTACCAAGCTCCTCAGAATAGAGGTTTGTGACGCTTAGAGGCAACCCGTGTTTGACCTCGAAGGTGCCGATATCATGCAAGAACGGTCGCCAGCGTGCGTATTCCGCTAGATCCTCAGCGACATGATGTGAGAGAAGGATGTGCCTCGCGTCGCCGCAGTCCATCACCCGCCGGGCGATGTTAATACCAGCGCCGGCCACGTTTGTCCGCTCGGTCACATCCACTACACCGCTGACCGGCCCGCTGTGAATGCCCATGCGGAGTTGCACCCGAGTATACTCTTTCAGCACGCGACTGATCTCAAACGCACACTGCGCAGGTTGCTCTGGGCTCTTGTAAAACACCAGCGCCATGCCGTCGCCGGTGGGAATCTTTAAAAGGCGACTGGCTGCCTCTGCTTTGCGGAATTGTTCGGACGAACGAACAATCTCGCTCAGTTCCTCTACCTGGGCGTGCTGCTCGTCAACCGAGAGCTTTGAGTAACCGACAATGTCGAGAAAGAGGACATGCGCGATTTCGAGTTCGATCTCTTTCTTAACTTCGGCAGCCATATCGATTCACATGGAAATGCCAAACGGAACGATACTCTCAAGTAGGGTGCTGAGAGTCGAGCGCAAAGCCCCCGGAAAAATCGCTGCGCCTCGCACGGCCGCTCTTGCCCATCGTAGTTCAAGCCGTTTATTCTTTGCAGATTATTGTTCCCGTAGTTCAACGGATAGAACGGAGGTTTCCTAAACCTTAAATGTGGGTTCGATTCCCGCCGGGAACGGTTTGTGTGATTTGTGCGAATCTGAGACTCTCTGGGAATGTGCTGACATCCGCGCTTCGATTGATTCGCTCGCACCGCCTCGCTCACCCTGCGGGCTGTAGTCCGTGTCGCTCGACTCCCGTCGGCTCCATTCCCGCCGCGAACGATCTATATGACTTCTCGAGTCTGATCAAATTCGGCGTTGCATCAGAAGGAAACAATGGCGATGACGGGCGCCGAGGTTCACGGTGACTGCCTCTGCTGGTGTATGTGTGCTAAGCACGGGAAGCTCAGAACCCGCCTCATCCGCACCTAAAATCCCGTCACCGCCATCCACCACAACCTAGAATCTCTCCATTTGTTTCAGGAAAGATCTGAGCTGCACACGAATTCAAAAAAACTCTCATTTCGCGCTAGGATTTGCGCCTAGGATGAGCGCCTTTTGCTCTTTCGGTTCCGCTTGATGGCATCAATTTCCTTCTGTTGTTCTTGCGCCTTGCACAGCAACAGGTTTCAGTTTCCGCCCAGGATTCGGACCTGCGCCTATAAGTGTCAGATTCCGCGAGAACGCGCGTAACTCTGGGTTCGAGTGATTCGTTTACTGCGGCGAGCTTCTCCTTCGCGAAATTCGCGGCTCGTTGCTACGCAGCGATCTGGCCGAGGACGGCGCGTAGTTCGTGAAAATCCACCGGCTTGGTCAGGTGAAAATCGAAACCGGCTTCTTTGCCGCGCTCAATATCATCTGGCGTTCCAAATCCGGTTAGCGCCACGGCCTTGACGGGTCGTTTTCGCTTGGCCTCGACAATCAAATCATAGCCGCTCCCGTCCGGCAGGGCGATGTCGGCGAGAACGACATCGAATTCTTTTGAACCGATAATTTTTCGGGCACTCTCTGCATCATCGGCCACGGAAATTTGGTGCCCGAAATGTGTGAGCAAATTGCATAAGGCTTGCAGTGTATCGCCGTGGTCTTCGACGATCAGAATGCGCAAGCTTTTACCAGAACTATATGAATCTTTCGTTCGATCCTCGTTCATTTTCGCATACCCCGGGGAACCCGTACAATGGAATTCCTACATCGTCCAATTTCTTTGAAAATTATGGATCGATTGTCAGGCTTCTCGCGGTCGTCTGACCGAGTAAGATCGAAAATATGGCCGACAAGGGGATTGCTGCGTCAAGCGGTGCACACCTGCGCGGCACCAGATTTGTTTATATCGCAGCATTATTCGCCGCGTTAGGAGGGCTTCTGTTCGGCTACGACACAGGCGTTATCTCCGGCGCGCTCATTTTCATCAAGCGCGAATTTGGTCTGACGACCGCAGCCGAGGAAGTCGTCGTGAGTGGAGTTTTGTTGGGTGCAACGATTGGCGCGACCTTTGGCGGGAAAGCCGCCGACCTTTTCGGCAGACGAAGTGTCTTGCTGGTGACGGCGGCGATCTTCGGTGTCGGCGCGCTCGCCAGCGCCTTCGCGCCGTCGCCTGCGGTCCTGATCGTCAGCCGCGTCGTTCTTGGTTTGGCAATCGGTCTCGCCTCAATGAATGTTCCGGTTTATCTATCCGAAGTTGCGCCTCCGCATGCGCGGGGCTGGGTTGTATCGCTCTTCCAACTTGCTGTCACCATCGGCATCGTCGTTGCGTATCTGACCGATTATGCCTTTGCGGGCGTTGAAGGCTGGAGATGGATGCTCGGCCTGGCCGTTGCTCCGGCGCTGGTCTTCGGAGCAGGCATGTTTTTTCTGCCGGAAACTCCACGCTGGCTCATTCGCGGCGGTCATTATGAAGTCGCACACCGCGTTCTCGTGCGCATCCGCGACCTTGCCGATGTCAACGTTGAGATCAAAGAAATCAAGGCGAGCCTCGCGCAGCAAGCTGAAAGCGGACATTGGAACGATTTGCTGCGTCGGCAAGTGCAACCGGCTCTTGTCGTTGGATTAGGTCTCGCCGTGTTCCAACAAATTACAGGCATCAACACGGTGATTTATTATGCACCGAAAATTCTTCAGACCGCCGGATTCAATTCCGCTTCGGGGGCAATTCTGGCAACCGTCGGCGTTGGCGTTGTCAATGTTGTCATGACAATTGTCGCTATGTTTTTGGTTGATCGCGCCGGGCGCCGGCCGCTGTTGCTCGTCGGCATCGCCGGAATGATCATCACGCTCGGTGCACTCGGTTTAAGTTTCCGCTATCCATCGGGACAGCTCGCGTGGATCGCGGTGGTTTGCCTCATGGGCTACGTCGCCTCGTTTGCAATCAGCCTCGGACCGATCTTCTGGCTCCTAATCGCCGAGATTTATCCCCTGAAGATTCGCGGCCTCGCTGAGGGCACGGCAGCCACGTTCAATTGGGCTTCGAACCTAATCGTTTCGCTCACCTTTCTGACATTGGTCGAGAAACTAGGTGCCAGCTCAACATTTGTTCTCTATGCGTTCGCTTCGGTGGCCTCGTGGCTTTTCGCGTATTGTTTTGTTCCGGAAACGAAGGGGCGGACTTTGGAACAGATCGAAGCATTCTGGAGAGCGAGGAATCGTGCGCGCCAACCCGACGCAGGACTTTTCTAGATCAGCCGCTGGGCGCTCTCGGGTAGCGCACGCCTCTGGCGTGTTGGTTCGGCGTCGCGCCGAAACAGGCTTTAGCTCGTTGACGATTTAGCAAAAGACATGGCACACGAAAAAGTTCGCAATCGCGACACGCGCTCGCCAGCACGCCAGAGGCGTGCGTTACCCCAATCGCTCTCGATTGTGCGATTTTTCCAGATCGAGGAGCGGCCCGATGGGAACGATTCGGGTCGGATTAATTTGAGTGTGCGTCATGTAATAATGACGCTTGATGTGATCGAAATTGACGGTTTCGGCGATGCCTGGCTGCTGATATAAATCCATCAGATAACCCTGCAGATTTGGGTAATCGATGATGCGGCGCAGATTGCACTTGAAGTGGCCGTGATACACCACGTCGAATCGGACGAGTGTGCAGAAGAATCTCCAATCGGATTCGACGATGCGCCCCTCGAAAAGAAAGCGAGTCTTCGATAGGCGTTCCTCCAGTTGATCGAGAGCCTCAAATAATTTTCGACAGGCAACCTCGTACGGTCGCTGGCGCGTGGCGAAACCAGCTCGATAAACACCGTTGTTCACGTTGTCGTGCAAAAAACTACAGAGCTTCGTGTGCTCGGCTTCGATCTCTTGCGGGAAGAAGTCCAGATCTTTGTTCGCGGCAAATTCATTAAACGCCGTGTTGAACATGCGGCAGATGTCGTCCTCTGAATTGTTCACGATCTTTTTCGTTTGCGTGTCCCACAGCACCGGCACGGTGACGCGGGCGCTGTAATTCGGATCGGTTGCTTTGTACGCTTCGCTCAAGAAATGGAAGCCGGTGATCGGATCGGTCGATTCAAACGGCGCACCCGGTGGAATTTTGCCGCTCGGGTCGCGAAGCGCCCAGCCTTTGTCGTCACGGACCGGATCAACAATGGTCATACCGATTGCTTCTTCCAGTCCCTTTAACTTTCGGAAAATGACGGTCCGGCTGGCCCACGGACAGGCTAGCGAAACATAAAGATGATATCGGCCCGCCGCAGCGGGGTAGGGGGTAGACCCGTCGTTAGAGACCCATTCGCGAAACGTATCTTCCTGCCGTCGAAATTCGCCGGACTTAGTCTGCTCGTCTGGAAATTGCGCTCTCATTTGACTGCGGAAAGAGTTAAACACCAATAGACACGAATGAACACGAATGATAGGAGCAACACCTTGTTTGGGTTGATTCGCGTAATTCGTGGTTGGTCGCTCCCGTTGACAGCGAAAAACCCGAATGCTACCGTCGCGCGAATTTACGCGGAAGTCCGTAAAAGGCGGGTCCGATAGGAATTTGCAAACCGTGCTAAACAATCAGGTTTTGGTGCTTAACCGCCTGTGGCAGGCGGTTAACATCTGCTCGGCGCGTCGCGCCTTCGCGTTGGTATATGCTGGTCACGCCCACATTGTTTCGTCGGACGAGGCGAACAACTTCATGACGCATGATTTCGCAAGCTGGCGCGATTTGTCGGCCAACGCGCCGGACCACGAAGTGGTCACGACGATCTCGTTCAAGATTCGTATCCCGCGGGTGATTGTGCTTTTGGTGTTCGATCGCCTTCCAAAAAAGGAAGTAAAATTTACCCGGCACAACGTGTTCGAGCGGGACAAGAATACCTGTCAGTACTGCGGCGAGCTATTCGACCGCAGCGAACTGAATCTGGATCATGTTGTTCCGCGCGATCGTGGAGGAACAACAACGTGGGAGAACGTGGTTTGCTCCTGTATCAGCTGCAATACGCGCAAAGGCAACCGGCTTCCGCGCGAAGCGCATATGAGCCTGATTCGTAAGCCCAAGCGGCCAAAATGGCGGCCATTTGTACACGTTACTTTTTCGGCTCCACAGCACGACCTCTGGAAGCATTTCGTCGATCTCGCGTACTGGAACGTCGAATTGAGCGACTGAGCTTCGGTAGGTCGACTGCAGTTTGTTAAAGCATTGAATCGTTAGGGCGGAGCCGTCCGATCATCGTTTCAACGCATCCAAAATTGGCTGCGGGTACACGCCCAACCATATCGTGGCGATAATCAACGCACTGATCGCCAAACGGGACAAAGCGTTCACGGGGATTCTGTCTGTTTTCGCAGCAGACTGCCAGTACATGGAGCGAACGACTTTAAGATAATAGTAAAAGCCGCAGCCGACGGTCAGTACTCCGACGATCACCAGCGCTGTTTGATGCTGCGCAATGGCAGCGTAAAAGATGAAAAATTTCCCCAAGAATCCTGCTGTAAACGGCACACCAGCAAGCGAGATCATGCCTATCAACATCGCAAAAGCGAGAAAGGGTGAACGCTTTGCCAGGCCATCAAAATCCTCGATTTGCTCGCCTGTTTGTTGAGCGACAATTATCAAAACGGCAAAGCTCAGCAGGGTCATGAGCAGGTAAGCAACGAGGTAAAAGCCAATGGCTGACGCATCGAAACATGCTACGCCGATCAGCAGATAACCGGCGTGCGCGATACTCGAATAGGCGAGCAGTCGTTTCAAGTTCGCTTGCGGCAAAGCTGCGAGATTTCCGTAGATCAAAGTAAGCAACGCGATCACGACAATCAGGCGCTGCGTCTGCGGCAGCGCTAGGAATGGCTGCAACACTCGGAGCAGCACGACGAATCCCGCCGCCTTCGAACCGACGGAAAGATACGCAGTTACGGGTGTAGGTGCGCCTTGGTAAACATCCGGCACCCAGATCTGGAACGGTACGGCTGCGATCTTGAAACCGAGTGCCACCAGGATAAGCACCATGCCTAACAATGCTGCGCTGCGGTCTGTAGCCGGATTGGCTAGCACATCTGCAATTCGCTGGAGATTTGTCTGACCGGTGACGCCGAAAATCCACGCTATCCCATAAACGAGAAAGGCTGTCGAAAGCGCGCTGAGCACGAGATATTTTGTTCCCGCTTCAAGAGTCATCGGATTGCGCCGGGTGAAACTCACCAGCACGTAAAATGAGATCGTCACCAGCTCCAGCGAAACAAAGATGAAGACGAAATCGATTGCTGACACGAGGTACATCAGCCCCACGCATGTGAAAATGGGGAGCGCGAAAAATTCGCCGAGACCCGCCTGCAGCGTAACGCCCGGAAAGGAGCTACGCAGCACCGGCGCGTAATCGGTCATCAGGATCAGCACGAAGATCGTCGTAAGCAGAGAGAATTGCTTGAAGAAGATCGACAGGCGATCTGCGGTATAGAAACTCCAGAACCCGGTTGCTTGACCCGTGACCCCATCGGGGGCTACGAAAAAGCTCGCCACGAGAACCAGCGCGAGGCCGGCAATTGCCACCAATGCCAGGATTCGTTTATCAATCTTCGTGGCGAACGCTTCGACTAACAGGATCGCCATTCCAAGTACCAGCACCGCGACCTCGAGTTCTGGTGCCGTAATCGTCATCGCTTGTTAGCTGCCAAATAGGTGCGAAACGCTGGCGTTACCATTCGCACAAAAGACTGCGGGAAGAATCCGTAGCAAAGGAGCGCGCCAACCAGGATTGCGATTGGAAGCCGGAGACTGAATCGAAGATCGACTATCTCGTTCCACCTCTCGCTCCGAGCGCCCATGAACGTCTTGCGATAGGCTCGCAGCATGTAAACGGTCGAGATCACGACTCCCCAAAGCGCGAGCACCGTCGCGATTTGGAAGATGTGAAAGTGATCCATCTCCCAGCCATTCTTGAACGCACCAAAAAAGATCATGATTTCTCCGGCAAAGTTCGCGAGACTAGGTAGACCGATCGTAGCAAATACGCCGAAGCCGAAAGCGAGGCTGGCAAACGGCATTACGTTGGCAAGGCCGCCCAGTTCCTCAAAAACCAACGTGCCGGTGCGCTTTCGCAATTCTCCAGTAAGCGCGAAGAGCAGCGCAATCGAAAGGCCATGAGCAAACATCAACACAACGGCACCAGTCGTGGAGAGAATGGTGGCGCCGGCAATGCCGAGAAAAATGTAACCCATGTGCATCACGCTCGAGTAGCCCAAGGTCCAGTCGAGGCGTTTCTGCACGATGGTGACGAGGCCGACGTAGATGATGTTACCCAGCAGTAGAAACACGAGCAGGTTAGCCCAGTAATGCGCGCCTTCGGGGAGCAGCGGAATTGCCAGACGCAAAAGGCCGTACAAGCCGAACTTCTTTAACACTCCGGCATGCAACATCGCTGCTGGCGCGGGTGCCGAAGCGTACGCTTCCGGCGCCCATGTGTGGAATGGAAAGAGCGAAACAAGAATTCCAAAACCAATAAGCAGTAACAGGTAAACATGGCGTTGCGCTTCTGCCGAGATCTGACCGAGGCCGGCGGCGGCGGTTAATGCGCGAATGTCAAAGCTACGAGCAGCAACGGGAAAGCTTTGATAAAGCAGGATAAGGCCAAGCAGTAAAATGAAACTGCCGATCGCCAGATAGATTGTGATCTTCCAGGCAGCCGCCACACGATTCCCGGTGCCCCAAATCCCGATCAACAAAAATGTTGGAATGAGCGCGAGCTCATGAAACGCGTAAAAGAAAAATAAATCGATCGAAGTAAAAGCGCCGATAGCGCCGCCTGAAATGAACAAGAGGCAGGCGTAGAACGCATTCTCATACTTCTCGATCGTGCCGGTGAACCAAACGGCGGCCAGCGTGACGATCGTGGCCAGTAATACCATTACGAGACTCAAGCCGTCGATTCCCGTGGTGAAGCTTAGGTGCCATTCCGGAGATATCGTAAAGGAGGTAACGTGCTGGAAATCGTTTCGGCCCTGTTGGAAAGGCACGAGAAGAAACAACGCCGCCGCAAACGCCAAAACCGATGCGGCTAATGCAGTCTTACGCGCAGGCATGCCAGCCATGATCAAAATGGCGGCGATGATTGGGCAGAAAATGATAAACAAAACCATTAGCGGAACACGGCGAAGTAGATGATGGCAACAGCGCCAAGGCCGAACAGAAATGCGTAGGCTTGCAGGTTTCCCACCTGAATCAGCCGAAGCAACCCCCCGATTCCCCACATTCCGCGGCTGCTACCATCCACTGCGACGGTATCAATGATCCATCGGTCAAAGAAAGCCGAGACGCGTGCAAGCAGTTCCTGTGTCCAGTTGATTAGCCAGGCGTAAAGCTCGTCGAAATAAAACTTGTGGCGCAAAACCTCGATATCGATCGGTTCACGCGTTTGGTTGCGGTAAATGGCAATCGCCAGTCCACTTCCCACGATCAGTGCACCAAATGCAAGAGCAGGAACCAGGAAAGCAGCTTCCTTTTCTATCGGAAGCGCGAGGAAGTTTCGAGCGAAAAATCCAAACCCACCTAGCGCCGCCAGAATTGCGAGCACGATCAGCGGTCCCGTCATCACGAGGGGAGATTCCTTGCTTTGGCGGGCGACCTCGCTGCGTGTGTCACCGAAGAAGACGATGACCACCAAACGCGCAACATAAAAGGCTGTTAGAAGCGCTGTGAACAGTCCCACGATGAAAATCGGTGTGTTGCGCTCGTAGGCGATCGCGAGGATCGCGTCCTTGCTGAAAAATCCGCTGAAAGGGGGACAGCCTATCAACGCGAGCGCGCCGACGGCGAAGGTGACAAATGTGATTGGGAGTTTCCGGGAAAGCCCTCCCATTTTCCAGATGTTCTGCTCGTGATGAAGCATCACGATGACCGAGCCGGCGGCGAGGAAGAGAAGCGCTTTGAAAAACGCATGTGTGAACAAGTGGAACATGGCCGCGTCGTTCGAAGCGAGGCCGACAGCCATCATCATGTAACCGAGTTGCGAAAGGGTTGAGTACGCCAGAATGCGTTTGATGTCGCTTTGTTGCGTTGCGATTAAAGCGGCCATCGCCGCGGTGAGGGTGCCGATCCACGCAACGACCAGAAGCGCAGTCTGGGACGCTTGTATGACGAACGCGACACGCACCAGCATGTAAACGCCTGCTGCAACCATTGTCGCGGCGTGGATCAGCGCCGAAATCGGGGTCGGTCCTTCCATCGCGTCTGGCAACCAGACGTGCAGCGGAAACTGGGCTGCCTTACCGATGGCTCCGCAGAAGACTAAGAGCGCGGCGATTGTAACGAATGCCGGGTGACTCGCCAGGGCCGACATACGCGGAGCGATCTCGGAAAAAACGATAGAGCCAGTCGCCATCCAAACCATCAGGATTCCAATCATGAATCCAAAATCACCAATACGAGTGGTGATGAATGCCTTGTTAGCCGCATCTGCAGCGGCGTCGCGATAGAACCAGTGGCCGATCAGAACATAGGAAGTAAAGCCGACTAATTCCCAAAAGATAAACAGCATGACGAAATTGTTCGCGAGAACGATGCCAAGCATCGCGAACATGAAGAGCGACAGCGCTGCGAAATAACGGGATTTACCTTCGTCATTTCGCATGTAACCGAGAGAATAGATATGGATCGTTGCCCCGACACCGGAAACCAGGACAAGCATCGTCCTGCTTAATTGGTCCAGCGTAAGGCCCAGCGGTATTCTGAAGGTGCCAGCGATATCGATCCAATTGAACTCAGTCGCGGCGATACCGGGCTGTGTGAAGATCAAACAACTACACACGAAGCTCACGAGGACAGCCGTAATCGAGATAAAGCTGCTCACGTCTTTCCATCTCAGCGTGAACAGTGTGATACCAGTGGCGCTTACCAGCGGCGTAAGGAGAATGATCCACGGCAAAATTGAATGCATTGGATCGTTAGAATTTCAGGCTGCTGATATCATTGACGTCCGTTGTCTGGCGCGCCCGATAGAGCGCGACGAGAATTGCCAACCCGACCGCCACCTCAGCTGCAGCGACTGTAATAATAAAGAAGACGAACACCTGCGCGTTATAGTCGGGCAAGCCGGTTGAATTGACGCGGAATCGCGAAAACGCAACGAGCGACAGGTTCGCGGCGTTTAACATCAGCTCAAGCGACATGAGAATGATGATGAGATTGCGGCGTAGCATTACTCCGGCGAATCCAATCGCGAAGAGCATACCGCTCACGATGAGATAATCGCCGAGTGTGATCATGTTATCGCGGCTCCCGTTTGCTCAAGAGCACGACGCCGATCGTTGCCACCAGCACCAGAACCCCGACGATTTGAAACGGCAGATTGTAATTCCCAAAGAGCGCCGCGCCGATATTTCGAACATCATCGATTGTCGATCCTGGCAGCTGCGGAAACGTCGCGTGCGCGATCTTAAAGTGCCTAACGACAGAAAAAATCTGGCCTAACAAGATCAACGCGACGGCAAGTCCCGCAGCTGAGGATAGCCAGTTAATCCTGCGTCCCTCTTCGGCGCGAAGGTTCAGGAGCATGATGATGAAGAGGAAGAGCACCATCACCGCGCCGGCATAAACCAGCACTTGAATAATCCCGATGAAATAAGCGTTGAGCGACATGTATAGCGCTGCGAGACCCAGAAATGACACTACCAAGCTCAGGGCGCTCGCTACGGGATTGCGGTTGATGACGACAGCTGCGCCAAAAATCAATGTCAGCAAAGCAAAAATCCAAAACAGAAACGGTGACATGAGTTATTGGAGTAATGGAGTATTGGAGTAATGGAGTAATGAATTCGCATTGTCCAACACTCCATCACTCCAATACTTCATTACTCCAATTCTGCTCATTTCTTCTTGTTCCATTTCAGTACGACGCCGTGCATTACTCCACCGATCTCGAGGAGTTTTTCCTTGTGATGTACCATCTCGGCGCGGGTGAAGCCGGTAATGGCGTAATCCTTGCGTAGGAAAATCGCCTGCTCGGGGCAAACTTCTTCGCACATTCCGCAAAAAATGCAGCGGATCATGTCGATGTCGAACGCCTCGGGATACTTCTCGACTTTGGCAAACCGATCCGTGGAAGGTATTTCACCCGGGATAATCTTGATTGCGCGCGGTGGGCAAATGAACTCGCAAAGCTGGCACGCCACGCATCGCACGCGGCCATCTTCATCGCGGACAAGCGCCGGCGCACCGCGATAATAGTCCGGCAGGTGGCTGTCCCATTTTTGCTCAGGATACTGCATCGTAACTTTCGTGCGTCCCAGCAGCAGATTTTTGAAATGCTTAAACGTGATGGCCAGACCGGCGACGATGGCCGGCAAATACAATCGCTCCCGCCAGTTAAGTTTTGGTCGTGGAACTGTGATCGCCATGATTATAAGGGAATGAAAGGCAAAATTGCCGCGACAACAAAAATGTTAACCAGCGCGATCTCGAAAAAAAAGAGCCAGCCGAGACGCATAAGTTGGTCATAGCGAAACCGGGGCAGCGTCCATCGCACCCACATAAAAAAGAAAATAATGATGGCGACCTTTGCGAAGAAGACTGCAATGTTGATCAGGCCGAAAATCCATCCGTGCGACCCATCGGGAATCCCGGGCAGATGCCAGCCGCCAAAAAATAAAGTCACGATAACGGCCGATCCCGTGATCATGGCGGCGTATTCGCCGAGGAAGTAAAGAGAGAACTTCATCGAGCTGTATTCGGTGTTGTAACCGCCGGCCAGCTCCTGTTCGGCCTCGGGAAGGTCAAATGGCAGCCGATTTGTCTCAGCGAAAATTGCAATCGTGAAAACGAGGAATGAAATGATCATCGGAATGGCGAGCAACCATTTCCATGGATTTGCCCAGTCGCCGATGAACGGTGCGATGAACCAGCCGTGCTCGATCTGGTACTGCACCACACTGGTCAGGCGCAAATTGCCAACCAGCAAAAAAACCGGAATGACTGCCAGACCGAGCGAGAGCTCGTAAGAGAGCATTTGCGCACTGGAACGAATTCCGCCGAGAAACGGATATTTGGAATTCGACGCCCAACCGCCAATGACGATCCCGTAAACGCCAAGCGAAGCGATGGCGAACACGAACAGAATTCCGACGTTCACATCGGCGATTACCATCGGGACCCCGACTAGCGTGCTGCCAAAAGGAACAACGGCAATGGTGATGATGGCCGGCATGACTGCAAGACAGGGCGCCAGCCAGTAATAGAAAGTGTTTGCGGCGCGTGGCGTGAAGTCTTCTTTCAGCAGCAATTTGAACATGTCGGCAATCGGCTGAAGGAGCCCAGCCGGTCCGACACGATTGGGTCCGAGGCGGTCCTGAATTGCCGCGCTGACTTTCCGCTCGGCGTAGACCGCGTAGGAAACCATGGGCAGGATCACGATAAAAAGAATCCCGACGATCTTGAGCAGCGAAGTAACGATGAAAAAGGTTTCTGCGGTCATGGCGATCTTGGTCGCTCGGCGCGGCGTCTTGCCTGGATCGCAATGGCTTGTTGGATCGCTTCTTCGTCTCTTGGCTGCATGGACGGCAATTCTTCCATTTGTAAAATGTGCACGCCGAGATCGCCGATCGTGGTCAAACTCAATCCGGCAAATTGCGGCACTGTCTCGCTGATTTGGCGAAAAACGTCATCGATAGAGGGAATAGAATCGCCCCCACCGACTGCTTGGAGTAACTCCCGCAAAATTTCCCAATCGTCCCGCGCGTTACCGGGCGGCCGCACCGCGCGGTTCAATCGTTGCAGTCGGCCTTTGCCATTTACGATTGAGCCGCGTTTTTCGGCGAACCCGCACGCGGGCAAAACGACCGTCGCTCTTTCGGTCGCCTCGTTCGGCAAAACATTCATCGTGATCAACGCAGGCAGCTGCGCGAGTTGTTCGAGGGCGATGCCCAAATGCATTGTGTTTTCCTTCAAAATTACCAGTGCCTTGATTTTTCCGGTTTTCACGGCATCGGCGATCGCAACTAGGTTCGCGCCTGGTTCAGATTTCGATCCAAGAATGAGGCGTGCGCCGTTTGTATTTGGATTGCGGTCTTCGCTGAGCAGGATGTTATCACCGGGTTCGCGGCGCGGGACGATGTCGATCCACTGCGTGCCTAACAGCTTCGCTAATTGCGCCGTGAGCCAAAGTTCCTCGTTCGTCATGCGGCCCGAAGCAATGATGGCAATATCCGAACCGGAGAATCCTTTTAGTTGAAGCGCCGCCTGCGTAATTGCGGTGGACCAGTCAGCGGGTATGAGTTTTTCGCCGAAACGAATCTGCGGCTCGAGCAAACGATCTTCGGCTTCGAGGTACTTGAAGTTAAGCCGCCCGTAATCGCACATCCAACATGAGTTGACGTGATCGTTCTCACGCGGCGTCTGCCGATAAATCACGTCTTCACGGCTGCCGATGACGGTGTTACAACCCGTGGCGCAACTGGTGCAGATGCTTTTCGTTTCCTTCAGGAACCAGACGCGCATCTTGAAACGAAAATCCGTGGAGGTGAGTGCGCCAACCGGGCAGATGTCGACGGTGTTGAGCGAATAATTGTTTTCCAGTCGCTTACCGGGATATGCGGTTAGCACGGTATAACTGCCGCGATCGACAAACCCGAGTACGTCGTCGTGCGCGATTTCCTGACAAAAGCGAATGCAGCGCGAGCAGAGAATGCAGCGCTCATCGTCGAGCGTAACACGCGGCCCAAGCACGACGTTTTTCGGTTTCTTGACTTTGTTTTCTAGAAAACGCGATTTGCTCGTACCGAAATCGACGCTGAACTCCTGGAGCCGGCATTCGCCTGCTTGATCACAGATCGGACAATCGAGCGGGTGATTGATCAGAAGGAATTCCATCACGCCTCGCTGGCATTCCTTCACAAGAGGCGAGTTGGTTCTCACGCCCATTCCTTCGGAGATATCTTGCGCGCACGAAATTTGAGGGCGGGGCATCCAATTGATGATTGGTTTGTTGTCAGGGCCAAGCTCCGGTTTGCGATCCGGTCCGAGTCTTGGGAATCCCATCTCGATCAAGCACATCCGGCAATTGCCCGGCGAGCTCAGCTTTTTGTGATAACAATAGCGCGGCACGAACCTGCCGGCCTGCTCGCAGGCTTCGATCACGCGCGTACCCTTGGGAAACTGATGCCACG
>JBKPOB010000148.1:0-8197 GCA_046732875.1 Verrucomicrobiota bacterium | reverse complement strand
CGCAGGACAATTTTCCGACATCGACAACACAAATTCTGAAGGATCCCGCTGCGCGCGTGCGCGCACAAAACTATCGTTCTCTTGGTCCGAGAAATAAACCTCCGTTAACGTCAAGGGTCTGCCCGGTAATCCAGCGCGCATGGTCCGAAGCGAAGAAGGCGACTGCATCGGCAATATCGTCCGTGCGTCCCGGACGACCGAGAGCCGTCATGGCTGCGACCCGATCAATCGCCTTGGCGTCCTTGTCTCGGATGGAAGGATTCATGTCTGTGTCCGTGATCCCGGGAGAAATTGTATTCACTGTAATGTTGCGAGCTCCGAGCGAGTTTGCCAAAGACCGCCCTAGAACATTGAGCGCGCCCTTGGTCATCGAGTAAACAGTCGCCGGCGTGGCGAACCAGGTGACTCCTGACGAAATGTTGATGATCCGCGCGCCATCTGGCATCAACGGCAGCGCGCGTTGAATAATGAAGAACGGCGCGCGCACGTTGATCGCAAAAATGCGGTCGAACTCTTCAGGGGTCGTCTCGGTGATCGCAATCTGAGGAGCCACAGCTGCGTTGTTCACCAGAATGTCCAACGGCCGGCCGGCCAATCGTTTCTCGAGTCTGGTGAACAGCGTGTCGATATCTCCGTTCACGCCAAGCTCTGCTTTCACGAGGAATGCTTGCCCGCCCGTTTTCTCAATTGCTTTCAGCGTCTCGTTAGCGGCTGCGTCGTTACCGCCGTAGTGAATTCCAACCAGGGCACCGTCGGCGGCCAAGCGTTGCGCGATCGCGCGACCGATCCCGCGGGAAGCTCCGGTAACCAGCGCTGTTTTTTCTCGAAGAGGATATTCCATAATTGAATGGCCTCGATGAGTCCAAGTCGAATGCAATCGCAGTAAACGCGACACACTCTCTTAAAAATTATTGTTCTTTACGAACTCTTTCCAATCCAGATCGGATCGGGACTGATACTCTCTCCAATTACTGATCTTACCTCCCCTGATCTTTACGATCACGATCCCATGATAGCGGTCCTTCATTTGGAACGTGTACTCGCCAAATCCGATCTGCGATGCTTCATCAAAGGCAAGGTGGTGCCAAGTCATCTTCATCGGCGGTTCTAGCTTGGAGTCGCCGCCAAAGAAGTCGTAAAGCGCTTTCCGTCCTGAATAGACCTGTTTATCGGGCGGCTCCGTGTACACCGCGTCTTCCGTGTAACAATCCGCCGCCTTTTGCGAATCCCCTTCGTTCCAGCCATCGGCAACCGCCTGCATTAGACTCTTGAATTGAGCAGTCGTGATCTTATCGGCTCCGGTCGGAGAATTCGCGTCCAGCGACCCTGCCATTGCCACGGAGATTGCAACCAGCAACCTAGTGTTTCGATTCACGAGGAACTTCTTTGATCTGATTCCGATTGGACCCGGCAATTTCTTGCCACGTGTCCACGGAAACGACGACATAAGCAAAATGCTCGACCAGCCCCATGATCGCGTCTCGAGGGCCGGACTTCCAGTCATCGCTGCTATAAAAAGCATCCTCGGATTTTTCTCTGTCTTCCAAACTCTTGAAGCGTCGGATGATGTAATAGCTGTTGGCGTCATGCAGCGAGGGTCCCCGGACGACGACATCAAAATTCCATTTTTTCAACAACGGCAACGCCTGATTTACATAGATCTGATTGAATTCATCTCTCTTCCCCGGCTTGATATCGAGCGTGAGAATCTCGAATACCTCCTGTGATGCGGCAGGATTAGCCATGCCTTTGATTTTTTCCTCTGTGCCCTTTGTGCGTTCCCGTTTGGGCGAACAAGGTGGTGGCCGGTGCACTCAGGGCAATGAATGTCACCGCTACGAATAATAAGTAAGCTCGACGACTGCGCATTTTCAGAAGTCACGCGAATTGGATTGCCCTACTTCGCGTTGGCATCTGGCTCGATAATTCCAAAGACGTTGCCGGCTGGATCTTCCGCGTAGGCAAGCCACCCAATCTTAGGGATTGCCATCTTCGGCACGCAGATTTTGCCGCCGCTTTTTTCAATTTTCTTTATCGATTGGTCGAGCGACTGAACAGCGACCGTGTTTAATGTGCCGGGACTTTGCCCTTCGCGTGGGCGGGTCATTCCGCCGTTAATCCCTGGCTGTTTGTCGTCGCCGGTTGTAATCAGCCAATACTTCATTGGTCCGTCCTCGAATTTCTGGAACTTCCAGCCGAACACATCTTGATAAAATGGCTGAACTGCTTCAGGGTTGTCGGTGTAAATTTCAAAGTGAGTTACGCGATTCATATCTTCCTCCTTCTCTTGTATATTGCTTAATATTCGTCGTGGCGCCGGACCCATTCCATCGTGAAATCGAGGTGATCCTCGTCGCGACCCTCTGGCACCAGATCGAGAAAGTTGTAAGTCCCAATAAGAATGTCGAGTCCGCGACCGTAGGTTGAGTAAGTGTGAAACACGTCGCCCTTTTCATCTTTGCAAAAGACGCTTAGGCCCGGCATCTCCTCGTTCACCCATTCCTGCTTCTCGTAGTTGTAATACATTTTGCCTTTCGCTCTTTCTTCTTCGGTGGCCGAGACGTGATAGTCGAAATTGAAATCCGTGCCATGTGAAGACAGCCACTTGAATCGCCACCCCATACGGTTCTGGTAAGCTTGGATCTCCGGCAGCGGCGCACGCGAGATTACCACCAAGGTCACGTCGCGATGCGGTAGATGCCAATTGACGCCGTCAAAATGATCCGCCAGATACGAACAGCTCTTGCAACCTTCCTTCCAACCCGGGCCGAGCATGAAATGATAGACGATCAATTGACTACGACCGTCGAAGAGATCAGCCAGTGTTTCTTTTCCATTCAGTCCATCGAAAACGTAGTCTTTGTCGACTTTAACCCACGGCAGCTCGCGGCGATGCCGGCTCACTTCATCGCGCAACCGCGTCAGCTCTTTCTCCCGTGTCAGCAGATCCTTGCGAGCAGTTAGCCATTCGGCCTCTGATACGACTTTAGAATTCACTTCGCTTACATCTTTTTTCGGTTCGATTGTTTCGATTTTCATTTCCTCTTATTTGGTTTGCTTGCTGTTTTTGATCGGGTTCAAAAAAGAATCGCTTCGCGGCAAACGCGGCTAGGCCACCGGTTGAAGTCCCGCCAACGGTGATAAGAGCCAAATAATTTGCTACACAGGCAGGGCACATAATCTTCTCGGTTCACCTTTGATAATATGACGAACGAATCGGGGTATTCAGGACGCTACGCATTACTTTTTTCGTCGCACCAAGGCATCCCGTCGCTAGAAACCCAAACTGAAATTTGCGAAGCGGACCAAATGCATGCTTATGGCGGCATCCCGTCTCCCCTGATCTGGCGCATTCATTGCACCGTGTCTAGCCATCGAATAACGCTCTTGTCGAAGCGGACGTTCTCTTCGAGCATGGGGAAATGCGCGCTCCGTTCGAAGATGTGGGACGTCAGATTTGGGGTGGTTTTCGTGGCGCCGTCCCACTCACGGTGAGGGATGTTGTAGTCGTAGCGGCCGAGCGCCAGGAACTTCGGAACGGTGTTGCTCTCCAAACGCGGCCGTGGATCGTAGTCCGCAACAATTGTCTTGAGAAAATACGTGATCAGCTCCGCCGAGAAATGTTTGCCGGCAAACGCCCAGTAAGAATCATACGACGGATCGTAGAAATACTTGGGGCCGTTGCGAACGTAGCGCAGCGCCCAGGCGTCTCGCGGCGAAACACTCCGCAAGAGATCGTCGGGGAAACGCTCAACGTTCCGTTTTAAGGCCGCCTTTCGGTCCGCGGACGCCTCTGTTTCCCAGAACTTCTCCCGTGCCTTGATCCAGTCGGGAGTGAAGTACGGCTCTACGCTCACCAAGATCAAGTGGGACACGCGATCCGGGTGCCTCAACGTATATTCCACTGCCACTAGACCGGGTGCAGAATGACCGAAGAGGCAGACCTTATCCAATCCCAAGCCGCTTCGCACCTGATCGACTTCCTCGACCAGCGAGTCCATGGTGATCTTGTCGACATCGCGAGCCGCCTCTGCTCCCCACGTGTTTTTGAAGTCGACAAAGATGAAACGAATGTGCTGCTTTAGGCGATCGGAGAAGAGCGGCGGATATAGTGGCGCCAGGCCCACCACGATGCAGGGCAGCCCCGTTCCCTCGGTGAGGTACGGATGTCGGGTGCCCCCAATGGTGAGCACGCCCGAGGTCCGCGGAATTGCGTTCTGAACAACGGGAGCGCGTTCCGCGGTGGTGGAACGGGCAAGAACGATCGAGACAGTGACGAGAGCGACCAAAGCAATTGATTGAGTTCTCATTGACAGACAAGCGTAGCCAGTTGCGGCTTGACGTATGCGTCAACGTTATTGCATTTTCGGCCACTCGGGCTAACGCGAGGTGTACGTGATCGAAGGCGACTCGTGCGTTTACATCAGAGTCTCGAACACCATTGCTTCGCTTGAACCGTCAGAAAAATGCCTATCACTGGCAAGCTACTCCGCTTGTTTTTCCTCCATGGATTAAGAGTAGATGTTTTAACGCAGCGTGGCGCTTATGCCTCAACAATGGTCTTGAATCCGCCGTAAAGCATGCGCTTCGTATCGAAAGGCATCGTCTTCGGCATCTTCGCGAACCGCGGGTCTTTCATAACCTTCGCGTTCACGCGGTCGCGGTGCGTACGCGACTTGTAAACGATCCACGAAAAGACCACGGTTTCGCCGGGCTTGGTCTTGATCCCACGCGGAAACGGCAGTCCCATTTTCACCTTTAGATCGTCGCCGACGCATTCACGGAATTCGAGCGCGCCGTGGTCTCGCCACACCCTGCTAGCCGCTTTGGCCATGCGGCGATAGGCATTCAGGTTCTTTTTCGGAACTGGTAAAACGAATCCATCCACATAATGAGCCATATTAGTTCCTCTGTTTGTTGCTTAATTACGATTTGATTAGCGAGGCTGATTCCTTTCCATCCAGAAACGCTTCGATCATCGGCACGAGAATATTGGTCCGCGATGGGATTTCCATGTGTTCGGTGCCTGGCAAAATCGCGAGTTGGGCATGCGGCAGCAGGCGGAACAACGCAACGGCGCTTTCCGGTCGCATGACGTCGCGATCGCTGCCGATCACTAAAGTCGGTGCGGTTATCGAACCAATTGCGTGGTCTGGCACGTCCTTGAAATCACGCATTCGGTTGCATGCCTTGTAGAAAAACGACTCCAGATTCTCCGGGTGCGGCGCGACTTTAAGATACGCCTCGCGTAATACCGCAGGCATTGCGTCAGGCCGCGCTGTTTTCATGGATTTCCAAAACTGCGGATCTGCCCAGACGCGCTTCATCAGCGCGGTGATCACGACAAGCTTTCGCACCACTTGCGGTCGCCGCACGGCCACATGCAGCGCGATGGAGGCGCCGTTGCTGAAACCAAAAAGGTCCGCGCGATTGATGTGCAGATGTTCGAGGAACGCCACAGTGTCATCGGCCGATTGCTCGAAGCTGAACGGGCGGTCCGGAATATCCGCTGTGCGCCCGCAACCCTGTTGCTCGAACGCAATGACCCGCCGGTCTCGGGCGAGAGCGGGCAAAACGTGACCGAATGACGTTTCGATAGTATCGCCGCCGCCATGCAGTAAGATCAGGGGTACGCTGCTCGCCGGGCCACGAATTTCGTAGTACATCCGAAGGCCATTGATGGGTGCGTACCCGGTCTGATTCAGCGTAATGGACTGCATCGCTGTCGCGGTGAGAAATGTAACCGAGGCGAAAGCAATCGCAGCTTTCGCCTCGGTTTCGAATCAAGTGTGGCGGCTATACCTGTGCGAACTGGGCTTCCGCCCGGATGTCTGCGGCAATAGGACACTCACCCGCCACGGGTCTCACTTCCACACGGATGCCGTACGGCAAACCAGGACACTCTTTTGCGATGGCGATCGCTTCATCTAACGTCGCCACGTCGAGGAGAAAATATCCGCCAATTGCTTCTTTCGATTCGGCGAACGGACCGTCGGAAACGACACGGTCCTTCCCTGAAACAATTTTTCCCTCGCGTTCCAAAGGATTTCCGGCCACTGCTTTGCCTTCTTCGGTCAAACGCTTGAACCACGCCATCCAATTGTCTGTGACTTTTTGCAGTTCCTCCGGCGAAAGACCTTTGCGCAGGTCGGTGCCGCGAAACAGCAACATGTATCCGTTTTGATTTTCCTTTTGTGTACTCATGTTTAGTTGTTGTGGGTTTTTAGTTGAGAGTTTTTGGTTACTTTGAAAATACGACGAACTGACCTGTGCGGTTGGGACAACTATTTCGCATTGGCATCGCTCTCCCAGAGCCCAAAGGCGTTGCCCTCAGTATCCTGGCAGACAGCAAAGTAGCCCATCTGTGGCACCGCTGTTTTCGCCATGCAGATTTTACCACCGAGCTTCTCGATCTTTTTGGAAAAGTCGGCGACTGAATCCACGCTGACATAATTTACAATCGGCTCTTCAGGTTGCTTGCGCCCTTTCAGGGCCCCATCAGGCGTGTCATCGGCGCCACCGGTATCGATGTGCCAATACTCCTGCGGTCCAGGGAATCTCTCAATTTTCCAACCGAACAGATCACCGTAGAATTTTTTGGCCCGTTCGACGTTGTCGGCCGGGATTTCAAACCAAACGATGCTCGCTGCTTGTTTCTCTGATTTGCTCATGTTTTTCCTTTCTGCTGATGTGATTTGCGCAGATACGACGAATGACCAGGCCGACTTTGGACAACAATTGGAAAATTTATACGACCAATCGGCTGCTCGGCTGCGGGGCCCGGTTGCAAAATAACCCACGAATCGGAAGTCAGCCAGCTCGGCCGACTCGGCCGCCACGCTGCTAGCGTGGCGATGGGATCTGGGCAGGCTGGCAGCCCGCCGGCCGAGTCAGGCTGGCAGCCTGACTTCCTTCCGTGCACTCCTGCAATCGTTTCAAAAGAAACGCTCGCTCCGATTTCGTCTCCGCTAGTTCAAATGATTTTCGGAATTGTTCCGCAGCGGCTTGCAGATTGCCCGACTGCATTTCGAATTCGCCCAACACCGCATAAAGCAGATAATACGAACTCAGCTTATTGAGATTTCGAACTTCTCGCACCGCCTGGAGTCCAGCTTTTGGTCCACGGATGTTGGCGATGGCTACGGCACGATTGAGGGCCACAACCGGCGACCGATCGAATTCAATTAGCCGGTCGTAGAGTGAAAGGATTTTCTGCCAATCGGTGGATTCATAATCCTGTGCCGCACAGTGACAGGCGGCGATCCCCGCTTGGAGATGATATTCGCTGAGTTCGTCACCCGCTGCCGATTGGGTGAAGTGAAACATTCCGCGCGCGATCATCGATTTGTTCCAGCGCGTTCGATCCTGTTCTTGCAGGCGCAGCAGATTGCCTTCGCTGTCTAGTCGCGTCGGATTGCGAGCCGCGTTGAACAGCATCAATGCCAAAAGCGCATGCGTCTTCGGCTGATTGCCGGCGGGATTTGCTACCAATAACTCCGTGAGGCGAATTGCTTCTTCGCAGAGCTCTTCGCGAACAAGATTGTCGCCGCTCGACGCTTTATAACCCTCGTTGAACAGGAGGTAGAGCGATTGCAAAACAGTGTCCAATCGCTGCTCCAATTCTCTACCTGTGGGAATTTCAAACGGAATTCGGGCCTGACTGATTTTCTGTTTTGCTCTGGTCAATCGCTTAGCAATCGCAGCCTCTGTGGTTAGAAATGCGTGGCCTATCTCCGCGACACTGAAGCCGCACAGGGTCTTCAATGCGAGCGCGACCTGCGCCTCAGCTGGAATGGCCGGGTGACAACAAACGAACATCAATCGCAAACGATCGTCGCTAATTTCGTCTTCAGAAAAAATCGCTTCGTCCGGCGCTGCACCGTCGCGATCCATAAGTCGAATGATTTCCGCCTGTTTGTTCTGAAATACTTTTCGCCGGCGAACCACGTCCAACGCGAGATTGCGCGACGCGCGCATAATCCAAGCCGAGGGATTCTTTGGAACTCCATAGAACGGCCACGTCTGCAACGCCCGGACGAGCGCTTCCTGGACGACGTCTTCCGCGAGATTCAGATGCTCGATGCCAAAGATTCTGGTAAGAGTGGCAACCATCTTCGCCCCCTCATGGCGAAAAAGGTGTTCCACTACGCCGGATACCTCAGGTGATGCTTGAACAGTAGTTTTCAAGATCAGGTCC
>JBKPOB010000147.1:0-4240 GCA_046732875.1 Verrucomicrobiota bacterium | reverse complement strand
GGCAGGCGGCGGAGCTGATCGCGAAGGTGGCCCGCACCGTTCATTACGCGCATGAGCACGGTATTCTGCATCGTGACATCAAGCCGGGGAACATTCTGCTCGATCAAAAGGGCGAACCGCACCTGACCGATTTTGGCCTGGCGCGATTGGTGGAATCTGAGAGCACCGTTACGCGCACGATGGAAGTTTTGGGCACGCCCAGTTACATGGCGCCAGAGCAAGCAGTGGGAAACAACGCGGCTATCAGCAGCGACACAGATGTCTACGGACTTGGCGCAGTTCTCTACCAATTGCTAACAGGTCAGCCGCCTTTTGCCGGTGGGACAACCTACGAGACGATCAAGCTACTCTTGGACACCGAGCCGCGGCAACCGCGCCTCTTAAATCCAAAAATCGATCGCGATCTCAGCACAATTTGCCTCAAATGCCTCGAGAAAGATCCAAAGCGCCGATACTCTTCAGCTCTCGCGGTGGCTGAAGATTTGGATCGATGGCTAAAACACGAACCCATTCAGGCGCGGCGCACTGGCATTTTCATTCGCGGGCAGAAATGGATACGGCGCAATCCAGCCAGCGCGCTACTGGCAGCGTCTCTGATCGCGCTGGCAGCGGCCGCTGGCTGGATCGTCTGGAAAAGTGAATTTATCCACCGTTCGGTAGCAACCGGGATCGCCGTTCTGCCGTTTGAAAATCTGAGCGAGCAAAGAGAAGACGCTGCCGCGTTCGTGGACGGCGTCCAGGACGACATTCTGACCAAGCTGGGGAGGATCGCCGATCTGAAGGTGATTAGCCGGACCAGCGTGATGGAATATCGCGACAAACGAAATGTGCGACAGATCGGTAATGATCTGCACGTATCTCACGTTCTGGAGGGCAGCATTCGCAGGATCGGGACACGTTTGCACATGAATGCGCAGTTGATCGACACGCGCAGCGACACTCATGTGTGGGTAGAGCAATACGACCGAGATTTGAATGATCTGTTCGCAATTCAGAGCGAGATCGCGCAGAAAATTGCCGGCCAACTCCACGCTAAAATCTCGCCTGCGGAGAAACTGGCGATTGAACGCAAGCCCACCGGCGATCTCGTCGCCTTCGAGCTCTATTCGCGCGCCGTTAGTTTAACACCAACAAGGCGCTCCCCCTCCGTCGATTCGGGGCTCCAGGCAATCGATCTGCTGAACGGGGCCGTGGCGCGCGATCCATCGTTTTTCGAAGCGTATTGCCAGCTCGCCATCCGTCATGACCAGCTTTATTTCTATGGCTTCGACCATACTCCTGCGCGGTTGGCCTCAGCAGAAGCAGCCATTCAGAACGCATTCCGCATCCGTCCAAACGCCGGCGAAGCACACTGGGCGCGAGCGTTTCATCTTTATAATGGATACCTCGATTACGATGGCGCTCTGGCTGAACTGGAAGTTGCTCGTCAGACCCTGCCCAACGATCCGCGGACGTTTCTACTAACGGGTTTCATCCAAAGGCGTCAGGGGCGCTGGGAAGAATCTACTCGAAACCTCGAGCGGGCACTTGAACTCGACCCGCGCAACCTTAGCACCCTCGACAACATCGGAGATAGTTACGGAAGCCTCCGCCGTTATGCTGAACAAAAGTCGAACTTCGATCGCATATTGGCTGTCGAGCCAAACAATCTCGCTGTAAAAGGAGAGCGCGCATTCGTAGAAGTGAATTGGAAAGCTGATACCGGGCCGTTGCGCCAATTGATCGATTACGTCCGGGCGACAAATCCTGCTGCGATGCCGCAGATGGCCCCTTGGTGGCTGGATTGCGCGCTGGCCGAACGCGACGTCGCTGCCGCAAGAGAGGCCTTGCTAGCGTCCGATGAAGGCCGGTTAGGCGTCGATGCCGTTCATTTCCCACGTCCTTTCGTGGAAGGCGTTATCGCCCGAATGGCAAACGACGAGCAAAAGGCGCAATTAGCTTTTGCTCTTGCGCACGCGGAACAGGAAAAAACCGTACAGGCTCAACCAGATTACGGCCCAGCTTGGTGCGTGCTCGGTGTAATCGATGCCGCTCTCGGGCGGAAAGAGGACGCCTTGCGCGAAGGGCGCCGCGCGGTCGAGCTTCTTCCCGTGGAACGGGACTCAGTCAATGGTCTCCACATGATCGAACATTTGGCAATGATTGCTGCGTGGGTCGGTGAAAAGGAGCTCGCTTGCGAACAGCTTGCCAGGGCCATTCGGTATCCGATGTATCCGAGCGCCGTCAGCTATGGCGAATTAAAACTGATGCCATGGTGGGATGCGCTGCGCGGCGATCCGCGCTTTGAGAAAATCGTCGCCTCATTAGCGCCGAATAAGAAATAACCACGGATCGCACTGATGACACGGAAGGGATACGGCGCCAGCGCCTAGAATGGGTTTTAACAAAAAGCAACCAAGATAACGAAGCGCTTCACCTTGGGGAGAACATAATCTTTGTTTCGTTCCGCCTGCTCGCGAAAGCTTTCGGAGTTATCTTCTGTTTAGAATCTTCTGTTTGTTCTCTTCTGCGTTTCTGGCTTGCCCTTATCCGTGATATCCGGGCAATCCGTGGTCTCTCCGCTTCAACGATTCAACGCGGCGAAGCCAACTTTCTGCATAACCCCGCGCTGATTTCCGTTCTGTACTTCGGTGAACGGCCAGAAATAACTCCTCACGATGAGGAGCCAAACAAGGCCAAAACAACAAAAAAGAAAAATTGAATCAATCATAGGAGAAAAGATGAACCTTAAAAAGCAAATAGCAGTTATCGTTCTTGCCTTGACAGCGACCACATCGCCAGTCTGGAGCCAGGACACACAAACGTTAGCGTCACCGACCGCCCACAACCTTCAGGGAACGTGGCGCGTTACCAGAACCGCGGTCAACTGTATAACTGGTCAGGATATATTGTCATTTCCGGCTATCGAGACCTTCAACCACGGCGGCACTTACACCGGCTATGGGGTCCCACCTGGTGGCGATCCCGGTCAGGGGACTGAATACGGTGTTTGGCAGCGCGAGCCAGGCAGTCACAATTACTCGGTAAGAACTGTGTCTTACGGCTATACGGCGGAAGGCATTTTTGACGGCAGAGCTGAGATTACCGAGACGTTACATCTCACCAGCGCCAACAGCTTCGAGGGTAGTGCCACAATCCAGATCTTCGATGCCGACGGCAATCTAGTCGTCACCGTCTGCGCCAGGAGGACTGGAACGCGGTTTGAATAAACACAAACCGGCTTGAAGTTGAAAGACAACCTAAACGCTAAACGGAAAGATACAGGGTTTGGCGCGTTCCATCCGCGCCAAACCTTTTTACACACGAACAGAAAGACCGGCTGCTAGTCGGGGATAAGTTGCCGTATTATAATTTGTCTCGGAGATGGCTGCTTTGCAGTAGAACTGCGCCAACGCGTTTCATCTCGTCAAGCGCGCGACCGATGTCGCCCGGTTCAAGTTCAATTCCGCGGCAACCGTCGACGATGACATTCGTATTCAAGCCGAGGTGGCGGGCGTCGAGCGCACTGTATTTGACGCAGTAGTCTAACGCCAGACCCATAAGGTAGATCTCTTTGATCGAGCGCTTCTCCAAATAGTGAGCAAGACCGGTGTGTCGTCGATGGGCGTTGTCGAAAAACGTACTGTAACTATCAATGTTCCGCTCGGTGCCCTTGTGGAAAACATGGGCGATGCGGCTGGTGTCGAATAAAGGAGCGAACTCGGCACCGTATGTGTTTTGAACACAATGGACCGGCCATAGGATTTGTTCGATTCCGTCGAGAATGATGCGGTCACCCGGCTTCTTTCCCTTGTGGTTGGCAGCGAAGCTGCCGTGATCGGACTGATGCCAATCTTTGGTCGCGACGACGAGATCGAAGCGTCGCTGCAATTCATTGGCAATAGGAATGACTTCATCACCATGCGGCACCGCCAACGCGCCGCCCGGCAGAAAATCATTCTGAAGATCGACAAGGATTAGCGCGTTCATGCCATCTCA
The DNA here is from genome assembly GCA_046732875.1 of Verrucomicrobiota bacterium. Taxonomy (GTDB): domain Bacteria; phylum Verrucomicrobiota; class Verrucomicrobiia; order Chthoniobacterales; family UBA10450; genus Udaeobacter. The sequence continues at coordinate 262 of JBKPOB010000147.1, read as the reverse complement.
GCGCAACTTCCAGTGATGTTATCCGCCTCTCCCTTGGCATGGGTGAGGGTTTAGGTTGCTAATGCGGGACGGCGAAGAACCCCTCACCTTAATCCTCTCCCCTTCGCACAAGGGGAGAGGCGAATGTTCGCACGCGTAGTTCATTGTGCTTGTTCCTTGGCACGCGAGATCAAGCTGGACCTTAGCTCGTACAATGATCGTTCGAGACCGATCTTGTAAGGCACCGGATTTTTCAGCCACAACATTTCCGGAGGTGCGCAAC
>JBKPOB010000146.1:0-11765 GCA_046732875.1 Verrucomicrobiota bacterium | reverse complement strand
GCCCCGCGAATGATCCATTTGCTGCGGGCCGCACGCTGGGAGTGGATGCAATTTTGAGCGGAACTATCCAGCGATCCGGTGACCGGGTTCGCGCTACTGTGCAACTTGTGCACGTCGCGAGCGGCCGCACTGTCTGGTCCGAGAAATTCGACCAGACCTTCACCGACATCTTTGGTGTTCAAGACGCAATTTCCGACAATGTCGCCAGATCGCTCGCGCTTAACCTTACTAGTGATGAACAGAAGCAGCTGGCAAAACGTTACACGACAAATGCCAGCGCTTATGACGAATATCTGATGGGCCTTTACTTTTGGAATAAGCGATCGAGAGACGATCTCGCAAAAGCGATCGACCATTTTGGCCGAGCTGTCGAGAAGGATCCGAATTTTGCTCTCGCATATGCCCTGATTTCGGATTGTTACTACTTGCAACTGAATTACCGTTACGACTCTCGACCGGATGTGATTCAAAAGGCCAAGGCAGCCGCCGAGCGCGCTCTACTACTCGACGAGTCGATTGCCGAAGCCCACGTCGCTATCGCGATGGTTCAACTCTACATGAAAGATGATCAATTTGCAGAGTCGTATGATCAAGCAGGGATGGATTCACTTCGCCGAGCTATCACCTTAAACCCCAACCTGGCTATCGCTCACCACCGCTACGCCTGGGCGTTGGCGGGGTTTGGACCTTTGGATGATTCTCTGCGAGAGATGAGGCGTGCCCAAGAGCTCGACCCGCTCTCGCACGTCAACAACACAGGTCTGGGAAGCAGTCTTCTTTTTGCACGGCAGTATTATGAGGGGCTGGGGTATTGTTATAAGGCTGCAGAATTAGCTCCAAACCAGGCCACAGTACAGAACTGGCTAGCATTCGCTTACTTTTTGAATGGCATGTATCAAGAAGCGATCGAACGTTATCAGAAAGTACGTGAACTGAATCCCGCCGAGAACGGAAACGTTCTAGCCTCGATCGCAGCCGTTCTGGTTTCTGCGGGACGCGAGTCGGAGGCGGATTCGATGATGCCGGAAATTCTGAAGCTGGCCGGAGAAGGCAAAATTGAGCCCTACCACCTCGTTGCCCTCTACACTATTCGCGATGACAAGGACGCGGCGTTCGAGTGGTTCGCTAAGGCATTACAAAGAGGCGCTGAGACGCGGTCAAACGGAAGTGATTCGCGAGAGATCAGATATGACCCCCTGTTGGATCCGCTTCGCTCAGATAGCAGATTTGCGGCGCTATTGCGGCAATACAACCTAGACTCATTACTCGAAACTCCTGCCAAGCGTTAGATGCTCCTCATTTCCTAGCCTGCGTTTGTTGATTGAAGGGGTTGAACCACCGATCACCGGGTTTAACGTCAGAGTCGGCCTAACGAATCCGGTAAACACCGCATTATGCTGGAAGGCTATGACTACAGGTGGAGCCAAGACATACAAGTTGCTGGCAAGCACCGCGTATGATTGTCTAGCCACGAACCATGGCCAGACAATTCAAGCCGGTGCGTACTTTTGTGTTAATTGGATTAGCGGCGCTCGTGGTCTGTAGCGTCGCGGTGTTCTTTACTCATCGTGGGGCTCACGGCAGAACTGCAGAGGAACGGGCTGCTTATGAAATCGGAGAGAAGGCGGGAGAACAAGCGCCGCGCCACGCAAAGATGCCGACCGACGTTGAGTTAAATATGATGGCCCAGAAATATTTCGAGTACCAGGCGCCCGGCGATCAGCTCCAAAATCCTCCGCCACCAGGCGGGCTGGAGGCTCGAAAGCAGGCTTTCGAAAAGGGGTACAGAGACGGGTTCAAGAAAACTCATCCACAGCAGTGAACGACAGCTTCGGACTTCTTTGCCCGCCACTCGCCGCAGCGAGCAGGGTTTGGGTAAACTGAGCAAGCACCGCCGCTACAGCGTCCCGATCCCGGGCATTGCGAAGCTAATCGCTTTGAAACTCGTTCGCTGCCCACTCTGATTCGCTGCTTTCCTCGCAGTTTTACCTGGTCCCTCACACTCCCCCGTGCTGGCGCCAGCTACCTAGCTGCGTCGCCGTCTACCCGCCCGATTGAACCTCGTTCGCTTCCCACCTCACTCGCCGCTACCCATCGCGGCTTTGCCTTCTAAGTCGCTTTCCCCGAAAGCTCCATTCCCGATCGCGACGTGTTGTATGTCGGGCATCCCGCGCACTCCATTGAAACTCGCTCGCTGCCCACGCTCACTGGCTCCTACCCTCGTCGCTTTACCTTCTATGTCGCTGATCCCTCAGCTCCATTCGCAGAAGAATGAGCCGTTTTCCGGCTCGTTATTGCGTTAAGGGGTATGAAACCATTCTATTTTAGAAAAACGAAATTCCAGCTTGTGCCGGCGGCAACCATCCTGGTCGCCCTGGCGATATCCACCCCACTGGTTGCGCAAACCATTACCACGTTTGACGCGCCGGGTGCGGGCACGGGCGCTCTTCAGGGCACCTATGCCACCAACATCAATCCGTCTGGGACAATCATAGGATTCAGCCGTGACGCCAACGATGTGCGGCACGGTTTCGTCCGGTCCCAGGACGGCAGTTTCACCATCTTCGACGCGCCGGGTGCGGGCACAGCGGCCGGCCAGGGAACGCGGGCCTACACCATAAACCCTAGCGGGGCCATTACCGGATTCTTCAATGACGCGGCTAATGTGTTCCACGGTTACGTTCGCTCCAATCAAGGCGCGATTACCGTGTTCGATGCGCCTGGCGCGGGCACGGCAGCCGGTCAGGGCACCTTTCCTTTCAGTCCCCTGATCATGAACCCGAACGGCGCGATCACGGGATGGTACGTTGACTCCGCCTTCGTGAGTCACGGTTTCCTACGGGATAGGAATGGCGGCTTTACCACCTTCGATGTGCCGGGTGCGGGCACGGGAGCCGGCCAGGGTACGTTTCCCTTCGCAATCAGTAACGACGGGGACATCACAGGATTCTACGTTGACGCCACCAATGCGAACCACGGATTCCTTCGGGATAAGAAGGGCGTCATCACCACGTACGATGTTCCGGGCGCGGGCACGGGTCCCGGCCAAGGTACTTTTGGCGGGGGTCTTACGCCGAACGGTACTATCATGGGGAATTACATTGACGCGGACAATCTGAGTCACGGTTTCGTGATGGACAGGACTGGCGTCTTCACCACGTTCGATGCGCCAGATGCAGGCACGGGCCCGTTGCAGGGTACCTTTCCTTTTGGAATCAATACGAAGGGAGCAATCACGGGATGGTATACTGACGATGCAAATGTGAATCACGGTTTCGTGCGCGATAAGCACGGCGCACTTGTTGAATTCGACGTTCCAGGTGCGGGCACGGGCCCGGGCCAGGGTCCGAACGTCTACAGCATTGCTCCGAACGGGTCGGTGACCGGATTTTACCTGGACCCCAATAATGTGGTTCACGGCTTCGTGCGAGAAGCGCATGGGGCGTTGGCCTCGCCCAAGTTTAACGGACAGTAACTCCGATCGATGCTGCTACGCCATAGTCTTCCTGAATCATCGACAACGAAAGATCGCGGCCGGCACTGAGCCCGGCGCAAGTGTAGGACCGCCCATCTTGAATGGGCGGTCCTGCCCATACAGCAAGAATTCTAGTATCAACCCGGTTGTGTTGCGAAGCGATGTAGAGCTGCAACAACACATCGAGGGGGAAAGCGATGAGGTCTGGCTGGACGCGTCGGCACGAGATGCGTTAGGCTTTGCCGTTATGGCAAGGGTTCGCACCGAGAGGGCCGTGCTGTCTCCCGCGGAGCCATTGACTCCACCTCTTGTGCAGCGTGAGGCGAATCATGCCGAGCGCAACGAGGCCGTCGCGATTAGCGAGATGATGCCGGACGTTTATGAAGACTTGCGTCGTCTGGCCGAGACGTTTCTGCGGGGCGAACGGACCGCTCACACTCTTCAGCGGACTGCGCTCGTGCATGAAGCTTTCCTTCGTCTGATTGGCGAGGAAAATCTTGTCTGGCAAAATCGTAGTCACTTTATCGGAATCTTCGCGCGGGTAATGCGACAGACGCTGACTAACTACGCGGTCGCGCGACACCGTTTGAAACGCGGCGGCTCGGATCCTCTGAGACTTACTCTCGAATTTTACGATAGTCGCAAAATTGATGTAACTGCGCTCGACCAGGCGTTGCAGGCGCTGGAAGCTCTGGACGAGCGACAGGCGCGCATCGTCGAACTGCGGTTTTTCGCCGGGCTAACGGTCGAGGAAACAGCCGAATTACTGGAAATTTCGCCGGCCACGGTGAAGCGGGACTGGACCCTCGCGAAAATTTGGCTTCGGCGAGAACTATCTGCGAACTAGGGATTCAAATTCTCTGTGGCGACAAAAACTACCCGATTCCGGCAAGGCAACATCGATCCGCAACACTGGGATCGCTTGAAAACCATCCTGGGCGAAGCGTTGGAACAAAACTCGTCAGCGGCCCGGATTGCCTTGGTGGGGAGACGCTGTGGTCAAGATACGGATTTGCTCGAAGAAGCCGAATCGCTCCTGGCGGAAGCGGAGGTGCTTCTTGTGGAGCGTACTGACAGCTTCGAAGATTGCGCCCAGAAAGCAGCCTCCATTTTCTGGCAGGAGGGGCCGCCGCGCGGCGGAGAGCGCGTCGGCGCGTATGTCATCGTCCGTGAAATTGGCCGCGGCGGGATGGGCACAGTATTTCTGGCGGAGCGCGCTGACGGTCAATTTGAGAAACAAGTCGCGATCAAGATACTGAATCGAGGCGCCGACACGGCTGAGATCCTGCGCCGTTTCCGAGCGGAACGCCAGATCCTGGCCAGACTCGATCATCCAAATATCGCGCGGCTGCTCGATGCAGGCACGACCGAGGATGGTCTGCCCTACTTCATCATGGACTACATCGTCGGCGCACCGGTCACCCGGTTTGCAGTCGCGCAAAAGTTGTCGACACGTCAACGGCTTGAGTTGTTTTTGAAGATCTGCGCCGCGGTGGAATTTGCGCATCGGAATCTGGTTGTTCATCGCGACATCAAGCCGAGCAACATTCTGGCGAATGCAGAAGGGGAACCGAAGCTGCTCGATTTCGGTATCGCCAAGCTCTTGGCGAAAGACGAAGACGCGGCGCAATCGACTGCCGAGGCACAGCAGCATCTGACACCTATCTGCGCTTCGCCCGAACAGGCGAAAGGAGATCCGATAACAGTCGCGACTGATATTTACTCGTTAGGCGCGCTGCTCTATGAAATGTTGACCGACCAAAAGCCGCACCGGTTTTCCACTGCCCGTCCGACGCGTGAGGAACTGGCCTTGGTGGTAGGCGAGCAAGTTCCGCCACCGCCCAGTGCGGTTGCTTCTGACGCGCAAACCGCACGGCTGTTGCGCGGTGATCTCGACGCGATCGTCCTGTTCGCGATGCGCAAGGAACCTGAGATGCGTTATTCCACAGTAGCAGATCTCGCGGACGATATTCGCCGCCATCTCGCGCGAAAGCCGGTTACCGCGCGCCATCCTACTCTTGGTTATCGCGCGAAATGTCTGGTTAAGCGAAATGGATCACGTCTCGTGGCGAGCACGGCTGCCGTGATTGTGCTGGCCGGAGTTCTGTTCGCATTTTGGGCTCGGTCTCAACAAAATGCGCGTGAGGCAGCGAGCATGCGGGCACAGGGAGTCAGTGCACCAGCCTCGGATATCCGGAAAAGTATTGCAGTCCTGCCCTTCGAAAGCCTGGGTGACAATAACTCTCCATCATATTTTGCCGATGGTGTTCAGGACAATATTCTAACCGATCTCGGCAAAGTGGGAGATCTGAAGGTCATCAGCCGCAGCGGTGTCGCACCGTACCGGGGCAAGAAAAGAAACATGAAACAAATCGGGCGCGACCTGGGCGTCGCAAACGTGCTGGAGGGGAGCGTGCTGATTTCGGGCGATCGCGTGCGGATTAACGCCCAGCTCGTCGATACCCAGACGGACAGTCAGATTTGGGCGGAGCAATACGATCGCAAATTGGAGGACATCTTCGCGCTCCAGAGTGAGCTCGCGCAGACGATCGCAGCCCAACTCAAAGCAACCCTCTCCACCGGCGAAAAGGCTGAGATTTGGAGGCAACCTACGCAGGATTTGCAAGCTTATGATCTTTATCTCCGCGCCCGCGCCGCGTTCCGCGGTGACGGTGGACCTATGTCGCGCAATAATTGGAACGTAGCGGTCAATCTTCTCAACCAAGCGATCGCTCGCGACCCAACGTTCACTCTCGCCTATTGCCTGCTCAATGAGGTTTACGTCTTGCGGTATCGTTTCGGAGAGGATCATTCGCCGCAGTATCTCGCTGCCGCAAAAGATGCAGCGGAGACAGCGCTGCGGCTCGAGCCAAATAGCGAAGAAGCGCGCCTTGCTCTTGCTCGATACTATTATCATGGGTTGAGCGACTACCGGCGGACGGAGCAAGAATTATCGAGAATTCCTTCTTCTGCGCCTCACGAAGTTGAGTTCTTTACCCTGGCTTCATTGGTCGAACGCCGTTTGGGGCAATTCGCGGCATCGATTCGCGATGGCGAAAAAGCGGTTGAGCTTGATCCGCAGAATGCGTCGCTCGCTACTAGTCTCGTGCAGACGTATTCGGGGTTGAGACGATTCGGCGATTCCGAGCGCGTGGCGAACGCAGCCATTGCCCGCTTGCGCGGAGCAAAGCCGACGAGACTTTTGGTGGTGAAGAACGAAGCGGCACTCGGGATGGGCAATGTAAACGGAGCACGCGCCGCCCTCGACTCAATTCACAATAAAGACGACATGGATTACCAGGCTGCTCGACTCTGGCTCTACTTAATGGAGAGAGATTACAGTGGGATCAAAGCCCTTGCCGCGAAGGCGAACGACGAGGTAAAGAGAACGCCTAGTTTCTGGCTCATCGTCGCAATGGTCGCTCATGCTGAGGACAATCTGGAAGAAGCACATCAAGCGAATGCGGAAGCAAAGCGAATAGCACTGGCGTCGCTTCTCCAGCGGCCGGACAACCCCGAAGCCCTTGGAGAGCTGGCATTCGCCGAGGCGGCTCTGGGGCGAAAGGAAGAGGCACTCCGGCGCGCGCGTCACGCCACCGAGATACTGCCGCCGAGCGTGGATGCACTGGGCGGTCCCATGTGCGAGAATCGACTCGCGCAAGTGCTGGCTGTGACGGGAGACCGCGACGGAGCTTTCGACAAGTTAGGCAAACTGGTGAAGCTACCGTTTGGTCTGAACTACGGCGATTTGAAACTGAATCCCATGTGGGATGACCTTCGGAACGATCCCCGCTTCAATCGTATCCTGGCAGAGTCTGCTTTGCCCCTGGCGACCGATGGATAGCCAAACCAAGGTTGCGATCAAAAGGATCTCTCGCAGGACTATGCTGGAGATCGCGACTAGCTAGTGGCCAGTAGTTCCTTGCGGAGGAGGCTCAGGCGGCGGTGTTGGTGTTTCTTTCCTTTGTGCCATTCCAAATCCTAAAGGGACGAAGCAGCATAGTCGAGAGGTAATTTCCATAAGATGAAACGGTACCCACGCTCAATCGTGGCAAATTGCATCTCGCTCGCTCCCGCCTCAGCTCGATCTCTACCGTCGCGGCTGGCCGGCCACGTCGCGGCGCCTCGGCAAGAAAAGACAACTTCGAAATAACGCAACAGGCGAAGCTAATGACGACGCCACTACTCTCGATCGCAGTGGTCCGCGATAAAGGAGCCATTCACAATTGCCAACTGACAGGGCGTCGACAATAGCCAATTGTGTTCTGGAGATTATGGACGATGGTGTCGGCAAGTTTCCCGGCTGCAATCTTCCGAAACGCGATCAGTTTCTACTCCGGTTCGGAATTTAGTCCCCGTCAGCGTGATTCTCGCATTACCTAAATTATGAAAGCACATCTTATCCAAGCTGCGTCTGAAGTTGTTCCTAATCAGCAAATCCTGGTGAACATGGTGTCACGACGCGTTCGACAGCTTTGTCTGGGTCATCGTCCGATGATGGAATTTATTCCCGGACTCGGTCACGACGATATTGCGCTCTCCGAGATCGCCGCAGGAAAATTGGCCTTTGAATCGACCGCCGCTGAGAACGAGGAAAATGCAGAGACGCATGTAGTGAAGTTTCCGGGAATCACTGTAGAGAAGAAGGCGAAGAAAAAGGCAGCCTAACAAGTCCTGGTTTGGGCCGCGATACGATCGCATCAGCGCAGGATCGACAATCGGCGTCGTAGACCCGGCCATATTGGAGAAATGCGAAAGAAAGATTCAGATGTTCACACTCGTTCCCGGGTGTTGGTGCTGGTGGATGAATCGAATGTCGGCAGTTCTGTGCGGACCGCGGGACGCGGGCTCGATTGGTTAAAGCTCCGCGATTTTCTGGCTGGGCTAGGCACAGGACGCGATCTGATCGAGATGGTGGTCTATGCCGGATTGCCGCCGGCCATTCCCGCCTGGCAGGACGAGCGGGACAGGAAAAACAAGTTCGTCCATTGGCTGCGCTCCAACGGATTCATGGTCGTGACCAAGGATGGTGCGCCAGCTGAAGAAGGTCATTACAAGGCGAACGTGGATGTGATGATGGCGATCGACGCGCTCGAGCTCTCCATCGAGATGCGGCCCGATGTTGTGATCCTCGTAACCGGCGACGCCGATTTCGCTTATCTCGCCATCAAGCTGCGCCGACACGGGATCCGTGTGGAGGTCGCGTCAGTCGCGGCGAATCTCGGGAACACATTGAGATCAGCCGCGAACCACGTGATCGATCTTGCCCCGCTCTTTCGGACATTTGAGATCAAAAAAGTTCAGGATGCGCAGGCGCCGATGCCGAATCGAACTCAGTCCGCCTCAGGCGGACGGAGACGCAGGCCCCGGTTTCGTCCGGTTGCTACATCGCAACAAGCGGTCAAAAGTTGAGAGTTATGGGGCACAACCGAGGCAGGGACAACGTCAGGAAACGCGCAAGACGCCGGAAAAAGAGTGAGCGCCTCGTGCTCGCTAAGGAAAATAAAAAGAAGACGGAGACCACGCGCGAGCGGAAGCCGCGCGGGTAGATGATGCGGTGCGTAAGTAAAAGCCGCAGCCAGCGCCAGCGGCTACAAGTGCCTTCGCCGCGGCGATCGTCACTAAATCTATGCCGATAGTAAGGGACAGTTCGGCGGAAGAATCAGCCGAATTGCTCTCGGTACCGCTTCGTATCGAACGCTGGAAAAATGCACCGGCTCGCCATCGAGGTTGACTGGAATCATTTCTTCTGGATAGACCTCCGCCCAAGGAGTCTGCCAATAGGAGATATACTCGCCATCTGGTGAAAGCTCTTGTAACTCCCGCGCGGCGGTGAGTAGCGAAGTCGCAGGAATCTGACGAACGACAAGCACATCGAGCAACCCGTCATCGATGCGTGCGCGCGGAGCGACCTGAACGCCACCACCCGTCTGGCGCCCATTACCGACGATCGCTATCGGACCGCTGCCGGTGATTTCGCGATCCGGCAAGGTGAGCCTTCCGCGGTAATGATGAACGTTCACGGCCAGAATTGCACCCATCACGGTGTACGCCACATGACCAAGCAGGCGTTTGAGCTCGGGCGGAGTGGTCGCTGTCACCTCAGCGCCAAAGCCAACGCTGGCTACATTTAGGAACCAGTACTCATTGGCCTTACCGATGTCGATTGGTAACGCCTGGCCGTTGATACAGAGCGCCAGCGCCTCTTCTGGGTCATGCGGAATGCCGCACCCGGTAGCGAAATCATTCGCGGTCCCCAGTGGGACCACTCCCAAAACAGGCCTCGCGGCCTCGGAGAGATTCATCAAAGCGTGAACGATTTCGTTCAACGTACCGTCCCCACCGGCGGCAATCAGCAAATCCGCTTCGCCTGCTTCCGCCGCAAACCGTCTCGTGTCTCCCTTTTTCCGAGTCACTCGCACTTCGATGCGATGCCCCGCTTTTCTTTGCCTAACAATCGCAGCGCGGAGTGCGTCATTGTCTGCCACTTTGCCGTTGAGAATCAGCTGAACTTTCCTGTTTCTCGCCTTCATTTTCCGGTTCGAATTGTCGATCTATTTAGCAGTCGGCCCAAATGTGGCTCTAGCAAATTTCGATGCCCGCCGGATGGTGATTGACAAGCGGGAAGCAGCAGAAGGCTAATACCTCCGTATGTCCAGACATCGGCACTCGTTTCTTTACCGCCATTCGCTGAGCATGGTTGCCGTCGGGCTCCTCATCGTTTGGATCGTGGGGTATCGAATGCTCGATCCAACGACTCATCTGGGCGCATTTTTTGGCAATGCCATTGCTGATTGGAGCGGCTCGGTCGTCATCATTCTGGGAACGAAATTTTTGTATGAGGTCGGATCGGCCGAGAGCCGGCCGGTCAAAGGAAAAGAGCGGTCCGCCTGGCTCGATTTTCTGCATCGGCATTCGCTTCTGATATTCATCGCGATCACCGGAATTGGCTGGGCGTTCCTGTATGCGTCGATGAATGCTGAGAGCAAATGGGGTCAGGTAGTCGGCAACATCGTCTCCGAATGGGTGCAGATGGCCGGCCTCGTTTTCCTCACCAAGCGGCTAATCGAAATCGGCTCTAAAGAAAGCCGCCGCTAATGTGCACGTCTCGGAGTCATCGCGGCCGAAATTCTTCGCCCGCTCACGACAGCGAGCGATCTTTGGAAGATAAAGGCCGCAGTCATCCGCCTTCGTCCAAGCTACGGCATGACAACCCATGGATGGGATCAAACGCTATTCGGTTAGCAGTTGCCGATGATTGTTCTCCGAGTTACAGCGTCACGTGCGTCGTCGTAAACGCAAACGGCTTCGGTCAGTCGAACCCGAATTCCATCATAACGTTTACGTCATTCTACTCTCCAAAGCGGCGCTGAAGGATTTGTCGATCTTGCGGCGCAATCCGGAGCGAGATCTATCGAAACCAGCGGTGTATGTCGGCCTCACCGGATTGCCGGTGGATCATCGATTTGAAAATCATAAGAACGGGTACAAGTCGGCCCGACTGGTCAGGAAATATGGTGTTCGATTGTTGCCGGAGCTGTTCGAGCATCTGAACCCGATGCCGTACGAACATGCAGTGCAAATGGAAAAAGACCTGGCCGATGACCTGCGCGCTCAAGGCTACGCCGTTTGCGGCGGAACTTAATTACGAGTTTTTGCAGCCGCGGTCAGCGCCCGCGGCTACAGCTCTTTGCGAACCAACGCTGGCAATTCTTTCAAACTACCGAGGACATAGTCGGCTTCTTTTTCGTACTCGCAGGTATCGACAAAGCGTGTGTCCGGAATTGCGGCGACGCGCATCTTTGCTGCCTTGGCCGCAGCGACGCCGGGAAGCGCATCCTCAACTACAAGGCATGCGCCTGCAGGGATTCCAAGTTGGTTCGCCGCGCAGAGATAAATGTCGGGCGCGGGTTTGCCGTGTTCAACTTCTTCGCCAGTAACAATCACCTCGAAGAATCTTGTAAGTTGATGGCGATCCAAGAATGGTCGCGCTGACCCACTAACTGAACTTGTGGCGACGGCGAGGTGTAGTTTCATCTGCGACAGTTCCTTCAACACTTCTTTGACGTGAGGAAACAGGCCGACCCGATTGGCAAAGAACTCCGTCGCGATCTCGCCGCGACGCCGCATCATTTCCTTAGTAGGCACAGATAGGCCAAATGCCTTCTTGTAAAACTCAACTGCGAGGCGGTAGCTCACCCCGACCACGTTCTGGTGATATTCGCCGCGATATGGCACGCCGTACTCGGCGAGCAACTCCGCGTCGATTTCACTCCACCACGGCTCGGAG
>JBKPOB010000145.1:0-4334 GCA_046732875.1 Verrucomicrobiota bacterium | reverse complement strand
AATGTTGACCATGAAGATCGAGCGCCAGCCGGTCCCCTGCACCATGAAGCCGCCTAGCGTCGGCCCGATTGCGATGGCGGTGCTCGCGATCGCGGTCCAGATGCCGATGGCCCAGCTTTTCAACTTCGGATCGGGAAATGTGGCACTGACGAGCGCGAGCGACGTTACGTTGACGGTCGCCGCTGCAACTCCCTGGACCGCGCGCGCGAGGTTGAGCGCTTCGACCGAGGACGCCATGCCGCACGCTGCGGAGGCCGCTGTAAAGAGAGCGATGCCGGAAAGATAGAGCTTGCGGCGACCATAGATATCCGCTGCGGTCCCGGATGACATGATTGCGATTGCCATTCCAAGGCTGTACGCCGTGACGACCCACTGCAGACCTGCCTCGCCTACCTTGAAGTCCGACTGGATGGCGGGTAGCGCGACGTTCACGATTAACGCGTCCAGATAGATCATAAAGAGACCGAGGCTCGTGGCCGCGAGTGTGAAGCGCTGCGTCTTGGTCATTGGGCGTTCAAAAGTTTCTTGCAGACAACAGTTAGGGGCCAGCGGGTGATTGCTATTCAACCTAGTGCGGCTGCCCTGGGGGCAGGGCTGATGGAACAAGAACAACACTATCCGTGTTCTGTCGTGTTGCCGTGAATATGTACGTTTGTCCGTGCTGCACGTTCAGCACCGTCGACGTCGGGCGATAGTTTGGCAGGGCCGATACGGTCACCATATGACGCCCCGGCGGCAGGAAGTCATCGTAGCTGCGTCCCTGCACAATGTTGGCGGCCGTTCTCCCATCGATCTTAAGATTGAGAGCCAAATTCCATCCAAAGTTCGGGGCCCTCAAAACAATAAGACGTCCACCCGCCTGAGCGACGGCAGTCTCAGCGGAAGGCCCCGGCTCTGCTGGACTCGCGCGAGTTGCAGGCGGAGATACTTCCGATGCAGTGGAAGTGGGCAGTGGCGAGACTTGGTCGATCTCATATTCGCGCGACTTTGTGGCGTACTTTGCAAAATCAGCATCTGTTCCATACGGCGAAGAGCTTACCTCATGCGATGAAGAATCCGGAGCCGTCGGCATCGGCGCTGCAGCTGGAGTCGGCGCCCCAAGCTTCAGCCGTCGATCGGCTAGGTCATATGCCGCACCAGCCGAGGGGCCCATTTCCTGAAGTTTGCGCCATATTTGATTCGCCCGGTCGTAAAGCTGCATGAGATCGTAAGTCTTCGCTAATTCGGAAAGTACGGCTGCGTTATTCGGTTCGCTGTCCAACGCTTCCTGCAAGCGCTCGATCGCATTTGTCGTGTCGCCCCTGATATCGCGCAGCTCGATGCCTTCTCGCATTAACTGATCTACCAGCGACGGCGGGGATGCAGGAGTTTGATCTACCAGCGACGGTAAGGATGCAGGAGTTTGATCTAGCAGCGGCGGCCAGGATGCAGCAGGAGTCTGGGCCGTTGCTACCAGCGAGGACCCGCTTGGCGTCAAAGGACCAGGTGATGGCGACGGAGAGGGGATAGTCCGGGTCAACTCGCTGTGCCAGCGCGGCAGGCGAGTCGATATTGCATCTTTGTGCCATCCCACCCACAAGCCCAGTGCAAATACCAGAAGTACAATGGTCGCGGCTGCCAACCGTTTTTTGAGCAAGTTGCGCGGGGCCACGGGAAGGAGCGAGGGAGTTTCAATTAAGAAGTGTACAGCAGTGACCAGCCTTCGCCAAGGCTTCCGCGTCGCTGTGCTGTGGCGTGACAAGACGGCTTGGCTAGCGAGTAACAGGTGATTGGTGATCGCGCGCACACACTCGCGAAGCTCGCGGTCATTTGCGCAAACGCCTTGCTTGAGAAAAGTGGAGAAGACCTATGAGAAAAATCATCGCAATCACGCAAGTCAGTCTCGACGGCGTCATGCAGGCGCCCGGTGGACCCGAGGAGGATCCGAGCAACGGGTTCACCCACGGAGGCTGGGCCATGCCTTTCGTGGACGACGCGGCAGGTCAAGTCATTGGCGAGATCATCGCCGGTGAGTTCGACATGCTTTTAGGGCGCCGGACCTACCAGATCTTCGCCGCCTACTGGCCGAACCAGGGCGACAACCCGATTGCCAAGGCGTTCAACAAGGCGACGAAATACGTGGTCACGCGCAGCCTTGAGCGTTTCGACTGGGAGAAATCACAGCGTATTGACGGCGACGTTGTTGAGGAGGTTCGCCAGCTTAAGGTGTCGGACGGGCCGGCGTTGCATATCTGGGGCAGCAGCGAATTGCTGCAGACGCTGATCGCCGCCGATCTTGTCGACGAGTATCGCATCTGGATATTTCCGGTGGTGCTCGGCGAAGGAAAACAGCTGTTCGAGAACGGCGTGCCGGCGCGTGGGCTCACTCTGGTCGAGACGCGAAGCACGCCTAGAGGTGTCCTCGTCAACACGTACCATCCGGCCGGTCCTCTTCCGACGGGGAAGGTGACGAGTGACAGGTGACGCCTGACGAGCAAGAGCAGAAAACGCCGAACGCCCAACGTCGAAGTCAGCATGCATCATAACCGGCTTATGATGAGCCGATCCTCGCGACGTTTGGCACAAGCGCATCCAATGATTAGAAAGCGCAGACGGGGGAGACCTAACATCTAACAACGCGAGCGTCAGTTCGACGCGGGCACAAGTTATTTTTGTGCGGCCTTTTGTTCGCCGAGCTTATTGCGAAACTCCTGCTCGCTGTTGCGCAGATAGATTTTGTAACCGTCCGGATCGATGAATGCATTCGCGTCGCCGCGGAGCAAGCGTTCGTGTTTTTCCACGAAATGGAAGAAGCTCCCGTGCGACCCCAGGAAAATGTCGCAGGGCAAACGATTCAATAGTGCGAAGGATTTCTCGAAGTCACTCGTGATACCGGGGTAACTTTCCTGGCCTACGAACTTGTAATCGAGCGCGCTCTGACTGCCGACGAACACGACCTCGTAGACTTTGTTTCCATCGCCGATCTTCGTCGTCCAGGCGGTGCAGCCTTTGGTATGGCCAGGCGTCAGGCGCGCGATCATGATTTGATTGTCGAGCTGTATCGATTCTCCGTCGTGGATGATTTTATCCGGCTCGATTGGTGGAAACGCGAGTCTATCGCCGAAGCGGAAATCGCCGTGCCCGCCGCTACGAAGAAGTGGAGCGTCGCCTTCGCTGGCCAGGAGTTTCGCGCCTGTGACTTTTTTGAGCTCAGCTAATCCGCCGGCGTGATCGCAATGCGCGTGGCTGTTCAACAGGAACTTTACATCGGTCAATTTGAAGCCGAGCTCAGTGATGTTGCGCTCGATCTGCGGCGCGGTTTCGACAAACCCGCCGTCGAGGAGGAAATGGCCTTCCGGCGTGGTGATCAGGTATGACGCGATTTCAATCGCGCCGACGTAATACAGGTTTCCGGCGATCCGGAATGGCGCGACCGGTTTGTTCCAGCGTCGGCTCTCCTCATCGGCTTGAGCGAACAGGCTCTCAATTGCGAGGAAAAAGGCTGCCAGCCTAAGGGTGGTTTTCAGCATGCGCGACTTTAGCGAGATGCTTACGGAATAACAAACGGCGATCCTCACCGCGGAACGATCGCAGGGCGTTACGCTATTGCAGAAGACTCACGAGCAGGAAGCTTGGCAGGCGAGTGACCCGGCTTCGCAGGCCAGCTACGTGACCGGTGCCGAGTGATGAGATCGCAGACGGCACGCCTGCCGCTACGGGGAACGTGAAGATCCGACCTCGAACTCCGCATGCATCGTAAGCAGCTTATGATGAACCAAACCGATTTGGGTTCGTTCATGTTCCGATTCGTGCGCGCATTATCGCGCAACTCCTGCTCATCGATCCGCGCGCCTTGCTTCAGAACAAAGGGGCGTCCGGCGCGTCGCCCCATTATTCATGAATTCTATTTTCTCTCGATTTAGATTGCTACGTGGGCGGCCGTTCGCAGCCTGCGCGAAGCGTGCTTACACTGGAACGATGCGCACGGCGAAGAAGATTCGCTACCGTCTGGAGTGGCTGGGGCTCAAATTCGCCACGAAATTCGTTCCACTTTTGTCGCGCAAGGCTTGTTATCGGTTGGCCCTTTTGCTCGGCTCGCTCGCTGCCGTGCTCGATCGTCGGGGCAGGCGCGTTGCGCTGAGTAATCTGCGCGTGGCCTTTGGCGATGAGATTTCAAGTAAACGCCGGGCACAGATCGTGCGTGAATCCTATCAGCATTTTGCCCGCACCATGCTCGATTTTTTTTGGAGCCCGCGCCTAACGAGTCAAAATTTCTCGCGTTACGTTGAGTTCGAGAATCGCGAGAGATGGGATGAGGAAGACACGCGCCCGGGCAAGCCGGTCATTGTCGGTTG
>JBKPOB010000144.1:0-24933 GCA_046732875.1 Verrucomicrobiota bacterium | reverse complement strand
CGCCGGAAAATATTCTTCGCTTTAAAGACGTTCTCGATTTCTTAAGACAAGACCTTCATCACGAGACGCCTTCGAAGTAAGCTGGCCCTTGCATGATGTGGCCGACTCTTCTTCTCGGACTGCTTGTCGCGTCTGTCGCTGGCTGGATTGTTACCGCTTGGTTTCAGATACAGCGGATTCGACGTTTGGAGCGTTCTCATGAAGAAATTCAGGTCGAGGAAACGCTTGTCTTCGATTTTTTGCACGGTCTTGGCGAGGCTTTTCGGGAGGCCATCCGACCTCAGGAACTCCACCGGCTCATCGTCGAGGGAGCTACGCGCGTCTTAGACGCGCACGGTGGCGCGCTTTATGTGACCGATCGAACCGGCGGGAAACTTACGCCAGCATTTATTTCCGAAGACTGTCCGCCGCTGGTCGATGTTCCTCAAAATATCCTGCAACAAGCAGCGGCTGCTCCCATCGCGCTCGATAGCTTTCTCCGGCTGCACACGATTGGTCCCGGCGAAGGACTGATCGGACGTGTGTGGCAAACAGGGCAGTCTGTTTGCTTGACTGAGTTTTCGGAGACGCCAGAACTGGCAAAATTGCGTGGAAGCGCTTTTGGCAGTGCGTCGATCATGGCGGCGTCCCTCCGGTATGGAAATCAGGACTTGGGCGTGCTTGCGCTAGCCCAGGGCCCGACCGGTCAACCTTTCTCACAGGGGGACTTTGTCGTTTTTAAGTCGATTGCCGAGCAATCCGCGTTTGCGCTCTACAACGCCATCATTTATTCCATGGCAAACGAAAAGAAGCGCCTGGATCACGATCTCGAAATCGCGCGCGACATCCAGCGCATCTTGCTTCCGTCGGAAGCGCCGGCCATTAACGGATTTCAGATCAGCGGCATCAATGCGCCGGCCAGACAGGTGAGCGGCGATTATTTCGATTACATCCAGGTCGATGAAGAACGGCTCGGTGTAGCGATCGCAGACGTGTCAGGCAAAGGCGTGCCGGCATCGCTCATCATGGCGATCTGCCGCAGCGTTTTACGCGCGGAGGCGGCGCGCAACCCTTCTCCAGCGGATGTCTTGCGAAAGGTGAACCGCCAGCTCTACCCCGATATCAAGGAAGATATGTTCATCAGCATGGCCTATCTGATCCTAAACCACCAACGCGATGGGATCACGCTCGCGCGCGCTGGACACGATGCGCCATTGCTTTACAAGCGTCAGTCGCAAACGGTGACGCCCATAAAATCTCCGGGAATGGTCGTGGGCATTGACAGTGGAAACGTGTTCGATAGGCTTACCGTCGACTTCGTCGTCCCGCTGGAACGCGATGATTGCCTCGTTCTCTATACCGACGGCGTGACCGAGACGCTTAATGTCGAGGGAGACGAGTTCGGCCTCGACCGCATGATGCAATCGGTGCGCGCCAGCGCGAGCGATGGAGCCCAGGCGATTGTAAGGAAAATCATCGAGGACGTTCGCGACTTTACCGGTTCGGTTCCGCAAAACGACGACATCACTTTGATTGCCATTCGTAAAACATGAAAAAAATTCCTGTGACTGAACAAAACAAACAAATGAAACAATCGGCAGCGCCGAGCTCCACTCCTTCATCTGTTGCTCGCGAGGCCGATGTTGCGCAAGCCGAATCAGAAGATCCGACGGCCGGCCTGCAGGCCGATCTGGACCGGTTCCGCGACCTCGCATTGCGAAGTCAGGCCGACTTCGAGAATTACAAGAAACGTTCTGCGCGCGAAAAAGAAGAAGCGATCAAATACGCCAACAGCTCTTTACTGGAGCGCTTGGTCGGAATTATTGACAATTTTGAGCTTGGCCTCGCTGCAGCAAAAGAGCAGGGCCCAAACTCCCCCATTTACTCAGGTATGGTTCTTGTCCAAAAACAACTCAACGATTTACTGACTGACAATGGGTTGCAGCCAATCGAAGCTGAGGGAAAAAAATTCGACCCCAACATGCACGAAGCAATTGCGCACGAGCCGAGCGGGTTTCCAGAGGAAACTGTCATCCGGCAGACCCGGCGTGGTTATCGCTTTAAGGATCGCTTGCTGCGACCGGCGCGCGTAGTCGTTTCAAGCGGTGCCGGAAAATAGTAGAGGCTTCTTGCCTCTCAATCCTATCAGTCCCATTAGTCACATAGACTTGTAGCCACATGGCCACCACTGAGAAACGCGATTATTATGAGGTGCTGGGCGTTGAACGAAACGCGACCGATGAAGAGGTCAAGCGCGCCTATCGCAAGCTCGCAGTCAAGTTTCATCCAGATAAAAATCCAGACGACCCGCACGCCGAAGAAAAGTTCAAGGAATTAGGCGAAGCGTACGACGTCCTGATCGATCCTGACAAGCGCGCTGCCTACGATCGCTTCGGTCACGCGGCGTTCGCGCAGGGCGGCGCGGGTTTTGGCGGCGGTGTTTTTCACGATCCGTTCGAGATTTTCCGTGAAGTTTTTGGCGGCGCGGGATTCGGCGGCGGAATTTTCGAGACATTCTTTGGTGGCGGCGATCGCGCAGAAGATCGACGGCGCGGGTCCGATTTGCGTTACGACATGCAGATCAAACTCGAGGAGGCTGCGTTTGGCGTCGAAAAAGACATTGAGATCGCGAAACTCGACACCTGCGACAAATGCCAGGGCAACGGCGCTGAACCAGGCTCACGCATGATTGCGTGCTCTACGTGTGGCGGCCGCGGGCAGGTGATTAGTTCCCGCGGATTTTTTCATGTTTCGCAGACGTGTCCTCGGTGCCGCGGTGCTGGTGAAGTCGTTGAGAGACCGTGTCAGAAGTGTCGTGGCGACGGACGCGTAGAGAAGCTGAGCCGCGTTAAGTTGAAAATACCTGCCGGAATCAGGGAGGGCTCGCGGTTGCGCTCGTTAGGCAACGGCGAGGCGGGCACTCGCGGCGGTCCTCCGGGCGACCTGTATGTCGTCATACACGTTAAGGAACATAAGATCTTTCAGCGAGATGGCGATGACCTGTACTGCGAGGTACCGATTCCTTTCTCCGTTGCGACCCTGGGCGGCGAGATTGATGTGCCGACGCTTGAAGGCAGGGCGCATCTGAAGGTGCCCGCTGGCACGCAAAGCGGGCAAATGTTTAAACTGCGCGGCAAAGGAATTACAAACGTCAATGGACGCGGGCGTGGCGATTTGTTTGCACGTCTAATTGTCGAAGTGCCATCGCGCCTGAACGCGCAACAACGTCGGAAGCTCGAGGAATTCGCAGCGCTTTGCGGTGACGAAAACACGCCACTGCGCAAGAGCTTTTTCGAACGCGCGAAGGAATTTTTTAAGTAAGAAGCCCGATGAAACTCGACGGCCTAAAGCCGTCAGGTTTGGAAGAGACTTCAGTCTGGCGATTTTTGAGATGGCTTGTAGCGATCCTCTAAAACTGATCGAGTGTCCTCGTGACGCATGGCAGGGTCTCAAGCGACAAATCCCAACTGAACTCAAGGCGCGTTATCTCCGCGCGTTAGTCGCAGCAGGTTTCAAGCACATCGATGCTGTTAGTTTTGTTTCTCCCAAGGCCGTTCCTCAGATGGCAGATAGCGAAAAGGTGCTGGAACAACTCAATGTACCAGATGATGTCGAAATCATTGGCATCGTGGTGAATCAGAAGGGAGCGGCCCGCGCTATTGCGACAGTAGCTGTGACGACTCTGGGCTATCCTTGTTCCGTTTCTCAAACGTTCCTGCGCAAAAACCAAAACCAGACACTCGAAGAGTCTTACAAAACGTTGGAATCAATTAAGACAAGAGCCGACGCAGCCGGGCTAGGCATGGTCATTTATATCTCGATGGCATTCGGTAATCCGTACGGTGATCCATGGGATGAGAACGTGCTACGTCAGTTGGTAGGAAAACTGGTGGCGCTTGACATCCAATCAATCTCGCTGGCTGACACGGTCGGAGTTGCCGGCCCTGGTCAGATTCGCCGTGTGGTGCAATCGATTACGAACGAGTACGCCGAGTATGATGTTGGCGTGCATCTCCACAGCACTCCTGGCGAAGCGGAAACTAAGGTGCTCGCTGCTTACGATGCAGGGTGTCGGCGCTTTGATTCGGCTCTCGGTGGTCTTGGTGGCTGTCCGTTCGCGCAGGACGCGCTGGTTGGAAACATTCCTACTGAGAGCGTAATCGCAGCGCTTCAAGAGCGCGGTATAGAACTGCCGGTTGGTAAATCGCTGACGAATGTGCTAGCGATGAATTCGCTCATCGCATCGGACTACCAGTAAGGAAATCAGGTTGCTCGGCCCATCGGGACTATTAGTCCCATATGTCACATGCATCGCTTCTATATTTCGCCGGAGGATTGGAACCCGGGCGCGCTCGCGCTAGCCGGGTCGGAAGCACACCACGCGCGCGACGTCCTGCGCCTAGGATTGGGGGAGAAGGTTGCTCTCTTCAACGGACGAGGACGGGAAATCACTGCGGAAATCATCGATCTTCGCAGCGATGAAATTGTATTGAGAAAATTGCACCAAGCGGAAGCTCCACCGCTGCAATGCCGGATTGTTCTGGGACAGGCAATCCCGAAGGGAAAAAATATGGACCTAATTGTGCAAAAGGCAGTCGAGATCGGGGCCGCCGAAATCGCGCCGATCATTTCAGATCGCACGATTGTGCAGATCGATTCCGAAAGCGCAGCGCAAAAGCAGTTGAAATGGCACCAGATTGCGGTTGAGGCGGCAAAACAATGCGGTCAGAACTGGCTGCCGCACGTGCATGCGCCTAGAAAACTTTCAGAATTTTTTTCTGTAGTGCTGGAGAAGTCGTTCGACCTGCAACTAATCGGCTCGCTTCAGCCGGGCGCGGAGCACTTAAAGAAAGTTCTCGCTGACTTTTCAAGTGGGCATCAACATCTTCCTCGCAGTGTCTTGATGCTTGTTGGGCCGGAGGGCGATTTCACACCTGCGGAACTTGCGCTCGCGCGCCGTCACGGCTGCGAGCCAATCACGCTCGGCCCAATTATCCTGCGAGTGGAAACCGCAGCAATCTATTGCCTGAGCATTCTCTCTTACGAATTGCTGATCTAGGTACGGCACAGTCATCACAGCTGCTTCTCGTCGCAGAGCTCTCGGAAAGCGGGATTGTCGCGCAAACAGTCCCAGAGCGGATCGAGCCTGAGATAGGCTGACGTGAGAGGCATTGGACCGTAAAGCTGGCTCTGAAAAGGTGTTTGTAAAAGCCGTCTAAGCGTCGCGATTGCACTGCTACTCTCGCCGAACATTGCCTGAATCAGCGCAAGGTTCTCTTCCAAGCTAGGTCCGTCCACTCGATCTTTCGCACTCGGCAGAAGCATGATTGCGCGTTCTCCTTCCTTTAGGGCAGACTTCTTCTCCCCGAGAGCGGCATTAGCCAGACCCAGCCATGCGGCAAAGTTGGAGTTATCTGGTTGCCTCTTACATAGCGAATCCAGGGTGTTGCGTGCCTGCTCAGCCGTAGCCCTTGCTCCGGTCGTGTCACCGGCAAGACGCTGGGTGAAAGCCAGGTAGACTTGAGTAGCGCCTTTGATGAACTCAGAGGCGAAGTGGAATTGGGCAAGTCGGCTTTGCAGCAAGCGAAGGGCGTTAGCGTAATTTCGCTCAAGCCTCAATTGAGTTACCTTGACAAAGAAGGCATTATCAAAAGGGGTCTCAGCGGTTATTTCGGATAAGATTGTTGCGGCCTTGTCCAGATTCCCCTGGGCCTGATGAATGCCGGCCAGTAGCGACATCACATCGGGATCATTCGGGATAATATCCAGCGCTTGATCGTAGAGCTTTAACGCTGTCGGGAATTGTCGAAGCATGGCGTAACTCCATGCTTCAGTCGTCATTAACTCTCCGTTGCGTGGATCCCGGGCGAGACCTTGCTCCGCGGAGGCAAGGCTTTCATTCCAGTTACCGCCACGGCGGTTCACCGCGCTCAGGGCCCAGGCTGCCTCGCTGTTTGGCGACAGTTTGTTAACCAGACGGAAGGTAGCTTTGGCCAAAGCATAGTCACGCAGCACCCAATACTGGTAATAACCCAGAGCGAGCAGGGTCTCGGGCGAGTTTGGCTGGAGCTTCTGGGCATGCTCCAAGGCGTCCTTGGCCGCTTGAGGGCTGGAGACGTCTACGCGCTGGAAGTAAAGATAGGATTGTGCTCGTGAAAGTCTCGCCCAGGCCAGCGCAAAATTAGAGTCAAACTGCACCGCCCGATCAAAATAGCCGATGGTTTTCAGTGCGAAATAGGTTGACTGGCCGATGCGTCCCTGGAGCGCCACCCCATGTAAATAGGCGTCGTAAGCCTCCGAATTATTTGTCGGCTTAGCTCTCAACGCTTGCTCTTCATGAGTGGTGAGTTTCGCTTGCAAGGATTCGGCGATTCCTTTTGCAATCTCGGTCTCGACACTAAACGCGTCAGTAAGTTCACGATCGTAGCTCTCTGCCCAGAGATGGGAGTCGGTTTGTGCGTTAATCAACTGTGCATTGACGTGCACGTGATTAGCTACTTTTTGGACGCTACCCTCAACAATGTTTGCCACGCCAAGCTGCCGGGCGATCTCTGAAAGGTTGTCGGGTTTGCTTCGATATCGCTTCGTGGAAGTGCGCGAAATCACTCTTAGGTCGGTGATCTTAGCCAGGCGTGTTAAGATCTCCTCCTGAATGCCCTCAGCGAAATAGGCGTCGTCAGGGTTAGGGCTTAAGTTCTCAAATGGCAAAACGGCGATACTTTTTTCGGGTGCTGGGATTGTTCTCGGACTTCTGAGCAAATAAAATGCCGCAGCAAGAGCCGACGCGCCGAGCAATGCCGCTGAGAAGACAGCGACCAGCCGAAAGAAATTGCTCTTCTCCTTCGGAACAATTGTGCCAAAACCTAGTTTTGTTAGGTCATCACTAATCTCGGCTGCGGTGTGATAGCGTTTGCGAAGATCATGGTCGCAGGCCTTGATTATGATGGAGTTTAGCTTAAGAAAGGCCTCGCGCTCGCCCATCGTGTCGAAGTCCATTGGCAATGCGGGGTAGTCGAGTCGATCTGTGCCAGTGGTCGCTTCGTAGAGCGCCATGCCCAAGCCATAGAGATCGGCCTGAGGTTTTCCTGGACCCTCAGGCGGGATGTAGCCCTCCGTGCCCAGACGCCCTTTTTCCCCAGTGTGTGCGACTAGCCCGATATCCGCCAGTTTTGCATGGCCCTTAACGAAAATGATGTTTGATGGCTTTACGTCACGATGCACTAAGCCGCGCTGATGCAGCTCCGCGAGCGCCTGGCTCAGCGACAAGCCCAATTGCGCGGCCTCTTCAACTGACAGTCGCCCACGCCTCTCTAGCTCATTACTTAATGTTTTCGGGACGTATGTCTCGGGTTGAAGCCGCTCGACGTCAGAATCATTATCCGCCAATTCCATGACATAATAGAAAAAGCCCTCTGCGCGGTTGCGGCTCACATGCAGAATCGCCACAAAACCGGCATGCTCCCGCGACACCGGTTCGAACTGCTGTAGACCCGAAAATTCTCTCTCAAATGCTTCCTCGTCTCGAAACGCCTTTCTCTTAATGATCTTAACCGCTCGATAAGTGCCCAGAATGTTCCGCGCCAGCCACACCTCGCCATAACTACCACGACCGATGGGGCGTAGTAGTTCGAAGTCTGGAATATGAGGAGCCTCCAGGACCGGTTGCTCCGCGCCCGTTGTCTCCTCCTTCTGCTCGTGAATATTTTCCGAATAGCTCTGGCCAAAGCGGGCCGTCCAGTCCGTAGTAGCCTTGCGAAGGCGACCGATCATCTGGCTTATTCGACCTAGTGAACCATTGCTCTCACGAACCCCCATCGCTTTTCCTCCTCCTTTTCAAGGCGAGCAACTTCCCGTCGCATTAATACGGTAATTCTGTGTTTCGCCAGGCGCACCTGAGCGGTGCTCACGCCGAGGGTTTGCGCTACCTTGTCCACCGACCAACATTTCACAGCATACAGATCAAACATCTGGTAGTGTCGCGCGTTGGCCTGACGTTTTACGCGTGACAGTGCAGCGGTAAACAGAGTGCGCTGCCATTCCTCCTCCCACAGTGCGTCAAGATTGATTGCCCGCGGATCAGCTACGCGTTCGAGCGTCGCTGTGCCTGACGTCTCTGTCGCTTGACGGGAGGCAGGCGTCTGGATTTGTTGAGGGCGCCGTTTGCGGAATTGATCTACAATACGCCAGCGGACGATGGTCAACAGCCAACCTTTGAATGAACCGACGGCGGGATCGTAGCTAAAGGACTTAATTTTTCGGACAATGGTCAGAACGGTTTCCTGAACCACTTCTTGCGCCTCCGAATCAGTCAACCCGGCATTGAGCGCCGTGGTGTAGATCAATCGCCAATAGGTATCGAAGAAATCCCGCCAGCTCTCCTGAGCATTCGACTGCTTGAGGCGACTAAGCAGACTACGTCGTGTCGCCAAAGACGAAGATTGAACGCGCCGTGCTCCCGAATTCATACTTGCGCCAATTATTATATCTTGACAGTCAAGCTCGCGCGGGAACTTGGAGATCTTGCCCCGCGAACCACGCCAATTGACACAGATAAACAGGACTGAACCCTGGACGGCTAAAGCCTTCTGAAAGAGCGTGCTCCGCGAACCGTTGCGCTCGTTGCCTCTCAAATTTTGCCGCTCTATTTGCGTCTATCCGCGTAATTCGCGGGCGCCTTGTGGAGTGCGGCAGTGCTCTGGCGCTTTGGGAATCAGCGTTACGAGGCCGCCCGCGCTGTTTGCGGAATGGGCTGTTGGATTTCGAAGACCTAAGGCCTGTGAAGTCCGTTACTCCGAAAGCGGCGCAGCAGCGCCGCACTCCAAAAAGATCACGGAAATTTTTTTCGATTCTTTGAAACAGCAGGCGCTTTCGAGCCGTATTTAGCTTATGAAAAACCCAAACATTACAATCGCAACAGTACTCCTGGCGCTTGGCTTCCTTGCGCTTTCCTCAACACCGAACTCTTTCGGGGTTGTACCTGCGCCCGATGGCGGCTATCCCAACTTCAACACAGCGGAGGGGCAAAACGCCCTTAAAAACCTTACCACCGGTGCTGGAAACACAGCAGTTGGCTGGTTTTCGCTCTTTAGCGACACCGACGGCAGCTTCAACACCGGCGTTGGCGTCGGGACTCTGGTTCTCAACACCGCAAACAATAACACGGCTGTTGGTGGTGCCGCGCTTTTCCTGAACACTACCGGCACCAACAACACAGCCGTAGGAATGGCTGCCCTTTTGAACAACAACGGCGACAGCAACACGGCCATCGGTCAAGATGCGCTCAATAACAACACCGCCGGGGCCGACAACACGGCGACCGGCCAAGGTGCGCTTACGCACAACGTCGATGGCGACTCAAACACAGCCAACGGTGTTTTCGCGCTCCATGACAACGAACACGGCAACCAAAATACCGCGATTGGCACACAAGCTCTCGCGGTTAACCTAGGCAGCGACAATACCGCGACCGGGTTCCAAGCGCTCTTCTTCAACACCGCCGGCGAAAACAATACGGCCAATGGAGCGTTTGCGCTCTCTCACAACGATGGTGACGACAACACGGCCATGGGGGATGGTGCCCTCTTTGCCAACACCGGCGGCTTCAGCAATACGGCCGTCGGCCACGGCGCGCTCGATCAGAGTAGCGGCGACGACAATACCGCGTTGGGCGCTGACGCTGGGCAGTTTCTAACAACAGGTAGCGGTAACGTCTTTATCGGGGCAGGGATGGGCGCGACAGCTGGTAACGAAACGGACCACACCTACATCCGCAATATTAACACCACCAGCGTAAGCGGCGGTGGCACTGACTTTGTTACCGTGAACTTAGCCACAGGTTTACTTGGTCACGCTAGTTCCTCCCGGCGTTACAAGGAAGACATCAAACCGATGGACAACGCCAGCGAAAGCCTCTACCAGCTCAAGCCAGTTACTTACCGCTACAAGAAGGAAATCGATCGAACACAAAGCCTTGAATATGGGCTGGTCGCAGAGGATGTGGCCGAGGTCGATCCGAACCTGGCAATCCGTGATGGAAAAGGACAAATCGAGACCGTGCGGTACACAGCTGTGAACGCGATGTTGCTGAACGAGTTCCTCAAAGAGCACAAAAAGGTGCAGGACTTGGAAGCCATGGTCGCTCAGCAACAGAAAGGAATGGAGGTCCTCACGGCGCAGCTCGAGGAACAGGCCGCCCAAATTCAAAAAGTGAGCGCTCAGGTTGAGATGAGCAAACCGGCGCCACAAGTGGTCATAAACAAACCGTAAAACTCTGCTTGCGTGTGGCCGGGGTGTCCGCCTTCGCCGAGGCCATCGCGGACGAGCCGGCCCCGGCCACACCAGTCCAAAAGAACACAAGAAAGATTTTTTCGATTCTTCGAAACAACTGGCGGTGTCGATCCGTATTTAGCTTATGAAAAATCGACACCACAGGCTCACAACGATACTGCTTGCTCTTGTCTCCTTCGCGCTTTCGCCCTTGGCCAGAGCAATCAGTCCAGCGCCCGACGGCGGCTACCCCAACTTCACCACTGCGGAAGGGCAAAACGCCCTCAAAAACCTCACAACCGGCGCTGGCAACACAGCGGTTGGGTGGTTTTCGCTCCAGAGCGTCACCACTAGCAGCTTCAATACTGGCGTTGGCGCTGGAACACTTGTATTCAATACGGGGGACGACAATACGGCTACTGGCGTGGCGGCACTTTTGCTGAATACCACCGGCACTGACAACACGGCCAATGGAACCGCCGCGCTTGTCTTTAACTCGACCGGTAATGACAACACGGCTGTCGGTGCCTTTGCGCTCAATAAAAATACTGCCAGCAGCAATACTGCCATTGGCTCGAATGCGCTTTTGAGCAACAATACCGGAAGCAATAACACGGCAGTTGGTGATGGCGCGCTGGCGGCCAACACCGATGGCAGCCTGCACACAGCCGTGGGCTTCCATGCCCTCGCCAACAACATCGCCAGCGAGAGCGGCATAAACACCGCCGTCGGTGCTAATGCGCTATCTGCCAACACTACTGGCGGAGAAAACACGGCCGTTGGTAATTTCGCGCTGCCCTTCAACACTATCGGTTCCCTCAATACAGCCTTGGGCTTCGGCGCTGGGGCCGGCATCCTGACAGTTAGTAACGTTACCTGTATCGGCCCGGTGTCAGGTGTTTCTACCGTTGCTGGGGAGGTGGGTGACAGCTGCTATATCGCCCATATTCACGATCAACCAGTAGATTCTGGCACAGCTCAATTCGTATTCGTAGACGAGGATGGTAAGCTTGGCACGACGAACTTCTCCTCACAGCGGTTTAAGAAAGAGATCAGACCGATGGGTCAGACCAGCGAAGCGGTTCTAGCGCTCAAGCCGGTAACGTTTCAGTATAAGAACGACAAAAAGTGCGCGCCACAATTTGGTTTGATTGCGGAGGAGGTTGCCAAGGTGAATCCAGACCTCGTGGTACACGATAGGAACAGCCAGGTTGTGGCGGTGCGCTACGACCAAGTGAATGCGATGTTGCTCAACGAGTTCCTGAAGGAGCACAAAAGAGTCGAGCAATTAGAAACCGCCGTTGAGAGTCTCGCGGCTACGGTGAAGGAGCAGGCTGCGCAAATCCAGAAAGTGAGCGTGCAGATTGAGACCAACAGGTCTGCCCCGCAAATGATGGCGAAACGTCCCTAACAACTTTGTGGCCAAAGTCAGTCACGTAAACACTAGAACAGGACCAAATGAAAAATCGCAGAAACATCAACCTATTCGCGCTTGGCTCGACCAGCTTATCCCAACGCATCCTGCTGTGCAGGAGGAAGCCTTGGCAGAAGCGAGATCAATTCGCGAGTGCTGGTCTGCGGCAGATGATTCGGCTGCACGAGTTTTTGACTGAACAACACACGTCAACGAACATCGAAAATCCATGAAACGACTAATTCAATTCAAGCAAACCTTAAAACTCCCGACGCAACGAGTCTGTTCGAGCCGCCGAGGCCTGAATGCGTTCAACAGGCGAATTGGCGACCGTTTGGGGGTTCTTCTTGCCTTTACGCTTGCCTACCTTGCGCTTTACCCAATCGCGCGAGCGGTCACGCCACCGCCCGACGGCGGGTATCCGAACTTCACCACGGCAGAAGGGACCAACGCTCTGCAGAACCTCACCACCGGCTCTGCGAACACAGCAGTTGGTTGGTTCTCGCTCTTTAGCAACACCGACGGCAGCTTCAACACGGCTGTCGGTGCGGGGACGCTTGCGCTCAACACGGGGGATGACAATACAGCCACTGGCGTTGCAGCACTCTTGCTGAACGCCACGGGCACCGACAATACGGCCAATGGAACAGCCACGCTTGTCAATAACTCGACCGGCAGCGGCAATTCGGCTGTCGGTGCCTTTGCGCTCAATAGCAATACCACCGGCTCCGACAACACGGCCACCGGATTCAACGCGCTGGTTAGCAACGTCGGCGGCGTGCAAAACACGGCGAATGGTACTCAAGCTCTGGCGTTTAACACAGCCAGCCACAATACAGCGACCGGATTTCGAGCGCTTTACAGCAACACGAACGCTGACAACAACACGGCCTATGGTTATGAAGCGCTCCTTAACAACACTGGCCCCCTTGCGATGGAGAATACGGCTGTTGGTTTCCGCGCCCTTCGTAGTAACATCGGCGGCGGGGACAACACGGCCGTCGGTTATCAAGCGCTTCAGAATAACAATATGGGCTTCGGGAACACAGCCAATGGAGTTCAAGCGCTTTTTAGCAATGACACCGGCGTCTTCAACACGGCCACTGGTCTAAGTGCGCTCCAGAACAATACCAGCGGCAGCGACAATACTGCCAGCGGCCACCTTGCGCTCTTTAGCAACGAGGGCGGCGGCAGCAATACCGCCAATGGAAACAACGCGCTCGGCGCCAACACCGCCGGTTCCGACAACACCGCTATTGGAGCCGTTGCCCTATCAAGCAACACGATGAGCGATGCCAACACGGCCGTTGGCAGTCATGCGCTTGCAAGCGCGACTGGTGCCGTTAACATCGCCTTGGGTAGTGACGCTGGCAGTAATATCACCACGGGAGATCGCAATATCGATATCGGCAACCATGGCGATCCTGGCGATTCCTTCACTATCCGAATCGGCACAGGTGGCATCCACACAAGTACTTTTATCGCTGGCATTTTCGGGCAGCCCGCCCCTGGTGGAGCGACAGTCTTGATCTCTTCAGACGGCAAGCTCGGGACCAATGTTTCGTCCCAGCGGTTTAAGGACGACATCAGACCGATGGATAGAGCCAGCGAAGCGATCCTGGCACTTCAACCGGTAACCTTCCGTTACAAAAAGGAATTTGATTCGACGGGGACAGCGCAGTTCGGTCTCGTGGCTGAAGAGGTGGAAAAGGTGAATCCAGATTTAGTGGTGCACGACAAAGAAGGCAAGCCCTACAGCGTGCGCTACGACCAGGTGAACGCGATGTTACTCAGCGAGTTTCTCAAGGAGCACAAAAAGATCGAGGAACAGCAAGCAACCATTTCGGCGTTGAGGTCAACCGTTGCCCAGCAACAAAAGGGGATAGACTTCGTCATAGGCCAGCTCAAAGAACAGGCCGCACAAATCCAGAGAGTGAGCGCCCACGTTGAGATGGGCAGACCCACACCACAAGTGGTTGTAAACAAACCGTAAAACTCTGCTTGCATCGCGGCTTGTGTGGCTGGCGTGTCCGCCTTCGCCGAGGCCACCGAGAGCAAACAAGGAGCGGCGGGTTTCCAATAGCCGCCGCCGTGGCGGCTTGGAAGCCCCCTCGTTGAAGGGTCTAGCTCCGTGAGATCCACAGTCTGCACCACCATCTAAGCCGCGCTGGCATAGACCGAATTCATCATGTCTAACCACTGACCTGGACCAGTAACACGAATTTTGGCTCTCCTGATTAGTGTTCGTTCGTGGTTCAAAGATTCCTTCGATTCTTTGAAACACTCCGCGATCTCGAGCCGTATTTAGATTATGAACACTCAAAGCATCATCTTCAAAAGCACACTCTCTGCTCTGAGCTGCTTTGCGCTGGGGGTACTCGCGCCGTTAGCGCAGGCAGTCAGTCCGGCTCCGGATGGCGGCTATCCCAACTTTACCACAGCGGAAGGACAAAACGCCCTTCTCAGCCTCAGCACTGGCGTGGCCAACACAGCAGTTGGCTCGTTTGCGCTCCAGAGCGTTACCACCGGTAGTTTCAATACCGGCCTTGGCGCTTTTGCGCTTGTGCTCAACACCGGAGATAACAATACGGCTACCGGCGCCGCAGCACTCTTACTGAACACCACGGGTGCCAACAACACGGCCAATGGAACAGCCGCGCTTGTTCATAACTCCGCCGGCGATGACAACACAGCGGTTGGTGCCTTTGCGCTCAATAGCAACACTGCCAGCGAGAATACGGCTGTGGGCTCTAGTGCGCTTTCTCACAACACCACCGGCAGCGACAACACGGCGATTGGTGTTGCCGCTCTCGTCAACATCACCGGCAGTCACAATATCGCATTGGGCTCTGCCGCCGGCGCCGCTCTCACGGCAGGCGATAACAATATTGATATCGGCTCCATCGGTACAGCTGGTGCCGAATCCAATACGATTCGGATTGGCACGCCAGGAATTCAGACGGCTACCTTTATCGCCGGCATTCGCGACGTCACGACAGGAAAAGGCAACGCCATACCGGTGTTAATCGACAGCGTCGGCCAGCTCGGCACGATGAGCTCTTCGCAGCGGTTCAAGAAGGAGATTAAACCGATGGATCAAGCCAGCGAAGCGATTCTGTCGCTCAAGCCGGTGACCTTTCAATACAAGAGCGACGCTACAAACACGCCGCAATTTGGCTTGATTGCCGAAGAAGTGGCGGAAGTGAATCCGGACTTGGTGGTGCGCGATAAGAATGGCGAGATCTACACCGTGCGTTACGACGCGGTGAACGCGATGTTGCTGAATGAATTCCTCAAAGAACACCGCAAAGTGGAGGAACAAGACTGCAGGATCCAACAGCACGAGACGACCATCGCTCTGCAACGCAAGGATTTTGAGGTGACGATGGCTGAGTTAAAGAAGGAAATGGAAACTGTCGTCGCTCGGCTCAGGGACCAGGATGCAAAGCTTCAAAGAGTGAGTGACAAAGTTGAGATGAGTAAACCTGGCGCGCAGCTCGTAAGCATTCCATAACCGCGGATAAACAGCGTTCGACAAATGGAGGGGAGCTCCCGCGAGCCCTTATCCAAATGCGCTCCGTTCGGTTGAGGCTCCCAGAGCTCCGCCCTCCAAGCGCGCGGTCAGTCGGCCATCGTCGCTTCGACTGTGGATTCCTGGGTGACAGCCGGTTCAGGCGCGGCTTGGTCTGGCGGCGCGGGCTGAATGGACACAATCGTGAATTGGGCGGCGCTGTGTTCGGTGTTTAGGGAGACCGTTTCGCCGATTTCGTGACCGACCAAGGCCTGACCAATGGCGGTTTGATACGAGATGATGTGGCGATCAGGATCGCCGTCCCAGGCGCCTAGAATGGTGTAGGTTTCTTTCTTATTTGTCTCCGTGTTGTGTAGCGTGACGATTGTGCCGATGGAAACGCGCGACGTGTCCGCATTTTCAAATGAAGTTCCGCGCGCGTTGTGCAGCATCTGTTCCAGCTCGGCTTTGCGTCGCATCAGGACGCTTTGCATTTGCTTGGCTGCTTTAAATTCGAAATTTTCGCTCAGATCCCCGTACGACCTGGCAAGGGCGATCTCCTTGCTGTTCTCCGGGATCTTTACTTTTACGAGCTCTTCGTATTCAGCCTGACGTTTTTCCAGGCTGCTCCAGGAAACGATCAAGGGCGCGACCTTTTCCCCGCCTGTGGCGGGCTGCGCACCAGTGATCATGTTTTCGAGCTCTGGATAAACTTTAACGATCCGAGCCAGGAGCGAGCGCTTTGTCAGCTCGTCAAAAAGCGGGCTGAGTTGCAACCGCCGCATCGCATCGCGCGCGAGAGCGACATCGCATTTTGTAAAGATGTCGCCGAGTAATTGGCGATCCTCAACCAGGGCGCGGTGCAACTTGCTCGCCCGACCAGGAGCACTGTGTTGCTCGCGTTCCAGAGCCGCCAAAATCGCGCCAAGCAATTCCGGAGTGACCAGTTCGCTCCAATGCTCCCGCTCGCTGCATAGCCACGCGAGCATCTCGCCTGTGGCTGAATGTTCGCGAATGCTCCGCTCCAGCATCGTCCGAAGCTCTTCGTGTTTCCCGCCTTCGCTCAAGATGCGGGGAATTTGCGCAACCATGCGACCGTGGCTCTCCTGCATCAAATATAAGGCGCGATCTGTCCACGAAGGACCGAGCGCGGACGGCAACGCTTGCAGAATTTTTTTCTCTTTTGCTGCCGGCAATTTCGGCAGGATCGATATGAGGCGATTCTCTTCCTCGAGAATCAGTTTCGAAAGGGTCAACCCAACATGGGTCGAATGCAGTGATGAGTTGCGTGCGAGCAAATCGTCGCGCGCGATGATGAGCTCAAATGCGAACTCCGGATGCATTTTCTGATTACGCACCGTCATGTTTTCGATCGTAGCGATGACCGGCTGAAGCTGGTCTTCCTTGAATTGCTGGTGCGATTTGATGATCTGCTCGAGCGCAGCGATTTGCTCCTTTGGTTGTCGTGCCTTGTTGAGAGTGTCGAGCAGTTCGTCAGCCTGCGACACACCTTCGCCGCGTATTTGAATTGGATCGTTCTTTCTCGCAGGGACGGAAAAAACGCCGCTTGCTTTAAGGGCTTTCTTCGTTGATTCCCACCAGCGTTTCCATTCTGTTTCGGTAAAGACGTCGCCTACCAGCCATTCACTGATCTGCTGCGCCGTTGCTTTACCGTCTAAACTTTCAAGGATATTTTGCACCAGGGCAGGCGGATTTTCCCTTGCCAGGTTTTTAATCGAAGCCAGGTCGGTCGCTTTGCGTGCGAGGAAATGCTCTGGCGCCAGGGGCGTAACGTTCTCCGCTGCGTACTGGGCCTGCATCGGATGCGACTTTTTGCCTGCAAAATCAATTACGATCTGGTTGAGCAGTAGGTTCCATTCACTTACGCGACCGAATCCCCAGCTTTTGTGCAAACAAAACGTGCCCGGCTTTAGTTTTTCGAGTTGCTCCGCGGCGCGGGTGGTGAGCTTGCCGGCTTCGACTAGTTTTTCTAGTTCAGTATCCATCAATGGGACCAATGGGTCCCGCGTGACCTATAAGTCGCATAGGTCGGGCGCGCAATTTACGTTTGCCGTGCGCCTCGGTGCATGAAAGTCTCCCCGCCGTGACGACGAGTATCTGGTTTTGGATCGCCTTTCACATCGGCGTGTTCGTTGCGATTGGGATCGATCTCTTCACGTTCCATCAGCGCGGCCGGGAATTGAGCATGAGGGCGGCGGCGCGACGCAGCGTGCTGTGGGTAATCCTGTCACTTGGATTTAACGCTCTGGTGTGGCGCATCAAGGGACCACATCACGGGCTGGATTTTTTCACCGGCTACCTCATCGAGTATTCGCTGAGCATGGATAACATTTTTGTTTTCGTGCTCATTTTTGCACACTTTCGTGTTCCTCCGCGCGCACAGCATCGGGTGTTGGTCTGGGGAATAATCGGTGCGCTGATCATGCGTGGCACGATGATCCTGGGCGGTATCGCGTTGGTGCAACGCTTTCATTTCATTCTTTATCTCTTCGGTCTCTTTCTGTTGATCACTGCGGCGCAGATGTTTTTTGGAAAACGTCCAGCGCATGATTTCGCCGAGGGTTGGGTGTTGCGGACGTGTCGGCGGATTCTTCCGATTACGCGCGAATTTCATAACGAACACTTTAAGGTGCACGTGGATGGCCGGTGGATGTTGACCCCACTCGCACTGACCATGATCGTGATCGAGGTCACAGACCTGGTCTTTGCGGTTGATTCGATCCCGGCGATCTTCGCGATTACGCGCGATCCGTTCATTGTTTATACCTCTAATATTTGCGCGATTCTCGGTTTGCGGTCGCTTTACTTCCTGCTTGCTGGTTTGATGGATCGTTTCATTTATTTGCGAACGGGGCTTGCGTTGGTGCTTGGCTTTGTCGGTATTAAAATGATCGTCGCCGATTATGTGCCGTTGCCGAGGAGCGTTTCGCTGGGAGTGATCGTGCTGATTCTCGGGATTACAATCGCGGTTTCGATGGCTAAGACGAAGAAGGATACTGCGGCACAAGTCCAAAAATAAGTATTGCCTTTGCGCTTCAATATTTGTTTAACTGGATCGAGCCGTATGAAACCCCTCACTCTCTTCTCGGTGGTGCTCGGCCTTGGTGGAATTTGTCTTGGAGATATCCAGGACCCGCCGGCGAATGACTATGGGCCAACTCGGAAACTCGGTCGCGGTTTTGCGAATTTTCTCTGGGCGCCGACAGAAATCATCGTGAATATCAACAAAGTTAACAAGGAGGAAGGGAACAACGCTGCGTTTGGCTACGGTGTGGTCCGCGGCTTTGGGCGCTCAGGTGCGCGACATGTAGCGGGCCTTATTGAGATTCTAACCTGGCCTTTCCCAATCTGGCGCGATAGCTATTACCCCATCCTCCCACCAGAAATTCCGTATATTCACGCCGGCTACGCAGAATTTCCTCCTGAGATTGGCAACGAGTCGAAATATCCCTACGTCCGGGATTACGATCAGGATCCGTATTGACCGCTCCATCGAGCAGCCTGTGAGACACACAGCGCGGCGTCCCTTTCTGGTTTAGCGCGACCGGAGCTCCTTGATTAATTCCAACACCTCTTCGCGGATAGCAAAAAGCTCGGTTCGATAGTGAATAAGGCGGTCTGCCGGAAGAAAGTCCTTCCCACTCACAGCGTCCGCGGCCGCGATAGTTTTGTTCAAAATCTCCAAAATGCGTTTGAGCCACGCGATCACCATGCCCGGCTCAAAAAAATCGTCTCCGCGCGCAACTCCGCCTAGAGCGCCAGCAAGCTTTGCACTGAGCGTCATAAAACCGCTGACGAAATCGGCAACCTGCTCATCCTCTTCTTCGGGAAAATGTCCTGTTGCCTTTAACTCATCGAGCAAGACATGTAGCGCATCATGGGCGCGTTTCTCGATGGGATGTAAAATGTGGCCGCGCTCGTCGCGCACCCAATCAATTCCTTCACGCATCGGATCGGGCGGCGGCAATTCATAATCCTCAATATCCTCCTCAAACTCATCTACCTTTTCTTTGTCGATTTTCGCATCCAAATTCTTGGCTTGCTCCTCCTTTTCATCCTCTTTTTCTTCCTGTTGATCGAGTGCCTCTTCAAGCCACGACCATCCCATCTCACGGGCAATGATCCGTTCGCTATCGGGATGGTCCGCGTATTTCTCCAGCAACCGACCGTATCTTTCTGTTAGCGCATCGCTTTCGCGGAGAAATTGCTCATAGCGAACTTCGTCCCACTCCTGCGTCTCGCCGTCCTTGGTCATGGCAATAGCAAACGGCGTTTCGTCTTCAGCGATGCGACGCTCACGCTCGGCGATTTCTTCCTTTGTGTAACGCCACGCTGGCTCGGAGATTTGCAGACGATAATCAGCGCTTTCAATGACCACGCGTCCGCTGCGCTCGCTGAACCATTCCACATACACCGCATTCGCCATGTGTTCGGGTGGCGTCTCGCCGCGTTTGGACATGGCCAACGCTTCTTCGATCGGATTGTCGAACACGCGAACTTTGCGCGCGGCCGTGATATCGCCGGCAGGCCCACGTTGCTGAGGAGCGGGCGGTTTCGTCGTCATTGGAATCGGGTCCGGATTCTTAAAGCTCAACTCGCAGCCGGCGAGGTCGGGCGCACAATCGCCGATCAATTCCAACACAAGGGGCTGGTCGATGCCGGCCAGCCAAATCTCACCGGTGACGCGTCCGCGCGTGCGATTATCGATCTTGCCACGCAAAACGTGTTCGTGAAGTCGCCAGGCCATAACAAGAGTAAAAATCCGAATATCTAATCTCGAATTTCAAAACAATGCTCAAATGCCAAATCTATCAAATGACGATTTGATCAAAGCGCGCGATTCTTGGTTTTGGACATTCGAATTTGTTTCGGATTTCGGATTTCGATATTTGAATTTTGAAAGCGTATGCGCGTTGTCGATTTGAAAATCGAAGACATTGCTTTTGGCGGCAAAGGAGTCGGACGCGAGCAGGGAAAGGCCGTTTTTGTTCCGTACACGATCGATGGGGAGCTGGTTTCCGCCGAGATTTTGCGGGAGAAAAAACAATTCGCCGAGGCGGAGTTGGTAGAAGTTAAGGAAAGCTCTTCGCATCGCGTCACACCGGAGTGCCCGTATTTTGGCCGTTGCGGCGGGTGCGCATACCAGCACATCGACTACGAACATCAGCTGGCGATTAAATGGCGGCAGGTGCGCAACGTTCTTCAACGGATCGGCAAGCTCAAAGATATTCCTCTGCGACCGATCATCCCGTCACCGAAGCAATACGAATATCGCAATCGCATCACGGTTCACGTGCAGGATGGGCTGATCGGATTTTTTCAGCGCGATTCACATCGGTTAATCGACATCGAGCGTTGCCCCATTTCGTGCGATGAAGTGAATCGAGTGTTGACGGAACTGCGGGAGCGAAATCCGCGCGATGGACATTACACCTTGCGCACGTCTTCGAGCAGGCGCGTTTTCTCTCAAACCAATAACGAGGTCGCAAATGCACTTCGCGATGTCATTCTCGGCCTTGTTCCGCCGAACCAGGATCTCCTTATCGATGCTTACTGCGGTGCAGGCTTCTTCACCAAGGCATTGCTCAATAAGTTTGAGCGTGTTGTCGGAATCGATTGGGACAAGTTCGCCATCGCGGCCGCTAAAGAAGATGCGACTGAGAAAGAAACCTATATCGCCGGCGATGTGGAAGAAGAATTAGAAAAGGCAAGGGCGGTTCACCCGAACCGCCCGCCCGTGAACGACATCGATGACCGGCGATTGAGGTCAATCGCCCCTACCACTATCATTGTGGATCCTCCGGCGACCGGCCTCAGCGCAAGCGCTCGCAGAGCTATCGTTAATCGTGCGCCAAGCACGCTGATCTACGTTTCCTGCAATCCCAGCACGCTGGCTCGTGACCTGAAAGAACTGCAGGAAAAGTTCACCATCCATTCGGTTACCCCGCTCGACATGTTTCCGCAGACAGCCGAGATCGAAGTCGTGGCGCACCTTCACGCGTAAACCACCAGATCGATTTCTTCCGGAAGCGAATTGGAAACTTCGCGAATGACATTGCCGCGAAGCAGGTTCATCAGCGCGTGGCGTTGCGGCGCACCGAGAATGACGCGCGACACACCAAGCGTCGCAGCAACGTCCACGATCATTTCGGCGGCCGAACGACTGACGGCATAGCAAAACAGCGGCGTGATATTTTCCGCTTTGCGTTTGGCTTCAGCAAAGATCTCGCTTGCTTCGGCGTCTTCCTGCCATTTACGGCGAACATCCTGTTCAGTCATGAACGGTTGTTCGCGCACGAAGAGCAAATACAGCCTGGATCCGAACTTGGCTGCGTCACGTACTGCAAAATCGAGTGTGCGCCCCGCGCTGCGAATTGCGCACAGGATCGATTCGCTGTCTGAAGAAGCCAGGACTTGGCTCTTTGGTTGAGTGACATCAATTTCAAGCCGCTCCGGTATGGCGCTGAACGCTGTTGGAGCTTCTCTTTTCATTCGTCGCTCGAGAACCAAGCCGCGCAGAATCAAGCCAACTGCCAGAATGGTCACTGCGAAATAGCGCGCATTAGGTTTGTCGATCAGAAGCGACATCTCGATCCCCGCCATAACGATGAACGTGGTGAACATCAGCGCGCGTTCCCATGTTTTGATCGACAACTTTCGGTCTGTTGCAGTCGCGCCGAGATTAGTGGCGATTGCGCCGACGACGCCGACCGCGTAGAGATCCGCCAGTCCGGCCATGTCCTTGACAAACAGCACCAGCAGCATCGGCACCATGGTGGCGAAGGCCATGCCGAAGCCGGGAACGCCCCAGCGGTTAAGATGCTGAAATATTTTCGGAATCTCGCGGTCACGAGACATGAGGAACTGGATTGTGATAAGATCAACAATGGCGGTGTTGACGGCGGAAAGCAGCAGCAGGCCGAACACGATGCTGATGATGAAGCCGAATGCGTGACCGAACGCGCCGCCGACGAACACTTGTCCCATATAGCGCAGCATGTAATCGCGCACGCCCTCGGCTCCTGGCGCGTTCACATCGCCATTGACGATTGTAAGGCCGGCCAATGCATGCATGGCAAGGCCGAGCAGCGCGGTAAACACACAGACTTCGATCATCACCATCAAAATTGCGGGTGTAGATGTTTTCGTAACCCGAGGGTTCGCCTCAGTGCTGCCCGGGTCGAGTTTCATGACACCTGTCGCGTTGGCAATTGCTTCGACGCCGGAGAGCGCAAGCACGATGCCGACGAAACCGGCCCAGTTCTTTGCAAGCGATCCGTGTAGCGGCTGCAAATTATGCCAGGCGTCGCCGAGATGCGGAATGCTGAACGCGGCGAGTGCGATCACCACTAGCACCGTCGGGACCGAAATGAGAAACGCAAGTCCGCCGGTGTGTCGCGGGCCTAGCAAATTCAGCAAGCCGATAATCAAGATCGCGAGCGCGGCGAATTTCTCGGGGTGGGGCACACCCAGATACGCGAACGCTGAAAGCGCGCTGATGGCCGCCGTCACGAGATAATCTGCGATCAGCAAAAATGCTCCAACGATTGAAATGACTTCGCTGCGATGTCGCACGCTCGCGTAAACGCCGCCGCCGTCTGGATAGAGGCGACAGATTACCATGTAATTTACACCGACAAGTGCTGTTAGGACGCACATGGGGGCGATTAGCCAAAAGGACGAATACCCGGCGACAGCAAACGCCAGGCCAATGACGTAAGCTTTGCTGGTTCCCCAGTCGCCGTACAAGATCGCGGCCGCGCGTTTCCAATCCACATTGCGCGGTCGCCTAACGTTTGTTGGTATCATTAGTAGTGGATGATGAAGTCCATGGAGGCGACAAACTGATTTCGTCGGGTGCCGTTATCGAACGCGGCCGTATCGTAAGCGTGGTCGAATCGCAGCTCCGGCCGTAGCGTGATGATCTTATCAGGCCACCAGCTTACGCCTAACGAATGCTCGGAATATTTCGTTGCGTGGCCGGTCCGGCTGCCGACGATGTCATCGTAAAATTCATTGCGCAAGGTGAGAAACGTGCTCGGCGCGATTCGGAACATCGTGTAATTCAATATGCCCCATTCCGGCGCATAGCCGGGTTTCGCTGGAAACGAGCCACTCTGGAACGGAACGGATGGTGTGGGGTGGGTTTTGGCATCGAGCATGTAGAGC
Source organism: Verrucomicrobiota bacterium (assembly GCA_046732875.1). GTDB lineage: Bacteria > Verrucomicrobiota > Verrucomicrobiia > Chthoniobacterales > UBA10450 > Udaeobacter. The sequence continues at coordinate 1,573 of JBKPOB010000144.1, read as the reverse complement.
GCCTCAGTCGCAGTGTAGATTTTGTCGTTAAACTTGTGGGTCCAGGTTCCGACAATTTGCTGGAGGTTGTTGTAGCCGAACTCACCGTTATTAAATGAGTTGTCGCCGACGTAGATCGAATCTCTTTAGGTGGGTGAAATCCACTGAATCATCACGGTGCCGGTCGGTTGATTGCCGGGATCTTTTTGCCAGAGCGCGACGTCAGTGCCGTTCGAAAGACCGAGTTGAATGGTCCATTGGTTGTTGATCTTTGTCGTCGTGAAGATTCCAGTCTGCGTGTAATTGTCGAAGCCATAAACGAGCGAATGGCTCGCCATTAAATTGTTAGGCGCAAGCTGTGCTTCGATATCGGGCTCGGAGATGACGCGACCGATGCGCACATTCATTCCCTGGAAAATTTGCGGAATGTAGAGGTCGACGTAGACCATCGGCATATCGAAACCGTAATAGTTGTTGTGCTTGAGCAGCTGATCGCTGAATAGTCCTCGCGAGATCATGAAGCGGTAGTCGAGTCCGTAAACACCAGAAATGCGAAAGCCCCAGTCGATGTGGTCTGTCTGGAATTCGTCCGGCACGCGCTCGATGTAGAGAACAAATTGATTTGGTTCGAAACGGTTCGGTCGCAAATCGTAGATAAGTGGAAAATTCGCGTTCGGCCCGCGCGACGTGTTGCTCGATGTGCTTACGTTCCAGGAAAAGTCTTCCCAACCGTAAATCTGGATCCGACTTTTCTTCCACGCCGCACCATTTGGCCCGGCATAGATCGCTTCCATCAATGGCCAAGGCGCCACATTTCCCGGATCACCGATGATTGGCGCGCCGCCGATCTGCCAATCGCCGGCGGGAAATGGTGGCGAATCAAATGGCGCCGGCGGGATCCGTCGCTGTGGTCGCGAGGCATTTGGCGCCGGCGACTCGTACGCTGGCGATTGCAAATCACCTGCAAATTCGTCGAACAAGCGTTTTCCAAACCAATTCGGGGTCTCCGCGGCGAAGGCGTTCGAGATTACAATCCCTGCTACCAGTGCAAGTTTTGCTAGCCTCAATTAACTTCCTTCGACTCAAACCAAGCGTTACTCGCGCGACGAGGCGCCTTACGCTGCGAAAGCTAAATTCGCAAGACTACGGAAAGAGTTCGACGATTGGGGCCGCGGATTTTCGATAAACCAAGTCCAAAACGGATGCACTGACTCATTATGGGTTGTCGACTTGTCTGTGCGATTTGTTTTGTCTGCGCGTAAAATGGCGACCGCTTGCGAGTGCCCGCTGATAGGAACGGCGATTGGCTGTCCTTTCGGCGGCTTCACGTCAGATGCTAGGGCGAATATGACCACGACTGCTTTCATCCGTACAGCATCACCCGGACTTCGGCGCGATCGGTAATTAAAATGTTCCTCTGAAACGCTAAAAGATTGTTAACGTTCCGCGAGCTCCGCGCATGTTCTTAGTGGTCGGTCGATAGCCTGTAGCCAATTCCGACTTCTGTTTTGATGAGGCGCGGCGTATTCACGCGGGCCTCGAGCTTCTTCCGCAGATGGGTGACATAAACGCGGAGATACTGGGCCTGGCTTTC
>JBKPOB010000143.1:0-9974 GCA_046732875.1 Verrucomicrobiota bacterium | reverse complement strand
GCCCGATCGGTCCATGGCGACAATCTGTTTGGGCTCTTAATCAGGCCTGCGAGGGTGGCGCATTCGGCGAGCGACATTTCGCGGGCTTGCTTGCCAAAGTACCCCCGCGATGCTGCTTCCGCTCCGTACAAGCCGCCGCCGAAATAAATCCTGTTCAAATATAACTCCAGGATTTTCTGTTTGGTGAACTTGTCCTCGATCCGCTGGGCCAGGAAAATTTCGAGCAGTTTGCGGCGAAACGTTTTTTCTTTGAGCGAAAAACTGTTTCGCGCCAGTTGCTGAGTAATGGTGCTGGCGCCCTGACGCACATGGCCAGCCGTCAAATTTTTCAGCGCTGCGCGAACGATTCCAAACAAGTCGTAGCCGCGATGCTTATAAAATTTTGCGTCTTCAACAGCGATGACCGCGTTAATGAGATCGGGAGGCAACCGGTCGTACGGCACTGTCTCGCGGTTCTCGACATAGATTTGGCCAAAGATCTTGCCGTTGCGATCGAGGATCACACTGGCTGATTCCATCTGTTCGAGCTTGTTTAGGTCGAACGCACTGGCCTGCGCTTTAAGATCGGCGGCAAGGCTGGAGACGTAGACTGCCAAGACGACGACGACCGCCGCAACGCAGGCAATGGGCACGTAAAACCATGGTCTCAAATACCAGGGTGGCCGAAAGCGATAGCCCGGTGGGGGCCTTAGATATGTTGCAATCGGTTTCAAACGGATGACCAGGATCGGTCGCGCAATCTACGGGGCAAACGTCCAACGCTCAACCCGCCTAGGCCGAGGCTAGGCGTGGCAGGCGCCCAACGTCCAACGCCCAATTCAGAGGGGCGGAGTTGAACGTTCAGCGTTGGACACTTGCTCGCGAATGTTTCGGAGTTGAGCGCTTGCCATGCGGAAGCTTTGAGCGTAGGCGGGTTGAGCGTTGAAGATACAAACTGGGAATCTCGCGCTCATTAAGCTCATTCGCGATGAGATTAAAAATCGCGGTCCAGTTTCCTTCGCCTGGTTCATGGAACAGGCGCTTTACCATCCCCAGCACGGATACTATTCCTCCGGCCGCTGCGCGATTGGCCGGAAAGGCGATTATTTCACTAATGTCAGCGTCGGCCCGCTTTTCGGGCAACTGATGCTCGCGCAATTCGCGGAAATCTGGGAGCAACACGGTAAAATCAACGATTTTGTGATTGTTGAGCAGGGCGCGCATGATGGCCAGTTCGCGCGCGACGTTCTCCAATCTGCCCAAGCATCCGCGCCAGAATTTTTCGAAGCCTTACGCTATCAAATAGTCGAGCCCTTTCCGATTTTGCGAGAGAGGCAATCGCAGATGCTGGAACCATTTCGGGACAAGATTGAATGGTGCAACTCACTTGAGCCATTCGCGGGTGTCCATTTTTCAAACGAACTACTGGATGCAATGCCGGTACGCTTGATCAGTGGTGGTATGGAAAAACTTGTCGATCTTCAAGACGACAAGTTTGTGTTCATCGAGAGTCCACGGCCAAGCACGGCCTTTAATCAAACGGCGCTCAACTGGGTGGACAGCGTCGCAGCAAATTTGCAACGAGGCTATGTGATTGCCATCGACTACGGACATTGGGTCGATAAATTTCAGGGAGTAGTTCAGGTTCGCGCCCGTCATCGACACCTCGACTCGCCCTTTGAGCAAATTGGTCACGCGGACATCACGATGCAGGTGGATTGGACCAGCATCGCCCGTCGCGCAGAGGCAAACGGATTACGCGTCACAGGATTCACCGATCAACATCACTTCCTGACCGGAATCCTTTCTGAACTAAGTACGGGCAGTTCACCCGAACCGCCGGCGGGCAATTGGAGTCAATCGCCCCTGCCTGATTCGCCCAAAACCAAACGCGCGCTGCAAACGTTGCTGCATCCCGAAATGCTGGGCCGCGCGTTTCACGTGCTCGCACTTGCCAAGAATGTCCATTCCGACTCGAAGCCTCTGTCAGGTTTCACATTCGCGCGTCACCCGCGCTCCACGCTGGGAGGCAACCAATAGAGACTAGTTTCAACCTCGCTTGCATGTATGCGCTAAGCGTACGATGACTTCTTGATGTTCGCGCTGCTTTCGAAATGGCCGCTCGTTAGGCAAATTCGCGAACACAAGAACGGCACCGGTCTCGAATCGATGTCGGAGAAGACGCGCGCGATGCACGCGCGTATCGATGACGCAAAGGTCGCGCGCTCCATTTGTCCGTACTGCGGCGTCGGCTGCGGGCAGCTGATTTACCACAAGAAAGGGAAACTAGTTTCGATTGAAGGCGATCCGGAGATCCCCATCAGTCAGGGAAATCTTTGTCCAAAGGGGGCCGCGTCTTACCAGTTGCTCACGCATTCCCGACGTGAAACGAAAGTAAAGTACCGCGCGTCACGCGCGAAGGAATGGACGGAAATGTCGCTCGAACGGGCCATGGACATGGTGGCGGAGCGTGTCTGGGAATCGCGCAAGCGCACATTCGTCAGGCAGGTCGACGGATCAGCCGTCAATCATACGACTGCTATCTGTCATCTTGGCGGCGCAACACTCGATAACGAAGAAAATTATCTAATAAAAAAACTGTTCACTGGAGGCCTGGGCATGGTCTGCGTGTCCAACCAGGCCCGGATATGACATAGCAGCACGGTGCCCGGTCTGGGCACCTCCTTTGGCCGGGGCGGAGCTACGACCGCGCAACAAGATCTGGCCAACGCCGATTGCATCTTGATCGAAGGCTCTTCAATGGCCGAGGCACATCCGGTCGGTTTTCGCTGGGTGATGAAGGCAAAAGAAAATGGCGCGACGATCATACACGTCGATCCGCGTTTTTCGCGCACAAGCGCGCTGGCCGACATTTGGGTGCCAATCCGCGCGGGGACAGACATTGTGTTTCTCGGCGGACTCATCCGGCATTTGATTGAACACAACCTCTACTTTCACGAGTACGTCGTTCATTACACGAATGCGTCTTGCATTGTATCTGATGAATACCGCGATCCGGAAGACAACGGCGACGGCTATTTCTCAGGCTGGAACGAAGAGAAGCGCACTTACGAAGGGGATAGTTGGCTTTACAAAGGCGGGGATCTGAGCCGGCCACAGCGCGATCTCACATTGCAAGATCCGCAATGTGTATTTCAAAAATTAAAACGGCATTTCTCGCGGTACACGCCGGAGATGGTCGAGAAAGTATGCGGCATTCCACCCGATCTTTTTCATAAGGTCGCGCACGCGCTTGCCGCCGCATCTGGTCCGGAGCGCACGGCTGCGATTTGTTACGCGGTCGGCTGGACGCAGCATTCGAAAGGCGTGCAGATCATCCGGGCCGCTTCGGTTTTGCAATTGCTGCTCGGAAACATCGGCCGGCCGGGCGGCGGAATTCTCGCATTACGTGGTCACGCTTCGATCCAGGGTTCGACTGATATTCCGACGCTTTACGACATTCTTCCCGGCTATCTCACGATGCCGCGTAAAGGCGACGAGACTCTTCAGCAGTATCTGGACAATTACACTAAGAAAACGGGCCTTTGGTCGAATTACCCGAAATATCTCATCAGCACGCTCAAGGCTTACTACGGGAAAAACGCAACTGCTGAAAACGATTTCGGTTATGGTTTTCTTCCCAAACTCACCGGGAACCATTCGTTCTTCGAATATCTCTACGACATGCTCGACGGAAAAATGGAGGGCATGTTTCTCATGGGACAGAATCCGGCCGTCGGCGCCCCCAACTCGCGACTCCAGCGAACAGCGCTGGCGAAACTGAAATGGCTGGTCGTGCGCGAAATGGTTGAGATTGAATCGGCAAATTTCTGGCGCGAATCGCCTGAAGTCGAGCGTGGTGAGCTGAAGCCCGAGGACATCGAGACTGAAGTCTTCTTTTTCCCGGCGGCCGGTCACGCCGAAAAGGAAGGTGCGTTCACAAATACTCAGCGCCTTTTGCAATGGCGTGAAAAAGCGGTGGATCCACCAGGCGATGCGCGCTCGGATGCGTGGTTCATGCACCAACTCGCGTTGCGCCTGATCGCCAAAGCGAAACACTCAAATGATCTAGTCGACGCGCCACTACGCGCGCTCGATTGGTGGTATCCCGAGGATGAGCTCGGCGACCCAAAAATGGAAGCCGTGCTCGCAGAGATCAACGGTTGGTACACCGAACCTGTAGCCGTGGGCATCGACCGCGGCGGGGCCGACGGGGTTCTCTTTGGCGGCATCGATCGCGATGGCAATCGGCATCACGGCGCGCAGGTCAATGGCTTTGCAGAATTAAAAGCTGACGGATCCACCGCATCCGGGGCCTGGATTTACTCCGGTGTGTTTGGTCGCGATGGCGTGAACAAGGCGAACTCACGAAAGTCACGAGATTACCTCGGTCACGGCTGGGGCTTCAGCTGGCCGAGCGATCGCCGGATCATTTATAATCGCGCCAGCGCACGGCCGGACGGGCATCCCTGGAGCGAAAGAAAAAAATTAGTTTGGTGGGACTCCGAAAAATGGACCGGCATCGATGTTGCGGGATTCGTACAAGGAAAACCTCCCGACTACGAGCCGGAGGTCGGCGCCGAAGGCCTCGATGCAATCCCGGGTGACGCGCCGTTCATCCTGCACGAGGACGGCTTGGGCTGGATTTACGTGCCAAGAGGTTTGAAGGACGGACCGTTTCCCACGCATTACGAGCCACTCGAGTCTCCCGTGCCAAATGAACTCTATTCGCGCGAAACTAATCCACCGGAGCATTGGTTCCCACGTCGCGAGAATCGGTTCGCCCCGCCGGGCGATTCGAGATTTCCATTCGTGCTGACCACATATCGTCTGACTGAACATCATACGGCGGGCGGCATGTCACGTTTTCTCAGTCATCTCGCGGAATTGCAGCCGGAGATGTTCGCCGAAATGTCGCCACAGCTGGCACGCGAGCTCAAGGTCACCAACGGCGATTATATTTGCATTGTTACCTTACGCGCAGCCATTGAAGCACGCGCGCTTGTCAGTCGCCGCATTCGACCGCTACAGCTCAATGGGAAAACTGTGCACCAGGTTGCATTGCCTTATCACTATGGGACAGCCGGCCTCGTTCGCGGCGGCGCAGCGAATGATCTTCTCACGATCTCCGGCGAACCGAACGTGACGATCATGGAAGCCAAGGCCTGCACTTGCAACATTGTGCCGGGACGATTGCCGCGCGGCCGCGCGTTCGCCGAGTTCCTAAACAAATATGCGCCTCAAACAGGCGCGGTCGTTCTACATCCCGAGGAACCGCAGCGCCGCATGGCTGCTCGCGGCGGCGGGCTCGCGATGGAAGGAAAAGAATGAAGGTACCAGGAGTGGTAGGACGCGACCGCCGGGAGCGCCAAAATTGTCGGATGCAAGTCGCAGACGGACCGGCGGTCCGTGCATCCCAGATCTTATGATCGGTGAAGGAACACACAGCACGAACCAGCGTCGGCACAATTACGTGCAGGAAAATGTCGAGGTCGGTTTTTTCACCGATCCGACTGTATGCATTGGTTGCAAAGCGTGCGAGGTCGCGTGCAAAGAATGGAACGAACTGCCGGATGACGGCTTTACGTGGTCGGGAAATTCCTACGACAACACCGGGCATCTCGGTGCTTCCACCTGGCGCCACGTCATGTTTCTCGAGCAGGATCGACAAAAGGGAAATCAGGTCGTTGGCTCTCATTCGTTAGGCAACGGCGAGGATCCATTTCGCTGGGTTTTTCTCTCTGACGTTTGCAAGCATTGCGAAGAAGCCGGTTGCCTCGAAGCGTGCCCTACCGGCTCAATCGTGCGCACCGAGGTTGGCTCGGTCCTTGTACAAGACGATGTGTGCAACGGCTGCGGATATTGCGTGGTCTCCTGCCCATTTGGCGTGATCGATCGTCGGCCTGAACCGCTGCCAAATGCCGGTGGTGCTTTTAAGTGCACATTTTGTTACGATCGACAAAAAAGCGGGCTCGTGCCTGCGTGCGCGAAAGTCTGTCCAACCGAATCGATCGTCTTCGGGCGACTCGATGATCTGCGCGCGCGCGCGACACAGCGCGCGCAAGAGTTGCGCCAACACGGTTATGACGACGCGCAACTTTACGATCCAACCGACACCTCGGTGCGCGGTATCCACGCATTCTTTTTGATACTCGGCGAACCGCAGGCGTACGGGCTTCCACCGAAACCGCAGGTACCAACGATTTATTTGAAGTCCGCATAGACATCGGCGATCGCGACTGCGATCGGCGCGCTCATCGTCACGTTTTGCGCATTCGCTTTTCTATGACAGCAGCAAGGGTAGCTGTAGCCGAGGTCGCTGACCTCGGCCATCCGGCAGATTCGAACGCGCAATGCCGCCGCGGTCAACGCCCGCGGCTACAAAATCCGTATGGCTAACGAACAACGACTCGATCAACTGCGCGAACAGGCTTGGGAGAAAGGAGTCGTCTCCGACCGTGGCGTCGATGTCACCGGGGGACCAATCCCGCGCAGACCCGGTTATTACGGCGAACCAGTCGTTAGGCCGCCGGTCTGGACATGGGAAGTTCCGCTCTATTTTTTCTTCGGCGGAATCGCCGGAATGTCGGCGGTGATCGCGCTCCCCGCGATCCTGTTTCATCATATCGACCTTGCGGGCGCAGCCATGTGGCTAGCCGTCATCGCCGGAGCCATCCTCTCGCCCACTCTATTGATCATGGACCTCGGCCGTCCACATCTCTTTTTCAACATGCTGCGCGTGTTCAAACATCGCTCTCCCATGTCAATGGGTGCGTGGATTCTGACAGCATTTGGCGCGTGCGCGGTTCCGGGGCTGATCGCGCTCGAATTGCATGTGCATCAGATTTTCCCTGAAGCACTTAATGAACTCCTAAGCTTCGCCGCCGAGATCTTCATTTTTGGTGCGGCAATTTTTGGAGCTTTGCTCGCGACTTACACTGGCGTCCTCATCGGAGCAACGGCGATTCCCGCGTGGTTTTTGCATCGCACATTGCTGCCGATCCATTTTGGAACTGCCGGATTGGGATCTGCCGCCGCCGTGTTGGAATTGCTCGGACGTCGAATACCCGCGCTCAATTTCATCGGATTCTACGCGGCTTTCGTTGAGACAGCGCTTTTGATCTGGCTCAGCGTTGCTAAACATGGCGCAGCCGATCGCGCGATCCACGAATACAGGTCCGGCTGGCTCATTCGCATCGGCGAAGTTCTTAACGGACCACTCGCGTTGCTTCTCCGTTTCTTCGGATTCATTCCCTGGGCGGCAATTTCATTTTTAGTCGGCGCGCTCATCAGTCGCTTCGGCTGGATCGCGGTAGGCAAAGTCTCCGGCGCCGATCCCGAAGCAGTGTTCGCCTCGCAGCGCTGACGCTGTATCCGCGGGCGCTGATCGCGGCAGTCCAACGCGCGGCTACGTCTCAGATTGCCGAGAGGTAACGCCCCTCGGTTACGGCGCTTCTAGAATCACGCGTTCGATATGCGAATAAATATTGAACGATGGCGGACGCAAAAATCCGATCAGCGTTTGGTTGCTCTCTCTGGCAAAATCGGCAGCAAGCGTAGAAGGCGCTGAGACCGCAGCGACGATGGGAATACCAGCAGCGAGCGCTTTTTGTACGATTTCGAATGAGGCGCGACCGCTCACAAAAACAACATGCCGATTCAGTGGCAGCAATCCATCGAGATACGCGCGTCCAATCGCCTTGTCCACGGCGTTATGACGACCAATGTCTTCGCGAACAATTTTCAATTCGCCACTGGAACCAAAAATTCCCGCTGCATGAATTCCGCCCGTTCGCGCGAAATCGCTCTGCGCCTTTCCTAATTTTTCCGGAAGCGAAAGCAAAGTTTCAATATCGATTCGAACATCGGTTGATTCGATCGCGGGAAAACTTTGCCGAATCGCATCGATGCTGGCCTTGCCACAAAGTCCGCAGCTGCTGGAAATCGTCCCAAAACGTTGCGCGGCGTTAAGCTTCGGCTTCACACCTTCGGCAAGATCGACGATCACTCTATTATCGCCATCCGCCGAAATTCCCACGATCGCGCCTCGATCGCGCACGATCGCTTCAGACACGAGAAAACCCGCGGCGAGCTCATCGTCATGTCCGGGTGTACGCATCGTCGTGGCCAAAGGTTTACCGCCAATCCGAATTTCGAGCGGCTCTTCGATCGTCAAGTCGTCCCGCAAATATTCCAGCGCCCCATCCTTTTTTCGCCGGATGATTCTTCCCGGACCGATACTCGGCACTTCTTTCATCAGTGAGGATTTCAGATATTGTTGCAGCCGGTGGAAATCTGTCACTTGTACATTTCGCCGGAACACAATTTCGTCGGCCATCACGGTCGCGAGCCGGATACGCATCCCATGATCGAAGTGCCCGTGATGGAATGTGTCGCGGGACGCGGAATTCGCGGCGATCGTTACATGGATTTTAAAGACGATTACAAAGGCCAGATCACGTTTTTCTCGCTCGACGTTTTCGATGAGCTTTGCGTTGCGCTGGGCAGACACAATTGTTTGCCGGCTGCGGCTCGGCGCAATGTGATCACGCGCGGCGTTGATCTGAACGATTTAATCGGCAGGGAATTCGAGGTCCAGGGCGTTCATTTTTATGGAACGCAGGAGTGCGCACCGTGTTACTGGATGGATCGCGCATTCGCACCCGGTGCCCAGGTTTTTTTGAAGGGAAACGGTGGTTTGCGCGCCAAAATCCTCAGTGACGGCGAGCTGCGTTCTACTGCGCTCGTTGTCGACTCGGTAGGTTTGGCGCGCTGCGCCGACCGAACGCTCCAGCGCAACGTCCCTACCATTTCGGGATGAACATCAGCGCTGTCCTGCTGGCCGGCGGGGAGTCTCGCCGGATGGGCAGGGACAAAGCCACCCTCCTTTTTCGCGGAAAACCGCTCTGGCAAATTCAACTGGAACAGTTACGGAAATTGAAGCCCGCCGAAGTCTTCGTCTCCGCGCGCACCGATCCGGTCTGGCGTTCTGCCGATGTGCAGTTTGTCGCGGACGATTCTCCCTCACGCGGGCCGATGAGCGGCCTGGCTGTATCGTTGGCTAAAGTGCGTACCACACACCTGCTCGCACTTGCCATCGACATGCCGTTCATGACCGAAAAATATCTGGAGTTTCTTTGCAGTCAGATTGAGCCGGGCCGCGGCGTGATTCCCAAAATCGACGATCGCTTCGAGCCGTTGGCGGCGATTTATCCCAAAGAAGCGCTCACGAATTTTCAGAGCGCACTTTCCGGAAGGGATTTTTCAATGCAAACCGTGGCGGGCCGCCTCGCGACGGAGGGGAAACTTCGGGTCATGCCTGTCACATCGGTGGAAAGAAAATTGTTCCTGAACTTAAACGAGCCAGTTTACCTGCAGTTATAGCCGAGGCTGCTGACCGCGGCCGTATGCAACGGGAACACCGCGCTGCGATGTCCGGACGGCGCACCTCGCCGTCCCTACCAAAGATGCGCTTGCAAGTTGGCGAGGCCTGCTCGATATGTTCGCTTCCATTTTTGGTCGTAATGAGGTCGTCGATCTTACGGGCTGTCGCTTTGTTTCTCTTGCTTCCGGCGTGCGCTTTTTCCGCCAGCAACGTGGTGAATCTTTCGCATTACGACATGATGCGCCCAGATTTTACCGCGATGAAACGCGAAGGCATCGTCGGCGTCATTCATGAAGCGACCTATCCACCGTTCGTGCGCGATGCGAAATATCTGGACAGGCAAATGGCAGCGTTGCAAGCCGGATTGCTCTGGGGCGCGTATCATTACGCTAATGCAAGCGATCCCATTCGGCAGGCCGATCATTTTCTGAGCGTGGTTTCCAATGCCTGGTCGCGAGCCAACCCGGCGGCACGGCCCAGTGCCGGGGTTCTTCTCGTGCTGGATTTCGAAAAGAATGGTCATTATCCCGGCGGCACGATGCGGGTCGATCAGGCTGTTGCTTTTGTTGAGCGAATTCGCGAACGCACCGGCATATATCCGGGCATTTAT
>JBKPOB010000142.1:0-29358 GCA_046732875.1 Verrucomicrobiota bacterium | reverse complement strand
CACTACATTACATGGCGCACCTGTGGATGATGGCGGCAGCGCAGCCATTCCTGAGTGGCGCGATTTCGAAAACCGTAAATATGCCGGAATCGGCAAGCGTGGACGACATCATGAACAGCTATATTGAAGGTTGGCGTCTTGGCCTGAAATCGGTGGCGATTTACCGTGAGGGCTCGAAGCGGTCTGCGCCGCTGAATACCCGAAAGACCAAAGACATGGGCGCTGACGAAGGCCCTCCCGATGCCATCGGAGCCGAGGATGTTCAAAAACGCATCCTCGAACTGGAACAGGAAGTGGCGTCTTTGCGCGGCCTGGTCGATCAACCGGTGCGCCACCGCATGACCGACACCCGCATGTCGCTCACCCACAAATTCGAGATTGCCGGTCACGAAGGTTACATCACCGTCGGGCTCTACGCAGATGGTCAGCCAGGCGAGCTTTTCATCACCATGTCCAAAGAAGGCAGCACCATTGGCGGATTGATGGACACAGTCGGCACGCTTACTTCCATCGCTCTCCAGTACGGCGTGCCGCTCGAAAGCCTGGTGAAGAAGTTTGCTTACCAGCGATTTGAGCCCAGCGGTTTCACAAAGAACCCTGATATCCGGCATGCTACCAGCATCGCTGATTACGTGTTTCGCTGGCTGGGTTGTCAATTCATCAAAGGCTATAAGGAAGCGACTTCGCCCAACCGAGGCCAGCCGGATCTGCCGCTGAAGGAAATTGCCGAGATTGAAAAGAAAGCTGTGAACCGGCCGGTCTCGGATTTGGCGCGCACAGCTGAGAAAGAAATGATCGACGTGATCACAAATCATCCGCCTAGTGATTCCCAATCTGGCCGACAGAACGGGAACGGCAATAGTCACGCCGATCGCGTAACGGTAGCGCTTGGCAGCGTATTTATGGGAATCATCTGTTCGGTGTGCGGCAGTGACAAGGTGATCCGTGCCGGCGCGTGCGGCGTTTGCACCGAGTGTGGCACCAGTCAGGGGTGTAGCTGAGAGCGAAGCGCCAATCCCAAAGTTTCTACAACAGCTAAATTTTCAGACTGCGCCGCTGCAAAGCCTGGGCCGCTTGCCTCTGGGTTCGGATCCTCGGAATCCTGTGGATCTCTGAAGACGACGTGCAAGATAAGGCGCCTGATTGGACACACGCGCGCACATGGCTACAATGCGTCGCCTGTTTCTCTAAAGACAATCTGAATGAATAAGCTCGACGCGCAGCGACAGAAAGAAATCCAGCAAGCTGAAGAACTGCTTTTCGCAGGTCCGCAGGCGCTCGGGTTTGCCAAAGGTCTTTTCCAAGGACACTTCGTTTCCGATTGGGTCATGCCGTATCCGCGTATTCCGGCGGAACAACAAGTCGAACTGGACGGAACTCTTAAGGAGCTTCGCCAATTTCTGAACGAGCATCTCGATCCTGCGGAAATCGATCGAAACGCGGACATACCACGGAGCGTGATTGATGGCCTGGGCCGGGTCGGCGTGCTCGGCATGACTGCACCGAAGGAATATGGCGGGCGTGGATTCTCGCAAATGGCCAACTGCAAAATCCTTGAAGAGATCGGCCGCCGCTGTGCATCGACATCCGTTTTTGTGAATGCGCACCACTCGATTGGAATTCGCGCGTTATTACTCTTTGGAACGCACGAGCAAAAACAGCGATGGCTTCCAAAATTGTCAACCGGTGAACAACTCGGCGCGTTTGCGCTGACCGAAAAGGAAGCCGGATCGGATGCGGCAAATGTGCAGATGCAGGCGCGACCCAGTGAAGACGGATCGTATTTCATTCTGAACGGTGAAAAGCGTTACATCACCAACGCGGCAATCGCAGACGTGCTTACGGTGATGGCGCGCACGCCCGTGCCCGGATCTGACAAGACGTCGATCACTGCGTTTCTGGTTACACCGGACATGCCCGGATTCGAAATGATCGAGGCGCGTATGCCGAAGATGGGAATCCGCGGCACGGCAACCGGCCGCTTCGCGCTGCGCGACGTCAAAGTTCCGAAGGAAAACATTCTCGGTCCGCCTGGCAAGGGTCTCAAGGTGGCGCTGACGGTTCTCGACTTCGGGCGGACAACGTTCGGCGCGTGTTGCACCGGTGCGGCGAAGACTTGTTTGCGTTTTGCCATCGAGCATGCAAACACGCGCAAGCAATTCAACAAGACGCTCGGTAATTTTCATCTGGTCCAAAAGAAAATCGCGCGCATCGCGGCGGATGCTTATGCGATGGAAGCGATGACGACGATCACTGCGTCACTCATTGATCGCGGCCTTGAGGACTACATGGTCGAGACGGCGATGCTTAAAGTGTTCACTACTGAGCGGCTGTGGGAATGCATCAACGATGTATTTCAGATTCACGGCGGCTCGGCGTATTTTGTCGATCGTCCGCTGGAAAGAATGATGCGCGACGCGCGTATTAACCAGATCGGCGAAGGCGCGAACGAAGTGCTCACTTCGTTTATCGCGCTGGTGGGGATGCGCGGGCCTGGCATGGAGTTCAAGGAAATTTACGACACGATGATGAAACCGACTCGCGAGCGGGGCTTTGCAAAAGCGTGGATAGCTGGCAAGCACCGGCTCGGCGCCACCGTGCGAGTCCCCGAAATTCCGGTGCACAGCCCTGAGCTGCGTGGGGTTGCCAATCAGCTTGGCCGCCTGATTTGGCGTTTCAATGTTGCTGTAAATCGCGCGCTGATCACCTACCGCGAGCCGATTCTGGATATGCAGCTTGTCCAGGAGCGAGTCGCGAATGCGGTGATGGATCTTTTTGCTGCAACCTGTGTGCTCAGCCGTCAAGATGCCGAGCTTCAATTTGCACGACGAAATGGAAATTCATCGACCCCGGACCACTTCGCTGCCAATTTGTTTTTGCGTCAGTCGTTTCGCCGGATTCGCGGTTGCCTGGCCGGCCTGACGGATAACGACGATAAATCGGTGCTCGCGACAGCGAATTCCATCCTGGGTAAGCCAGGCAACTAACTCCGAGCGCATTCGCGAGTAAAATTTGGCCGCGCGTATTTATAGCGACAAAGACGCCGATCTCCGTTGGCTGAAGGGAAAAACATGCGCAGTGATTGGGTTCGGCGCACAAGGTCGAGCACACGCCCTGAATCTCAGGGACAGCGGAATTAACGTAATTGTCGGCCTTTATCCGGGTAGCAAATCGCGCGTTCGTGCCAGGCGCAACGGTCTCGAAGTTCTGGACACCTCCCGAGCCACGCAGCGCGGAGAGGTCATTTTCCTTGCACTTCCAGACAGTGCAATGCCGCGAATTTATGGGGAACAGGTCGCGACGAATTTGCGCTCTGGCCAAACGCTGCTCTTCGCGCACGGTTTTGCGATTCATTATCGCACTATCATTCCGCGGAGAGATGTGGACGTTATCATGGTGGCGCCGAAAGGCCTCGGACCAATGGTGCGCCGCGAATTTCTACGAGGGCGTGGTACACCCGGTCTAATCGCAATTCATCAAAATCCCAGCAGGCACGCGAAGCAAACCGCGCTGGCCTGGGCAAAGGGAATCGGTTGCACGCGCGCCGGCGTAATCGAGACAACTTTTCGTGAGGAGACGGAGACCGATCTTTTCGGCGAGCAAGCAGTCCTTTGCGGAGGAACGAGTGCGCTCATTCGCGCCGGTTTCGATACGCTCGTTGACGCCGGCTATCCTCCTGAGCTTGCTTACTTTGAATGCCTGCACGAACTCAAGTTCATCGTCGATCTCATCCATGAAGCGGGAATTTCCGGTATGCGCAAATTGATCTCGGATACGGCGAAATGGGGCGAGCTGACGGTGGGGCCCAAAATCATCGATCCAACTGTGCAAAAACGGATGAGATCGGTGCTGCGAAAAATCCGTTCTGGCCAATTTGCGCGTGAATTTATTCGAGAAATGAAACCTCCGCGCACGCGCTATGCACGCTTGCTACGGGATTCCGAAAAGCAGCCAATCGAAAAAGTCGGCGCACGACTACGCGAAATGATGGCTTGGCGTGCAAAAATGTAAATCCACGTCCGCGCTGCCGCGCCGGCAGCACGCCAGTAGTGGCCCAATCGTCGGAGTGTTTAATTATCTCCCCGTACTGTGACCTAAAATAGTCATATGGTTGGCCGTAGTCGGAATTGCAGCGAGCCGGTCGCAAGGTTGCGGGATCCTAGAGGTGCCGGTCACAGTGTAGCACAGTTTCTTTGTGGTCTTGACGACCGGCTGTGATTGTGCCGGGAGCGCTACGTCCTTGCTCGGATCAGCAGCAAATCCCGATGCGCAAAACGCGAACGCGAGCGCGACGCTTGCGCACCGGACCGACCAGCCGCCCAAGCGACTTGGTCTGCCTGCTGTTTTCACGGCCTAATAGTCATCCTGCTTGGGATTTCGCGCAAGCTTATTTGCAGTCGTTTTAAGACAAAAATCCGGTAATTTGAGCCATCATGCAGGTCTCGGGATCACTCCGTCCAAAGGAAGTGTTCCAGACGAAGATTAGTCAGACGCGCTTTCGCTTCTTCACTTCGGCTCCCTCCTGCCGCAGCAAGTTTTTCATAGATAGCAGCAGCAGATTCCCACTTCGAATCTTCCTCCAGTAGGCGCGCCGCGTTAAACCCAGCCTTGTAATACCAGAAGAGTTCACGCCGACGGTCCGATCGCGCGTCTTCCTCCAGTATTTTGTAAAACGTGACAAGCGCATTCGCGCGGTCGCTTTTTTTCTCAAGACACAGCCCCTTCTTAAAGAGCGCTTGGTTGCGCCAGTGAATCGGCGCGTCCCTGTCGGAGGCGAGTTGGTCGTAGATTTCGATTGCGCGCTGATAATTATTTGGATCGGTTGCGCCCATTTCAAAGAAAATGTCGCCCTTACCACACAGCGCTTCGCGTTTTTCGCCGGAGTCAGCATCACTCTTTAACACTTCATCGTACAAGGCCAAGGCATCCTTGGGTTTGCCAAGTTTGCGCTCAATCACGGCCTGCTCATTGCGCGCTGCCCATCGCAGCGAGCCGTTCTGCCGCACCACCAGGTCGAACAGAACAATCGCCCGGTCCAGCGAATGCTCCCCCATGCTGGACATCGCCGACTTTGCTGCGAAGAATAGCGCCTTTTCACCGAGCGAATTATCGGGAGTCTGTTGCGCAATGAGTTCAAACTGTGTCTGAGCGTTGGCAAAATCCTGACGTCTGTAATAAAGCTCAGCCAACTTCATTCGAACTTCCGGGGCGAACGGCGAGTTTCCATGTTGTTCGAGAAAGCGCTTTGCGAGCTCAATAACGTTCGCTTCACCGCCGTCGGCTGATTCCTCAATCCAGATGCTGAGATAGTCGCCGCGTTCCGCGGCTGCCGCTGTTGGCGACTCGGCGGCGCGAGTCAGATACTTGCGCGCTTCGTCGAGGCGCGGGGGCGAGGCATGAAAGGCCAGTTCCGCCAGGCTCACCAAGGCTTCCGAAACGCGAGGATTCTTGGGAAAATCATGAATGAACTGCTGCAGCGATTTTGCCGCTTTCTCGTCACCTTTTGCCGCTTGCACCAAGCCTTCCTCCAACCGCAAATCGGCACGCGCCTGCTCGTCGCCACCAAGTTTTTCCAAGTCGCCGTAATCAGCTAGAAAACGTTTGTGGTCACCGAGTTGGAGCCAGCCAGTAGACGCGTTGAAAAGCGCAACCTTCGCCCACGGCGAACCAGAACGCGCGATTTGTTCAAAATCTGCGGAAGCCCTGCCAAATCGCCTCGCGAGGTATTGCGCTTGGGCGGATAAAAAATCGATTTGGGCCAGCAAAGACTGCGTGGGATGAAACGCGCGCGCGTCACCCAAAATCGCAATCGCTTCATCGAAGTGCTTATCCTCGACTTCGAATTGTGCAAACTCGAGCAATGCGGGTGCGATCGCCTTAGATTTTACGCCGGTGTGGCGAAGATCGGTAAACAACTGTCGAGCGCGCTCCCTGCGCCCTGCGCGAATTTCCAACCGTGCGAGGTACCATCGTGCAAATGTTCGTCGTGGCTGTTCGGGGTTGCGTACCCATCTCTCCAGCTCGTTGCGCGATGGTTTGTGTTCCGCTCGATACAACTCATCGAGTCTCGCGAAGAGAACAGGAAGATCGGGATCCGCCGGATGACGATCAATAAACTGCTCGATGATATCGTCTGCTATTTCCGGCGTTTTGAGTTGCACTTGCGCTTCCGCGATACCGAAAACTGCAGCGATTAGCGTGGAGTGAGCCGCTCCTTCTGGTCGTTTCAAGATACCCTGAAAAATGCCGATCGCTCTTTCCGGTCGCCGCTGGATTACTTCCAGGCGTCCCCGCAACACTCGGCGCTCTCTTCGTTCCGCGACCGTTGTGGGTTGTATCTCTTCAAGAAGCCGACGCGCACCGACGGCATCGCCCGTTTCAATGTACAACTCGGCCGCTCGCAATTGCGCTCGCGTTGCCCACTCCTTGTCATGGACGAGAAGCATAAATCTTTTTAGCGCTTCATCGCGTTTTCCCAATGCGCGCAGCGTTTCGGCCGCCCCAAACGTCGCTGCGCTTCGAAATGCCGACTGCGCGTCGCTAGCCAGTTGCTCGTATAGTGGCAGGGCTTCGGCCCACCGACGCAGGCTGGCGAAGGCCTGGGCGCGCCAAAACCTCGCCCAGGGCAGTTCACCTGCCCGGCTATCTGCCAACAAAACCAGAGCATTGTCCGGCTGCTTTGCGGCTATTTGCGCTTCGGCAAGTTTCTCCACCACCGCGCGCCAATCAGCTTCTGGCAGATTGTTAGTTAACAACGCCTGCAACTGCACGATTGCTACTTCTGGCACGCCTTCTGCGATTGGCGCGCTAGCTTCGGCAATTTCCTTCGAAATATCCGCATGAGCGAATTGCGCGAGTAGGCTCAGCAGGCACATCAATCGTATGCGTGTTACGTGGCTCATGTGCTCTTCAATGAAGACCGCAGATATTGTCCCGTGTAGCTGCCTGGCAGCTCGGCAATCTTCTCCGGTGGGCCTACTCCCACGATTTCACCGCCGCCCTCTCCGCCTTCGGGGCCGAGGTCAATGATCCAGTCCGCGCACTTGATCATCTCCAAATTATGCTCGATCACGATCACCGTGTTACCTGCGTTGCGCAGCTTCATTAAGACTTGCAGCAGCTTTTCGATATCGGCGAAATGCAATCCGGTCGTCGGTTCATCAAGGATGTAAAGCGTGCGGCCAGTTGCCTTTTTCGCAAGCTCCGTTGCGAGTTTTACCCGTTGGGCTTCTCCGCCGGAAAGGGTCGTTCCAGCTTGACCAAGTCGCAGATAACCCAGGCCCACGTCCAATAATGAATCCAGCTTTTCCGAAATGCTGGGCACATTTCGGAAAAACCGGGCTGCTTCGTCCACAGTCAGATCAAGGACATCGGCAATGTGCTTGCCTTTGTAAGTAATCTCGAGGGTTTCACGGTTATAGCGTTTGCCATGGCACACCTCGCATTCGACATAAACGTCGGGCAAAAAATGCATCTCGATTTTAATTAGCCCATCGCCTTCGCAATTTTCGCAACGGCCGCCCTTAACGTTAAAGCTGAAACGTCCCGCGTCGTAACCGCGCACCCGCGCTGCCGGCAATTGACTGAATAATTCGCGAATCGGAGTGAACGCGCCCGTGTAGGTCACTGGGTTCGACCGAGGCGTTCGTCCAATCGGGCTTTGATCGATCACAATTGCCTTGTCGATTTGTTCCACTCCGCGAATTGCCCGATGAATGCCGGGTTTGTCCTTCGCGTTATGAAAACGTCGAAACAGGGCACGTCGGAGAATGTCGTCCACCAAAGTGGACTTACCGCTGCCGGAAACGCCGGTCACACAAGTAAAACAACCGAGCGGAAAAGCGACGGTAATGTTTTTCAAATTGTTTTCCGTCGCCCCAACCAATGTTAGCCAGCCCTCGGATTTGTCGGTCGACCGCGGTTTAGCGCGCTGCCTGGGAATGGAAATGCGCGCGCGGCCTGAAAGGTAATCGGCAGTCAAAGAATTCTTGGCGCGCAGGATATCTTCAAGTTTACCTTGCGCAACAATCTCGCCGCCACGCGGACCCGCACCGGGACCAAGATCGATAATGTGATCTGCGGCCCGTATCGTTTCTTCGTCGTGCTCGACGACAATGACGGAATTGCCGAGATCACGAAGACGAAAGAGCGTCCCCAGCAGCCGTGCATTGTCGCGCTGATGCAGCCCAATGCTTGGTTCATCCAGGATGTAAAGGACGCCCGCGAGCCCGGAGCCAATCTGTGTCGCCAACCGGATTCGCTGTGCTTCACCGCCGGAAAGCGTCCCGCTCTGGCGATTGAGTGTCAGATAACCGAGGCCGACTTCGACTAGAAATTGCAGGCGGGATTGAATTTCACGCACAACGTCGCGGACAATGGCTCGTTGCTGTGCGGTCAGCTCGAGCGCCGCAATAAAGCGTGCCGCCGCTTCGGTGGTCAGCTCACTCAACTGATGAATGTTCAACTCACGCGCGTGCCGATCCTTTAAGGTGACCGCCAGAATTTCCGGCTTGAGCCTTGTACCATTGCATACTTTGCATGGTTCATACGCCATGAACGATCTAATGCGGTTGCGAGTGAATTCGCTCTGAGTCTCCTCATATAGCCGCTGCATCTGCGGCACCAGGCCTTCGAATGGTTTTGCAACTTTCGCCTCACCATTGTCGCTGAAATCCATTTCAATCGGCGTTCCATTTGTGCCGAAGTAAAGCGCCTGCTTGAATTGTTCCGGCAATTCGTTGAAAGGCATGTTTTCATTAACACGAAAGTGTTTCACGAGCGCCTTTTGCAAGTGCCGATAGTATGCCTGCATTCGCTTCGTCCCACGTCGCCATGGCGTGATCGCGCCTTCAGCCAGCGTTTTGCCAGGATCGGAGATCATCAGCTCAGGATCGCAAACCAACTGGGTGCCAAGTCCATGGCAAGCCGGGCATGCTCCGAGGTGACTGTTAAAGGAAAAATGTCTCGGAGTTAGCTCGCCGATTCTGAATCCGGTTTCGGGATTTCCGTAATCAGTCGAGTAACGCAATTCCTCCCACTCACCCTGTGGAGTGTTGGAGTGCTGGAGTGCTGGAGCATTGGATTTCTCATTACTCCATTGCTCCGCTACTCCATCCCCCCGTCGTTGCTTCAAAACAACGACGCGGTTCCCGCCCCATTTGAGTGCAGTCTCAATTGAATCAGTAAGACGGCTGCGAATGCCATCGCGTACAACCAACCGATCCACTACCGCCTCAATGGTGTGCCGTTCATTCTTGTTGAGCCGGATCCGTTCGGAACGATCCAACTCCGTAATCTCACCATCAATCCGCGCACGAACGAATCCTTCGCGCCTGATCTTTTCTATTATATCCCGAAACTCCCCCGGTTGATTCTCAATTAGTGGCGCCAGCAAAATGATTTTCGATTCCGGCTTATAGGCAAGGATCTGATCAACAATCTGCTGGGGCGTTTGCCTGCTCAACGGCTGGCCAGTCAGCGGATCATGCGGCTGACCTATCGCCGAAAAGAGGACCCGCAGATAATCGTAAATTTCGGTCGTCGTCGCGATCGTAGATCGCGGATTTGCGCCGGCGCTGCGCTGCTCGATGGCGATGGTTGGTGAAAGGCCTTGGATGAAGTCCACATTTGGCTTTTCCATTCGATCGAGAAATTGCCGCGCATAAGCCGAGAGGCTTTCGACGTATCGGCGCTGTCCTTCCGCGTAAAGAGTGTCGAAGGCCAGCGAAGATTTCCCCGAACCACTCAAACCGGTAATAACAACGAGCTTGTCCCGCGGAATTTCCACGTGAAGGTTCTTGAGATTGTGCTGGCGGGCACCACTAATTTTGATAAGTTGCGCAGGCATTCTGACGACGAATGTCGAACCTTTTAGTTAAGCACAGCCGTTCCCTCTCTGCAGCAAAATTGTGTTATCGAGAGTGTGGCAGAGTGCCTTCCCTGCTGTGAGGATCCCTCCGCATTGCAAAGATGAAAGCCTTGATGCTAATCCCTGTTATAACGAGAAAGACACAATCTAAGGGATCGTCGCGGCGGTCTACAACGCACTGCTTGAAAGCAAAGGAGTCATCGTGGTGGATGATTGCTCGCAATATGGGACGCAAGCCCTGCTAAAGGAATCTCTCCTACTCGACTTTATCTCATTGGTTAATTGGGGCTGAGCGTCAAGACCACCGCTTTCGCTGGGAGATCATCGGCCAGAACCCACCTATACCCATCGACCTGTGGTAATCGCGCCGCTTTTTCCTCCATCTCTTTCCGCGATACGAACAGCGCGTAAACCGGACGCGATTGTTCCAGGCCGCGTTTGACCAGAGCAACGGCTTCGGCGCGATCGTACGTCACGACGTGCCGCCAGAACGCGGCATATCTTTCCCCATCGAGGGGCGCTGCAACAAATGGGTCCGGCAAGAGCGCGTTCAAGTAAAGAGGATTAATATCTGCTAGAATGATCCCTGGTTGGCTGCCGAACATCTCAAGAAAATGCCTTTCTGCCATCAACCAGGGGGATTGTCGCGCTGGGGTGGGGAAATGGAGAGCGTCCCAGGTTTGGAATCGATTCCTTTGTAACTGGCTGCGATGCGCAACCCCTTGGGGTGTGTTGGAGACCGAGCGTGAAGGATAACCTAAGCAGGCCGCGGCAAACAAAACGAAAATTGCCAGAGAAGCGACAGCTCGTCTTGCCACAAAAAGATTTTCTGCGGCCCATGCCACGGGCAAAACAGCAATTGCGAGCAAGAGGATTAGAAGTGGTAAATAGTACCGCGTCTCCTGTCCAAACGCAAAGGCCACCGTAGCTGTGAGGAAACTCAAACCGGCCAGAAAGGCGCAGATCACGAATCGGTTGAGTCGAATGAAGAACAGCCCGATGCAAACTAAAAGGACAAATGGGGGAACAAAGGAGGTGCCGGTGCCAAAATAACGGGCCGGCGAAAAGGGTCTTGGATTGAGAGTGAATTCTCTCCACAGCATAGCAGCATTGTCCGGAACGTAGCGGGGAGAGAACATCGCGGACCTTAGGGAATAATCTCCAGCGAGCCAAAGATCATATCCTGTTTTGAAGGGCGAGTGAAACTGAATCGTATTTAGCACAAGGTTCGGGCTGGCCGCGAGAACGAAGACGCTCGTAACTGCCACGCAATGGAGAAACCAGCGCAGGCGTTTTCCCTGACTTGGGAAGAGAGCCATAGCTAACAACAGCGGTGCGAAGAAGAGTGACTGCACACGAATGTTCAGGGACAGACCAAGAAAAATCGCCGATAGATAGATTTTCCAGCGGCGTTCTTCCTTCAGGCCCAGATAGGCAAGCATGAAGGCCAGGGCAATGAGCGCTGAAGCGCTAATGTCGCTCATTGATGAGCGGCAAAAAGTGAAGAAACCGGGGAGCGTCGCCAGCAAAAGAGCTGCAAACCCGCCAGTCAACGGCTTCTTAAGATAGGTGTAAAATCCAAACGTAGCCAAGAGTAACATGAGGCCGATCGTTTGGTTTGTCCGAAACGGTGCAAGGACGGAATCCGCCTCGGGAAGAACCTTCAACCAGGGAAACATCAGCGCCGGATAGCCAGGGGGACACGTCGGCGGCAGCTTATCATAACCGAAGTTTAAGTAGGGATATCCATCCTTCATCATGGCCTTTGCCTGTGCGAAATAGTGTGAGGCATCCGACCAACCGAGATCTAAAAGCCCGGTTTTGTAATAATCCACCTTGAGCACAGCAAAATAATAAAACGTCAACCCTAAAAGAAGAAGAACGGTGCCGATTAACAATCGTGAGGTTGCGGCGTCTCTCTTTGAAACTGAGGGCATAGAGTCAAGGTGGCAGACTCTAGCCTGATGTAGCGCTCCAACAAGCTCGCGTGCGAAAGCAGCTACCGGGGGCGGACAACAAAACCTTTCTCGCGCCGAGGGTTATCTGATCTAAAGCGGATGGCCGATTTCATCCATGGCCGTGAGATCGGCGACTGCCCGGCGGACCGGCTCTTGGAGAAGGAGTACAAACTTGAACCGCACTGGAATTAAAGGAAGTTGCGCTCGGAAACTGCGCACTGCACCCCGGCAAAGAGATCTGCGGCACAGAGTGTGTCACCACGGCCACATGGAAATTGTAATAAACGAGCGTCAGGTAAATAAATAGGTCTGGGGAGGCGCGGCTTTGGAAGCAAGGCGTGAACGTACACGCGGCCATCTGGCAAGCATTGCTTCCCGGCGAGAAAGCTGGATTAAACGTAACAGATACTATTACGGGTTATTGAACCGACTTCTTCAATTTCTGGTCGAGCCGAACAAAAAGGTCCTGTCAGTTCGCTGTAGTACCGGTAACGATTTGGCCGCGGTTCGGCCTAGCGATGGCAAAGGCAACGACATCTGTGTCGAAATCGTGGAAATCGCAAAGCAACGCAATCCAGACTTCAAATTTGAAGTCGCCTTTCCGGATAAAGATGAGTTTCGTCAGTTTTTCGAGCCGAACGAAAAATTTGATTACATTCTGTTCAATGACATCGGCGACACGGTGGATGTGCTTCAAGCGTTGCGTAATTTGAGACCGCTTTGCCTGCGACACACGCGTTTGCTCGTTGAGACTTATAACCATCTCTGGGAGCCATTGGTCACCTTTGCAGAGTGGATTGGGATGAAGGTCCCTCGTGCCGAGCAAAACTGGCTCTCCACCGCAGACATTCGAAACGTGATGAAGCTCGCTGGCTTTGAAGACCTCGAGACGCATTGGATCGTGCTCTTTCCCAAGTACGTGCCCCTATTGTCGGCCTTCCTAAATCGATTCTGCGCACGCCTGCCATTCGTGAAGAAGCTCTGCATGACGCAGGTCGTCGTCGCCAGAGCGCTGCCCCCGGCCGTTCCGAAAGAAGAATTATCCGTGTCAGTGATTGTTCCATGCAAAAACGAGAGCGGAAACGTGGAGGATGCGGTTCGCCGGATCCCGTCTCTCGCAGGCCGGACAGAGATAATTTTCTGCGATGATCAATCGACCGATGGTACCGCGGAGGAGGTACGACGCGTGCAGTCGTGCTATCCGGAGAAGGATATTCGTCTTGAGTATGGCCCGGGAGTTTGTAAGTCACAAAACGTCTGGACGGGTTTCAATGCAGCGAAAGGCGATGTATTGATGATCCTCGATGCCGATCTGACGACGATTCCTGAAGAACTGCCTTACTTCGTCGACGTTATCGCTTCCGGACAGGCGGAGTTTGTCAATGGATCACGCTTAATTTATCCCGTGCCAAAAGGAGCGATGAAGGGATCGAACATGCTGGGCAACAAATTTTTCAGCGTGGCTTTTACCTATTTGCTGGGGCAACGAGTGAAGGACACTTTATGCGGGACAAAAGTCCTTTGGAGAAGCGACTGGGAGCGGATAAAGCCATTGCTGGGAAGCTGGGGAACTGAAGACCGTTGGGGCGACTATGAACTCTTGTTTGGTGCTGCGAAATTGAAGCTCAAGATTCTGGATTTACCGGTCCACTATCAGGAACGCATTTACGGTTCGACCAAGATGACGAAGGTCTTTCGAAACGGACTTATTATGCTAAAGATGTGCTGGCACGGATTCTTGAAGCTAAAACTTGGGTACTAACCCGGGATTGGATTCAAATCTTCACGCCCGCTGCCCATCATACGGGGCGGCACCTTGAAATCGCAGTCTTTTGAACATTTCCCCAGTGCAAGAGCGCATCACTAAAGAGATTCAACACGGACGGTTCCTAGCACAGCACGGCGCCGGGGAGATTTGGAATTGGGAAAGTCCGGCTGGAAAACTGCGGTGGGCCCGGAGGGTGAAAATGCTCAGCAGCCATTTAAGGCCGGGGATGGTCGTACTCGAACTGGGATGTGGTACGGGAACTTTTACTCGAGAACTGGCGCGATCCGGAGCAGACATTACCGCGATTGACGTGTCGCCCGAGCTTCTGGAAATCGCGAGGGCCGATTGTTCTGCCCCAAATGTTCACTATCAAACCGAGAACGCCTACGCGCTAAGCTATCCTGACGCCGCGTTTGATTCTGTCGTGGGCAGCTCGGTTTTACACCATCTCGAAGTCGAAGAAGCACTACGCAACATTTACCGCGTGTTGAAACCAGGCGGCACAATATTTTTTACAGAGCCGAACATGCTGAATCCTCAGATCGCGGTGCAAAAGAACGTTCCCTGGGTTAAACGAAAGCTCGGCGACTCACCGGATGAAACTGCATTTTTCCGGTGGCGGCTCCGGGGCCTGCTTGAACAAACGGGCTATCGTAACGTTCGAATCGATCCATTTGATTTCCTCCATCCTAAAACACCAGTTCGCCTAATCAACCGGGTAAATACATTCGGTCGGTTTCTCGAGAGTGTGCCTGTAATCTCGGAGTTTGCCGGTTCGCTTTACATCCGTGGGATCAAATGAGCAGCGGGGCACAGGTTTTGCAGAGCGAGGCGGAAAATAACCGTGCTACAACATTGCGTAACCGAGCGCAGCTCAGCGCCAACAAGAACCTCCTGTTCTGGTATCGTGAACTTTATCGTGATCAATTTCGGGACTATCCCGACCCGGCGAGACTCTCGATACTCGAGATAGGGAGCGGGACGTCGCCGCTGAAGCAATTTCTCTCAAACGTCGTCACAAGCGACGTGCTTGATCTTGACTATCTCGATCTTGTATTTGACTGCCACCAGATCGACAAGCTTGATGCAATCAAAGACGAGAGCCTCGACGTCATCACGCTCACGAACGTTTTGCATCATTTGAAAAGCCCCATCGCTTTTCTTAACCGTGCGGCCAGCAAATTGAAATCAGACGGCAAGGTGATTGCGACTGAGCCTTTTTTTTCGCTGTTATCGACTCCCATCTTCAAATATCTGCACCACGAACCGGTAGATTTCCACGTTTCCGAGCCCGAGTTAGGCGAAGTGCGTGGGCCGCTGGCATCGGCGAACATCGCGTTACCGTGGCTGATATTTTTCCGGCGACGCGAATGGCTGCAGCGATTGAACGAAAGCTACGATGTGGCCAATCTTTCGGTTCGGCCTTATAGCGCCCTGTCCTATATGGCTACTGGCGGGATATCGCACAGGTTGCCGATTCCGCGTCTTCTTTATCGCGCCTTGTTTTCTATAGACCGCGCAAGCAGCCATTATTTTCCAAGCCTGTGCGCCTCTTTCTTTACAATAACTCTGACGCGACGCTAAATGCCGGCAGCTTCACTTCTTCACAATGTTGGAAATAAGGCCTACGCACGTGCCTTTCCAGTATACCGCCTGTTTTATCGCGCTTTCAAAGCTTATACTGATCGCGCCGAGCGGCAGCTGCTGAGAAAGATCCTGTTTCGCGGTGCTGTTGTGGTGGACGCGGGCGCGAATATTGGTATCTATTCGCAATTTCTCGCCCGCTGTGTTGGTCGGACTGGCCTGATCCACTCGTTCGAGCCGTCGCCGGAAAATTTTGAGCGATTGCAAGTCGCCACTCGCAATCTCGCAAATGTGCGTCTATCGCGAGCTGCAATCGGAGAGTTTAGTGGCAGGTCCAAACTCTATGTTTCGGATCAGCTAAATGTCGATCACCGGACCTACATAGCGGAGGGAGATTCACGCGCTACTGTGCCAATCGATATCGTAGCGCTGGATGATTACTTTAAGTCCGGCCAGCGTGTTGATCTGATAAAAATGGATATTCAAGGATATGAGCTTCATGCGCTACGCGGCGCCACGCGCGTGCTAAAGGAAAATCCGGAGATCAACCTTCTCCTCGAACTCTGGCCTTCTGGCTTGGAACAAGCAGGTGTTCGCTGGGAAGAACTTGTCCAGACACTCCAGAACTTCAATATGGAGCTGGCGCTCATTAGAACGCATGGGTTAATTCCGTTTGATGCGCGCATCGTTCGAACAGATCCGCTTTGGTACGTTAACCTTTTCGCACGACGCAGGCGGGGCCGAGATGTGCACTCGAAACAAGTGCGAATGGCCCAGTTCGCAAAGTGATGTGACACGGATTCTCAGGCCGTTCATATCAACGATTACAGTCGAGTAAATGCGTACAATCATCGTCACGGGATCCGCGGGATTGATCGGTTCGGAAACGGTAAAGCGATTCGCAGAAGACGGCGCACATGTCGTCGGGATCGACAACGACATGCGCGCCCGATTCTTTGGCGCAGAAGCATCAACTAAGAAGACGCGCGATAATTTGATCGCGAACGTCCGCGGCTATGACCATTACGACCTCGACATTCGGGATGCCTCTGCAGTTGCCAAGCTGTTCAAAAGTTATTCCGGAAAGATCGATGCGATCGTGCATACCGCGTCACAACCATCACACGATTGGGCGGCCCGCGATCCTCAGACCGATTTTACGGTTAATGCGAATGGCACATTAAACCTGCTCGAAGCAGCAAGAATATTTTCTCCAGCGGCGCCGTTTGTTTTTACTTCGACAAACAAAGTTTACGGCGACACGCCGAACCGATTACCACTGCAAGAATTGCCGATGCGATGGGAAATCGAGCCAGGGCACGAATATGAGCAGGGAATCTCAGAAACGATGAGCATCGACTACAGTAAGCACTCGCTCTTCGGGGCATCCAAAGCCGCCGCTGATATCCTGGTGCAGGAATACGGACGTTATTTTGGTATGCCGACGGTTTCTTTTCGTGGTGGCTGCCTCACCGGACCGGCGCACGCGGGGACGGAGCTGCACGGTTTTCTGTCGTATCTGATGATTTGTACCGTGAGTGGCAGGGCTTACCGCGTTTTCGGATACAAGGGCAAACAGGTTCGTGATAACATTCACAGCTTCGACTTGGTCGAAGCGTTTGTGGAATTCGTCCGCGCTCCACGCAGCGGAGAAGTGTATAACATTGGTGGCGGCCGACACAGCAACTGTTCGATGCTCGAAGCGATCGAATTGTGTGAAGAAATTAGCGGGCGCAAATTAGCTTGGAGCTACGAGGAGACGAACCGCATTGGCGACCATATCTGGTGGATCAGCGATGTGGGGAAATTTCAAAAACACTATCCCACTTGGAAATTTCGCTATAGTTTGCGAGGAATTCTGGAAGAAATTCATCGCGCAGTGAGTGAGCGCACTGGATAACGACACGCCGGACGTCGCGGACATATAATTCGCTACGGGAATTTTATTCGTGTGAACGGGGAAGGGGTAAGGGTGAATCATTAGTGCGAGGTACGCGGGGCCGTTTCTTTTGCTCTTTGGAATCTCCTCCGCCCTGTGGAAGCATCTCCTTCGTGACATCATAAACTAAAAACGAGTAGGCAATGTGATCCACAGGAGTAAAGTGCTCTCGCAACCACCTGTACTCCTCAGGATTTCGATTAACTCCGACCAAGGCGTTGACAGGGACAACAATTCGGCCTGCTTGGGGTTTTCGGGGATCTAGGATAACTCCAGGATGGCGGCGGATATATTCGATTAGGTACCATTGGTCTCCGCGCCAGTCCAGGTTCGAATCCGCAAGGTGTCGGTAGGCGAGCTTCCTGTCCGGCACAAATTCATTAAAGTATGATATGAACTGCGGATAATACGAAAGCGCTGAGCCAGCAACCCAAACGGCCAGAATCACGGCGGCGTATCGTCGAAGTTTGGATTCGGGGGGAGCTAAAAATCTTCCGCAAAAGATCGTAGCGAGACTGATTACAGGTAACACATGACGTATGCCGATCTGCGCGTTAAAAAAGAAATTGAACTGGATCCAGTAAATCAGAATCGGAACGAGCAGGAAAACCTCTTCCCGGCGAAGAGAGCGCGCTGCTAGTTGGCCCCAGCGCGAAAAATACCCGAATAATGCGACGAAAAATATGAATTGCTTCGCGATCGGCTCCTTGAAGAAAGCGGCATAAAAGTAATACCCTGGGAACCCACGAAGTTTTCCGTCATGATGATTTACTCGAAGTCTCCCTGCCATGTAAATGTTTCCCCAGCCCTGCCCCATCCTTTCCTCGAACTTAACTAGATCTAAGCCCTGGAGGTAAGGCACGGGCATGGGGAGCGGGATATGGCCGATGATCGGTGTCTCTTGAAGCTTTTTGAAAGCTGGGTCTTTCAGAGTATAACCGGACAACGGCGTTCCGATCCCATTGAAGCCGAATCCGAGATTGATCATCAGAATGCTCACCGCAGCGAAGAACACCATAGCAATGAGCCAGCGACGCAGTCCCCGGGTCAGGCTGTGCCAGCTGCGTGTTACGGTGCCGGCCACCGCTGGAGCGGACCAACAATAAATCACTGCAATCACTAAGAAGATCGGATACAGGTAAACGCACGAATACTTGGCCAGTTGACTCAAACCCAGGGTAACGGCACTAAGAAAGGCACGTCCTTTACCGCCGAATTTAAGAAAATGCCAAAAGTGGTATAGCGCCATGGTGGTCATCAAGGCGGCCGGTAAGTCAGCTGTCACCAGTTGACCGTGCGCCAGGAGATTGGGATCGAAGACGTAAAGGCCTAGGGAGAGAAGAGCGCCGTTACGCCCATAGAGTTCGTAGCTCCACTGCAATACATATAAGGCCAGCAATAACGATAGAACAATAGTCGCGTAGCGCCCCCGCTTAACCTGACCGTTCCACGAATTTTGTAGTGGGATGTTCGTCGCCCGGGCAAGCATAGCGAGATTTCCACTCGTCATGGCATGAAGGCTTGAAAACGGCATCGTGCTGCTATCCAACACGCTTCCTCGTCGCGGAGTGTCATGCAGCACGCGATAGCCGTACGCGTAGTGCAGCGGCTCGTCAGTCGTAAGCTCCTTGTGGCGCAGGCTGGTGGTATGGATTAGCAGCAATGCAGCCAACAGCGCGCCGCCAACAATAAGCCGCCAACGAATCGCCACCCATTGCCACAGTGGATTACTCATTATCAGGCGGCCTAACACAATTCTGCTTATTGTAAATTTCAGGTGTCGCTATTGTCCTGCGGACGAGATACAGCTTCGTCAGCTTAGCAGCGAACTCCTCCGTCTCACTGCGGAATCTCAGGCGAACGGATGACCTTCGCTTCGAATTCATTGAGGGAAACGATGTAATCGACCTTTGCTAGTTGCTCCGGCGTGAGTTGGTGTGCGTTTTCCAGCCAAATTCGCAAGGAATGATCATTCCAGACCAGATAAGCAATGAAAACAGCATGCGATTTGTTTAGGAACAGAGCTTCCGGAATCCTCAGTAGGATGGTGCTCCGGGACGCCGGTTGAAGATGTAACGACTTCAAGGCTTCGATAACGTGAGGTACCTTTTCCCCGACACTAAGCCACGCTTGCACCGTATGATGACGTTGATTTTCCCACCGAGTAAGAATTGCAAGACCAGACGCCACCGAGAACACGGCAGCAATTCTAAAAATTGACGCAGACATTTTACCAACGGCGGCGCCTACGGCCGCTCCAATTGCGGCGCCACGGACACTGCTGCGAAGCGCACCGCCCATGATTGCGCCTGCCGCCGCGCCTGCTCCGAGACCATGGCCAATCAATATCCGAGACTTGGAAATTAGCGTGATCAAATCAACAATGATGGTGGCAAAGATCATTGCCCATCCGAATAGCAAAAGGTAAAGAGATGCCCCGGCGCGAAGCGGGACAAGAAACGCGATGGGAAGAGGCACTATCACTACCCAGAACGCCATGAGCTGCAGCGTCCGATCACGGCGTACGAAGGCATAAATGAAAACAAGACCCCATAGAACCAGCAGCGTCATGGGAGTGATCGTGTGCTGGAAATAGAACAAGTCACTAACGAACTTTGTGTTAGACGCCATGAAATGGTGCCATGAAACTTTTGGTCGATAAGGTTCGTATCTTGTCAGCGAACCGCTGCCGTGAGTTTTGCCGTAGATGTAAATAGCCGTAAGCAATCCTGCAATCAAAGATGGAGCCGCAAAGGAGCAGCCCCACCGAAGGAACGCTTTCCAGTCGGCCCAGCGAGGACAGTTTAGAAGCTCATAAATCAGAATAATCACCGGAAGCGTAACAGCCATCTCCTTGCTGTTCAGCGCACAGACATATAAGACTAGAAATCCCAGTACCTGGAGGGGGCGCAAACAGCATCCTTTCTCGCGGACGTGTATGTAGTAGGTCAATGCCGCGAAGTAAAAGAACCCACATAATACGTCATAAATGAACGCGCCGACGAACACGAGGTTGCCAAGTAGAGGATGGTAACAGAGAGCAAGGGCAGCGAGAAATGCGACCGAACGCGAGGAGGTCAGACACCGTCCCAGGTAATAGACCACCGGAATTGACGCGGCGAGAATGCTGATCTGGACAATTCGATAAGGGAGGGGGTCTAGCGCAAAGGAGTAATAAAGCGGGAGGTAATAAAGAGCGCCCGCCGGACGGTAAAACGCCGTCCAGAATCCTAAATTTGCCCAAAGCGACTTGAGCATTCCGCTTTTCCAGTAGATCACCATGTTCATCATTTCGTCTCCACGAAAACCTCCACGTAAGGCCGGAAGAGCAAAGTAAAGAAAGTAGGCGACAAGAGCCCCTATCGAAATTGCATCAATCGCGACAGCTCGCTGCGCCTGATTCGTCTCTGGGATTTTCATGTGATCCCGAAATTGAAACAGCATCATGCGATCGTCGCGAAATTGCTCGCTAACGAAGAACCCTTCTGGCTGATCGCGAAAACCACAAAGACTAGGAGCAATACCATGGTAATCCTGTGCAATACCATCAAGACCCGAAATAGCGTTGGACGATATTCGAATTCGACACGATTCTTGCCTGCGTCCAGGAGCACGCCAGTTTGCCATTGGTTTACACGCAGTAAGGGCTGTTTTTTGCCGTTTACCTGGACTTTCCAAGCCGGCGTAAACCATTCGTTCAAGACCAACAGCGACGGCGAATCAGCGTCAACCGTTGAAAAACTGCGATTGGCTTGATCGACAGTACTTGCGATACGATCCCGATGATGCGGTCGACTCGCAGAAGTGCCCAAGAAATTTCGTGCTCTGTTGAGGTCGGCGGCAGTCACATAGGCTTCCGAAAAGTAGTCGAAGCCCTTCCTGATAAGGCTCGTGAAATCATGCTCGTCATTCGCCGAACCCGCAATCCGATGCACCAGTGTGAGTCGGGCCATCGGTTTCGGGTTTTCGTAGAGGCGGTAGCCTTCGGTTTCGAATATCTCCTTGGCGCTTTGGTCGATCGGAGGAGTATTGGGACCGCATAACAAATAACGTGCCCCCATCATCTCACGAAGGTGCGGTACATTCGCTAGAAGACTGAAGCGAAACTGATCATAGGGCTGGGGAGTAAGCTGATTGTAAAAGCTCTTGATCCCATAATAAGTCGCGTTCATTGCCCAAAATCGATTGGAAAACATGTTATCACGGAAATCTACCCGGTAACCCGAAGCATCGATCTTGTTCACGAAATCCTGGATAATTCTGTGACTAAGCAAATTCATCGGTTTGTTGAAGTCCGATTGCGAAATTGAAATTCCCCTCACCGGAACAACGGCGGCGGCCATCGAAACAAGTGCCGTCGCTGGGACAACACTACGGTAGTCGGGTAGTCTACAAACATAGCTAAGAGCGAACAGGAGCGGGGGCAACGTCATGATCCAAAATCGTCTCGGCATCCAACTCTGATCACTCTGAAAAAGCTCCCATAGAATGGTCGCAGCAAAAATCACCAGCAATGTTGCTGGTAGAATAAGCACGCGAACATGAGGGCTCTGTTTGTTCTCCCGGAAGGTTTGCGCGAGAAGGCTGTATCCCAACCCGCTCAAGACGGAAACGCCAATCACGAAGAGAACAAGATGCCGCCCGGACTCCCGGATTCGGTTAATAAACGGAAGATGAAAGTTCACATGGGCGAACCCCAGGTTTGTCCCGAACCCCGAGAGCAATCCATAAAGGCCGATAGCTCCGAATGCTAATACCACGCTGCGGAGAAAAGTATCCAACCGACGAAAGTAAATTCCCGTCAGTAGGACGCCAATCACACCAAGTGGCCCTACGTACGGACTGCCGACGATGCTAATCCAAGTTGGCTTGATCAGAATGCCCTTTGCCTGGTCCAGCGTAAGTTGTAAAAGGTTGAAGCTTTTCCACGGAATGTGTTCGTGTCCAACCACGGCGACGCCGGCACCGACGTGCCGGATCATCTGGCCAATGGCCATGTACATTGGGACTACTGCGGCTCCCGCCAGGCCGAATGCAACGCCACCGCACACCAGTAAGGGCCAAGCTAGACGCCAGATATCCGTGAAGCGCCTCCGGAGACACAACCACGCGGCACCTATGGCAAAAAGTATCAGAGAGCTTAGCGTGGCATGAATTACCGCCTGGGAGGGACTCGCAAGGGCAAGCAAGCCCGCAGCAACGGAAAAGACAACTATCCCGGAAGCCTTCCCGGGGAATCGCAATAGCAACACCCCACCAGCGAGCACGAGGGGCAGCCATGAGTAACTGGCTGTAACAGTAATCCAGCTAGCGTAAAGTTGCGTGTTCCATGCTAGCATCCCAACGGACGCGCCCACATATGCGGCCCATGGTGGAACTGTAGCGCAGCGCAACAAGACATAGAGGTTGAGGTAAAAAACGAATAGGTGGAACAGCGTCAGATTCGTGAGCGTGTATAGCGACGCCAGTGGCCCGCCATAGCTGAGCAGCCCAAGGAAATAAAACGGATAAAGAATGGAAAAGTGGGGGCTCTCAAAGACTGGAAAACCGGTCCCAATATCTGGCAGATAGTACGGCACAGCTTCAGACAACGATAACCGGGATACGTCGGAAAATATCGGCCCGTAGATGTACACATTGTCCATAAAAGGCCCAAACAGCTGCCGAGCGGCTAAAAATGGCGCGTAACGAAGTAGAAACGTAATAACCAGTACCACGATGGCATACGTATCCAAAGCACGATTGTGGCGCGTTTGCTCGTTAGTCATCAGATTTGGTGCAAGTACGACGACTTAGCATCACATATCTTGCGCAAGACTCGAGAGGGCGCTTACAGCATACTCCGCAAGAAAGCTCGATCGCCCAAAATCGGGTTGCGGCAACCCTACGTAAGATAAGATTGCAGGAATAGATCCATTATGTGCTCTGTTCCTGTAGGTGTTACGTGTCTCAGATCGGCCTCCCATACAGCCGCACGATCGGAGTTTTGAACGATCTCGTAACTGGGAAAGTAGGCGACGTTATCGTGCGCCGCAGCCCATTCCTGCGCCAGTGCTCTCAGGAGAGACTTGCCATAAGTGTTGGCGACGACAACGTCCATGGCTGAAAGCGTCGCCATCAAAGGCACCGGCGAAACGGTGACCACAATGTGCA
The DNA here is from genome assembly GCA_046732875.1 of Verrucomicrobiota bacterium. Classification (GTDB taxonomy): domain Bacteria; phylum Verrucomicrobiota; class Verrucomicrobiia; order Chthoniobacterales; family UBA10450; genus Udaeobacter. The sequence continues at coordinate 6,088 of JBKPOB010000142.1, read as the reverse complement.
AGTCAGGATGTCCATAGCGAGACAGCAATGCGTGTATCGCTTCCAGGTTAGCCCAGTTTTGGGCAAAGCTGGTTAGGTGAAACTCATACCGCGCTCGTTGTGTTTTCAACACAGGCCGCGCTGGAGCAGAATTAGTGTATACATCAGCTTCAACGTCGCGCCAGACCTCGACTAAACCGAGCGTGATAATCACAACGCGGCAGTTCACTATGCGTTTTGTGACCGTTTGCATGAGTGCACGACGTTCCAGAGTTTCCTCGAAACCGGCGAGCTCGAGGGTGGGGGTGATGTGTGGGTCGGACCAGGTGCTCTCTGTGACTTGGACAATCGATTCCACAGGAAAAACTGCTTCGGGATCGAGCGCCCAGCGAAGCTCGTTCAGTATTGAAAAGGTATTGTACTTGTTCGTAAAGCCTAATCCTGTTACCTCCTTGTTCACTGCTTCAAACCTGGCAAACTCCGGGGCCGCGCTTTCCACTGCAACCTGGCGCTTCATAAGCGCATGCTCAATTCCCCTAGCGAAACATGACCCGATCGCATAGAATTTGTCCTCTGGTCGAAGTTTGAATTTGGGCTCAATTTTGGGCGTAAACCAGGTCTGCCGAAGCCGCTGAAAAGCATAATCGCCTGTAAGATGGTCAGGGTTTGCCCCCTTCTTATACCAACGGTTGGCGCGATTGTGTGCCCAGTTCTTGTCCACTTCAATACTTGTTGCGACGTAAATCGATCCCGAGGCGCGCGGCGCGGACCTTGATGATACGGGTACAGCTGCTTCGCTAATGCTTGTTTCAGACCTGGAGCAAAATGAGTTCAAGATAGGAAAAGAAATTGTGCCGCGGCTCGCCACGTTATTCCATAGGTGTCCCAAGTTATTGTGACAAGAAGTGACTGACTTGGTAGTCAAGCACACTCCGGGTCTTTCTCCAGCCGAAATCCTGAACAGGATTAATCATCTTCCACGTCACACGATTCGTTGCCTGGATCGACACGTCAGCGAAAGCTTTGCTGGCGGATCAAAACGTTTTGGGCGATAAAATCCGACTGCCAATGGAACCTGCATCCGGCAACACAGTCCTGATCATTGAGGATGAACGCGACGTAGTCGATCTTCTTGCGCTCAATTTGCGCAAAGCCGGTTTCGCGACCTCGACCGCTCCCGACGGCGCTGCCGGACTGGAGAAAGCACGCAGCGAAAAGCCCGCTTTCATTATTCTCGATCTCATGCTGCCTAAGATGCCCGGGCTGGAAGTTTGCAAAATTCTGAAAAGCGATCCGGGGATGCGCCAGGTCCCAATCATGATGCTCACGGCGAAAGCCGAAGAAATCGACCGGATAGTCGGTTTGGAATTTGGTGCGGATGATTATGTGACAAAGCCTTTCAGTCCACGGGAAGTGGTCCTGCGGATTCGAGCGATCATGCGCCGTGGCGACACGAAGCCGGACGATGAGCGTTTGACAGCCGGTCCGATTACGATCGATCCGGCGCGTTATGAAGTTTCGGTTAGCGGCAAGCGAATCAATCTCACCAGCCTCGAATTTAAACTTCTGCGTACGCTGATACAGCGACGTGGGCGTGTCCAGGGGCGAGACCGCTTGCTTAACGACGTATGGGGTTACGAGAGTGTCATTGATACACGCACAGTGGACACGCACGTCCGACGGTTGCGCAAGAAACTTGGCAAAGCAGCTGATGTAATTGAAAGTGTGCGTGGGTTCGGCTATCGAATGAAAGAAAAGTAAGGCCAGATGTATTGGCTAATCCTGGGCGTGCTCTGCGCTTTATTCGCAGTGATAGCGCTGCTTCTCTGGCAAAAATGGGCTGCACCGTGGCCACAAATCGAGCAGCTCGTTTCGCAAATAGCCCGCGGCGAAAGTCCATCGACGTTTCTCATAAACGGTGGAGCAGATCCGCATCGCGTTGGGCTGGCGCTGGAGGCTATTTTTGCGCGCCAGCGGGAGCTCGAACGCCAGATCGCGGGCCGCGAATCCGATACGCAAACGATTCTCGGCGCGATGGAAGATGGCGTGCTCGTAGTCGATGCGCGCAGCCGCATTACGCTTGTGAATTCCACCTTTCAAAGACTATTTGATCTGCGCGATCCGGTAGTAGGCGTTCCTCTGGTCGAGGCCGTCCGTCACGCAACATTGGATCAACTGGTTGTCGAAACGCTGAAGACCGGTGAGGTGATCCGAAGCGAGTTGGGCATAACCGACTCGCGCACCCATCGCGAGCGACACATAGAGATCAGCGCGGTTCCAATCAAGAAGGGTGACGACGAAATGTCCGGTGCGGTTGTGCTGTTCCACGACATCACCGAGTTGAAGCAGCTGGACCAAATCCGGCGCGAGTTTGTCGCAAATGTTTCGCATGAACTACGCACGCCGCTGTCGATTTTACGCGGCTACATCGAGGTGTTGCTTGATGAGCCGGAGACGTCACGACGGGAACTTGCGCGGATGCTTTCGATCATGGACCGGCATTCCAAACGGCTCCAGCAGCTGGTTGACGATTTGCTGACTCTCGCCCAGCTAGAGTCGTCTCAGGCGACTCTGGAGCTCAGCCTTGTGCGGGTCGATGCGTTGTTTAATAACCTCATCCGTGATTGGAAAGAAAAACTCGCTGCGAAGAATCTCAAAGTGATTGTCGAGTTGACTCCGGAAACGCTGACGCTTCATGCCGATGGGACTCGTTTAGAGGAAGTGCTCTACAATCTGCTGGATAATGCGGTGAAATTTTCACGTGAGAACGAGCAGATTCATCTGCAGGCGACGCGTCGCGGTTCCGACATCGTCCTAAGCGTCGCTGATCATGGGCTTGGGATCAGCAAAGAACATTTGCCGCGAATTTTCGAACGCTTTTATCGCGCTGACAAAGCTCGCAGCCGCGAACTGGGAGGTACTGGTTTGGGACTGGCGATTGTGAAACATATAGCCCAGTTGCACGGTGGGCGCGTGGAGGCCGAGAGCGAGCTTGGGCGCGGCACCACCGTTCGGGTGATTCTGCCAGCGTACAGGTCAGTGTGATTCGTTACACCGTAAATCGGACTTACGGTTCAACGGTTTGACGACTTAACGGCGGTGAAGCCGCCTGTCACACAAAAGTAACATTAAAAATTTTGACGCTTCGGCGCGCGCTACGGCAGGCTGCGGCATCTATGAAGTCTCCCAAATTTGCTCACAAAATTCTAGCGACGGCGCTTCTGACCGGGATCAGCATGACCGCTTCGGCGCAGATGATGATCAACGGTGCAGGCGCAACTTTTCCGTATCCGATTTACTCAAAATGGTTCAACGAGTACGCGAAAGTCGATCCCTCGGTCCGGTTTAATTATCAATCGATCGGATCGGGCGGAGGCCAAAAGCAGATTCTCGCGCAGACAGTCGATTTCGGTGCGTCAGATGGTCCGATGAGCGATGACAACCTCAGCAAAGCGCCAGGCAAACTCCTGCATATTCCGACTGTAGCAGGCGCAGATGTAGTCGCCTACAACCTGCCTGGGAACCCGGCGTTAAAGCTCGATGCAGACACGATCGCAGGAATTTTTCTCGGTAACATCAAAAAGTGGAATGACCCGAAAATTACCGCGCTAAATCCTGGGGCTAACTTGCCGGACCAGGAGATCGTAGTCGTGCACCGCTCCGATGGCAGCGGGACAACTTATATTTGGACGGATTATCTGAGCAAGATCAGTCCCGAATGGAAAAGCAAGGTGGGAACTAATACTTCTGTAAACTGGCCGACTGGAATTGGCGGCAAAGGAAACGAGGGTGTGGCCGGACAGATCAAACAAACGCCCGGCGCGCTTGGTTACGTCGAGCTGATTTACGCGGTGCAAAACAAGATGCCGTATGCCGAGGTTAAGAACGCGGCTGGCGAATTTGTGAAACCGACGCTCGAGTCGGTGACTGCCGCACTGGCGACGGCCGAAATCCCGGATGACTTCCGTTTTTCGATGACGAACGCTCCGGGCAAAGATGCGTATCCTATCGCCGGTGCGACGTGGTTACTGGTGTACGAGCAGCAAAAAGATGCGGCCAAAGGAAAGAAGCTGGTGGAATTTCTGAAATGGGCCGCGAAAGACGGCGAGAAAATGGCCACGGATCTCCAGTATGCGCCATTGCCGGAAAAACTTCAGCAGCGTGTCCTGAAACGGATCGACGAGATCAAGATGTAACCGAGGGGTGTACCGCAGCGGCCTGCCGCTGCTAATCAAAGTATTAAGTTTTTATGGCTGTGGCCGCATCGATAGCGGTGGAAGAGCGCTCTGTCCAAACACGCATGGCGTCTCCATCCCGCTTTGGGGACAAGGCATTCGAGTGGCTTACGCTCGCGATGGCACTGACCGTGGTGGTGCTGATTATCCTGATTGGTTGGCAGCTCTGGATTGGGTCTTCGGTCGCTATCAAGAAATTCGGTTTTCATTTCCTCGTCACTTCAACATGGGATCCCGTCGCCGACCAATTTGGCGCTCTGCCGTTTATTTATGGAACGCTGGTTTCTTCGCTCATCGCGCTGCTGATTGCGGTTCCGTTGGGTATCGCAACGGCAGCGTATCTGACAGAGCTTGCTCCGCTCTGGATTCGGCAGCCTCTTGTGTCGCTAATCGAAATGCTGGCCGCGATCCCGAGCGTCATCCTCGGTCTCTGGGGCATTTTCGTCATGATTCCATGGCTGCGGGATTATCCCTTGCCATTGCTCAAACGATTCTTCGGTTGGACGCCGTTCTTCAGTGGACCGATCTACGGCCCTTGCATGCTGGCGGGCGGAATTATTATCGCGGTCATGATTTTGCCGATCATCACCTCCGTCTCGCGCGAGATTCTGCGCAGCGTTCCGGATTTGCAAAGGGAAGCCGCCTACGGTCTTGGGGCTACGCGGTGGGAGGTGACCCGCATCGCGGTCCTAAGCTATGCCAAGAAAGGCCTGTTCGGCGCAGTGATTCTCGGCCTGGGACGCGCTCTTGGCGAAACGATGGCGGTAACGATGGTGATTGGCAATACGCCGCAGATCGCTGCGTCGCTCTTCAAGCCCGGCTATACCCTTGCCAGTGTGCTTGCCAATGAATTCACCGAAGCAACGACTGATATTTATCTTCAAGCGTTATTCGAAATCGGGCTGGTCCTTTTTGGAATAACCATCCTCGTGAATCTTCTCGCACAACTGCTTCTGCGGACCATCGCTACCACATCGGCCACACGCGCAGTGCAATAACCATGCATTTGGAACGGGCACACCATCACACCTGGCGCAAAATCAAAAGCGCGCTGGCTTCTGGAATCGCCTTTGTCTCCGCAATCCTTGTGATCGCGCCATTAGGTCTGGTGTTTTTTTATCTGCTCATCAATGGCGCCGGTTCGGTGAACTGGGACTTTTTCACAAAATTACCGGCGCCGGTTGGAGCCGTTGGCGGTGGCATGGTCAATGCCATCGTCGGCTCGCTCGAATTGCTTGCCCTTGCGGCTGTGATCGGAATACCGATTGGCGTTTTAGGTGGGGTCTACCTGGCGGAATACGGCTCGGCTCGGATCAATTCTGTGTTGCGGTTTCTAGCAGATGTTCTCAATGGCGTTCCGTCGATCACGTGGGGCGTCGTCGTTTACGGTTTGGTGGTGTTGCGGTTCAAGGGTTTCTCGGCGTACGCCGGGGGTCTCGCGTTGGGCCTGATCATGATTCCTCTGATTCTGCGCACCACGGAGGAAGTTATTCTCCTTGTGCCTAATGGATATCGCGAAGCTGCGCTCGCTTTGGGTGTCAGCCGGTGGAAAACAATCGTTCACATCGTGATGAAAACCGCGTCCAAAGGGATCATCACTGGGATTCTTCTCGCTCTCGCTCGCGTGGGAGGCGAAACCGCTCCGCTCCTCTTCACTGCTTTTGGCAATCAATTTTGGAACCACAGCCTTAGCCAGCCCATTGCGGCGCTCCCGTTACAGATTTTTACCTACGCGATCTCTCCCTATGATGATTGGCACCGCCAGGCCTGGGCCGGCGCGCTTGTGCTCGTCACGGGCGTTTTTTGCGTTAATGTGTTGGTGAGAATTTTGACTCGAGGGCGCGGGGCATCCGTCGTTTAGGGCTTTTGCAAAT
>JBKPOB010000141.1:0-5933 GCA_046732875.1 Verrucomicrobiota bacterium | reverse complement strand
ATCGCTAAAGATGCTGCCGCTGGGAAGCTAGATTTCCTGGTCGAGCAAGCGCGGACGGCTGTTCGTGAAGATACACTCCGCGACTGGCCGAACTCACGCACTTGAAGTCGAAAACGACGCCGCAGTTCTGGCAATATTACGAGCTGCTGCCTGAGCGGGCACAGCGGTTAGCTGACAAATGCTATCGACTTTGGTTGTCGAATCCGACTCATCGCTCTCTTCATTTTAAGCGTCTCACGGGACATCCGAGTCTCTATTCGGCCAGAGTCGGTATTCACTATCGCGCTGTCGCGCATCGAGAGGGCGACTTAATTATTTGGGTCTGGATCGGTCATCACTCTGATTATGACCGGCTGCTGAAGCAGTGAGTGAGATTCAAAATCTCGTTGGTACCCAAACTCCTGGATTTTCGCGAGCGAGGAATCCCCTGCCTTTGTCGAACTATCCGAAATGTTGAAACTCGCTCGCAGCCCACAATGGTTTGAGAGATGCGCTGAAGGTGGCGCGCTGTGGCGATTTTTGCGTTGGCTATTTCAATCTTCTGGGTCATCGCTTTTGGCTTTCGGTTACGCCGCGACCAAAAAAGAAAAAGGATCAGGCCTTACAATTGACACCTCTAATTTCGATCGCAGAGGGTCGCATAAATACTTTTTCACAATTCGCGACGCAGCATTGCAATGGCGACTTTGAGGGCCAGTCTTCGGGTGGAATTAAGCCGAAAGATTTCGCATAAATCTTGTTAGACGTAACAGCCGCTGCTCCATGTGAGATGACCATCGAACTGCGATTTCTTGTGGCCAGTGTGATCCTTGGCCTCGTGCAGCTGATTGCCGCTTCTCACCTTATCAGTTTTCAATACGGGTACCGCTGGACGGCAAGCGATCGAGAACAGCCTATGCCGCCGCTGCGTGGGCTGGCTAATCGAGTCGACCAAGCCACGACGAATTTTCTGGAGACCTTTCCCTTCTTTGCCGCGCTCGTGCTAATCGCCCACGTCGCGAAGCGTCACGGTGCGCTCACGCTGTGGGGCGCGCATTTGTATTTCTGGGGACGGATTGGCTACCTATTGGCTGCTGCCCTGGGTTATGGTTTGGTGCGCTCCATGATTTTCTGGAACACGGCGCTAACAGGTATGGTACTTTTTCTTGTCGCACTGCTGTGGTAGCGCCGGCGCACAACCCAGCAAAAGAAATTCGGGGACAGATCTAGACTCCGAAGGTGTTGAAACTCGCTCGTTGCTCCGCGTTGACTCATGTGCTCCCGCCCATTTGAAACTCGGTCGCGTCCCCGCTTCCTCGCCGCCACCCATCGCGGCTTTGCCTTCTATGTCGCTTTTCCCAAAAGCTCCATTCGACCTCTCGGTTTGCCCATCCATGTCGCTCGCGTCCCGGTGGCTCCATTCGCTCGCTGCTTCCTTCGCAGCTTTACCTTGATCACTCGCACTCCTCCGTGCTTGCGCCAGCTACCTAGCTGCGTTGCCGTCTACCCGCGCGATTGAAACTCGTTCGCTTCCCACCCTCACTCGCCGCTACCCATCGCGGCTTTGCCTTCTATGTCGCTTTCCCCGAAAGCTCCATTCCTGATCGCGACGTGTTCTATGTCGCCGGTCCCATCAGCTCCATTCGCGAGCGGGCGGACCACAACGCGGCTGATACAGCCGCCACTACAGCTGCTGGTTCTTATCCATCGTAAGCGGCTTATGATCAGTGCAAATTGATAGCCGATTGTTGAGAGTTGAGCGATCAGCGCGACGGAATGGTCGGGACATCGCGCTGCGATGTGCGGGCGCCGCGCGACGACCCCACCACAACAGGACGTTGGTATTAACGCGTTCTCGGCGAATGATCGACGCGAAGTTGGGCCGGCAAATAATCTGTTACCGTCAAATCGGCAGCTATCTAGTCTCGCCCGCCCAAGTAAGAGCAGTCATCCGGGAATCTCTCAAAATCGATGATATGGAGTCGTATGATATGGGCGACCAAGCCGTCGCCCGGCAATCCGTGGGGCGGCCCTCCGTCGAACGTCGCCTGGTTCGGCTGCAAAAAATCTGAGTCTGCCGTATTGCACACATCATCAATTCCGTTGCCCATTGTCACATCCACTTCATCCCGGAAAATGGCGTGATGAAACTCCAGCAGATCCTGACCATTGCCGGCATCGACGCTGAATCTGCCCCTGAAGTCAGGACGCTGATAGCCATTCGGCTGCTGCACGCCATCGATGAAAATTACGTCATCTCCATCGCCTGTCTCAATACGCGTATCCTGCTGTATGGTAATGCCGAGGAGCTCGACCGTGTCGTTTCCTGTTCCGGAATGGATCTTCAGGTCGTTCGTAATTCCTCCAACTCCCGGAATGACCTCGACTCGCACAAAATCACTGCCGCGATTCAGTCTGATGATGACGTCATGCATCACTTCAGCGTCGAAGCGGCTGCTGCTGCCGTTGACTGTTGTGTCGGCGCGCCCTTTGACAACGACAGTGCTACAACACTCCTGGATTACGATAATGTTGTTGTCTCCATCATCGCCCGTGATGATTAGGTCTCCATTCTCCAACGTTGCCTGCACGTTGCCTGCTGCGTGTGCCGAGCTGGGCTGATTTATAGTCACGGCGCAGATGACAAAACAAAACAAACCGGCCACCACCTGGCAATTCGAGTTCATGCTCAAGAATTGTCCTTCCGAGGTTAAAACGCCCTCGACGACACTAATGCGCGTCAAAATTTTCGGTGTGCTTAGCGCTGTCGGTTATCGCCGCAATGATGCCGAGGCCAATAAGAGTGGCGCGCATAGAACCGGTAGCCAGGATTGAAGCCGAACCGCCGCCCGTAATACCAATAGGCCGGTGCGACCACGACGCTAACAGCGGGAGCAGGCCCTGCGGGTTCCCCGTCCATGTCGTCCGCTCCCGCGAACTCCATTATCGCTGCGTTACAAGTCGGGCGCGTTAAACGTGTCGCCCTGGCGCAGATCGCCGGTCTCGTAGCCGCGGCGGAACCAGCGAGCCCGTTGTTCGGAACTGCCGTGCGTAAATGAATCGGGCACGACGTAACCGCGCGATCTGTATTGGAGTCTGTCGTCCCCAACCGCGCTGGCCGCGCGCATCGCTTCTTCGATATCGCCTGATTCCACAACGCGCTTGACCCGGTCGGCATAACGCGCCCAAACGCCGGCGAGAAAATCTGCCTGCAGCTCAAGCCGGACGGAAAGCCGATTGTATTCAGATTCACTGATCCGCCCGCGCGCCGCCTGCACACGATCATTAATGCCGAGGAGATTCTGCACGTGATGCCCAACTTCGTGAGCTATCACGTAGGCCTCTGCGAAATCGCCTCCTGCACCCAAACGTTGCTGGAGCAAATGGAAAAAACCGAGGTCTATGTAAACGCGTTGATCTTCCGGGCAATAAAACGGACCAGTCGCGCCACTGGCGAACCCGCAACCAGACCGAGTCATGTCCGTGAAGAGCACCAGTTTCGGTTCCTCGTACTCTCGACCCATTTGCCGGAAGATGTCATGCCAGGCGTCTTCGGTATCGGCGAGAACGACAGCAACGAACTTCGATGCGTCATCACGCGGCGCTTGCTCGTCGATCTGGCCAGGTTGCGATAATTGCGCCTGCTGCTGTGAATCAAACAGCGCCTGAGGATCGCCACCGAGCAGGAGATAAACCACAACGAGGATTACGCCGCCAATTCCGCCGCCTACGGCAAGGCGTCTGCCGCCGCCGGATCCACGGACGTCTTCAACATTCTCGCTTTCTCTTCTTCCTTGCCAGAGCATCTATTTCGTATCGTTGCGCGGCATACGCTCGCGTTTACTGCGTTTGAATCGCGATAACGTCGGCAAGCACGTGCGATGGGAAGACGACGCAGTACTCACTGCTGCAATTCGATACCACCAAAAGCCACATCCGTGACAGATGGCGGCTAGTGATAAGTAGTCGTTATGGCTACAAAAAAATCCCAGAAAACAGTCAAGTCTGGATACGGCGATCGCGGCGACCAAAGACGGCGCTAAGGGCAAAAATTTGGGCTCAGATCTCCGAACAACAAACAGATCCGTCGCAAATCGAAGCAATGGAAGACCGCAGTCAGCGCCAGCGGCTACAACCGCGGCTGACACAGCCCCCAATACAGCTGCCGGTCGAATGCATCGTAAGCGGCTTATGATCAATGCAAATTGATAGCCGATTGTTGAGAGTTGAGAGATCAGGGGCGAAAATTGATTTCCGAGAATTTTCGTTAGCAGGCACCTGATGAAAACCAGCAAACTGACAAACTACGCGTGTAGGATATAATTGGCTTGTGAGCGCAGCTGAAATCATTGAGGAATTGCCAAAGCTTACCGAGACCGAGCGACGCGCTGTGTTTGATAAGCTGTGCGAGCTTGCACAAGGTGATCAGCGTTGGGAGGAAATCATCAATGACGAGCGTCCGCGCCCCAAACTTGACGCTTTCATCAAGAAAGCGAGGGCCGAAGGCAGCGAGCCGCTCGACCTCGACAAATTGTGATTTCGCGAGCAACGCCCTCATTTTGGCAGGCGCATGGCAAGCTCAAACAATCCGATCGAGATTCGCACGCCGTGTGTTTCGGCTGTTCTCGGCGAATGCTGCGCACAACTCTCTTCAATTTAAGAAACTCCGCGGGCACGCGAATCTGTGGTCGGTCACACTTACGCTAGACATTCGCGCAATGGGATATCGCGAGGGTGATATCATCGAGTGGGTCTGGATCGGCACCCATAACGATTTTGATAAACTGTTTGGCTGATTTGGCGCGCTTCGGAATCGATCTTGGTTGAATTCGTTTCGGAGCTCAGGCGCAGAGTTAGTGCATTAGCTGAGAGTCGATGTTGAGAGTTGATTATTGAATTTTCGCAGAGGACACGCCTGCCACTACGGCTGTTCAGCTCATACACCGTAAGCCGCTTATGATGCACGGGTGTATACAGGAATCGCTGTCGAGTTGATCGTTGAGTGACAGCCCACAGAGCCGTCGCTACAGGGTAGCTGCAGACGACCGCCGCTACAGCGGTTATTTGATTTTCCCGAGAATGCCTTCCATCTCTTCCTTGCGGAAGGCGCGCATTGTCTGGGTCTTGACGTTTCCCAATGAACTAATTTTGCAGGCGAAAGCGGTCGCGGTCTCGTCATCGGGCGCGTCCAGCAACACCACCACATCGTACACGCCCATCATCCAGAAGGCGTCGGTGATCTTCATGCCCATTTTCTCGGCCTCGGCGATCGCGGCCTCGGATCGTTTGATGGTGTCCTTGACGTTGCGGATGCCCTGGTCGGTAAACTGAATAAGACTGACATACTTAGCCATAATTATTTGCTCCTTTCGTTGAATTTTTACCTAAGATTGCAGCAGTGGACTGCCTCAATCATTGAACACTGCGGTACCGAGTCAGTGTGCTCCCTGTTCGAGGAGGCGATGAGGATCAACAATAGATTGTGTGGATCCCCTTCGCGCCAAACTGTCGAGTAGTTTCACGAGGCGGGCCTCATAAGAATCACAGATGGGAGATTCGCCACCTGGCTGAATCCATTCGGGATGTTGGATCCGGAGGTCGTTGTGAATCTGTTGCCGGAGCTCCGCGTAAGTGTGGATTTGGTGCGACGCTCCCTTTGGCTTGGTGAACGATTGAGGTGCCTCGCGCGACGGTTTGTCTAGCTTGCTTCGCCGGTGAGCGCGCTTCGTTCTGAGACTAACGAATTTCATAAACGCCTTTCTATGTGGGGTTGACTGCTCCAAATTCGCGCGGGTTGAGGAACCTTTAGAGAGGTGCTTCTGCCAGCAGCCTCACTTCAGATACCTCGAGGCCCCAGGTGAATCTGGAGATCGCGCTAAGCGGTGTCTCAGCGAAAGTTAAGCCCCTCGACCGTTTTTCACGCCAGCCGAGAGTGCGTTGAGACGTCGGGTGAC
>JBKPOB010000140.1:0-6376 GCA_046732875.1 Verrucomicrobiota bacterium | reverse complement strand
TGCATAATCGACTCCGAGGCGTCGGCCAAATCCACCACCTATCAGAGTGATGTTCACATCCACATCGGCAGGCGCGATGCCTAGCAGTTGAGCAACTTGCTTTTGCAACCTTTCCGGCGCCTGTGTGGGCGCCCAAATCCTGCAGCGATTCTCTCGAACGTCCGCCACGCAGTTCATGGTTTCGACCGGCGCGTGGGCATAGAACGGGTAATAATAGGTCGCGTCGATTGTCCTTGTAATCTTGCCGGTTCCAACCGGAGGTTCTTCCTTGCGTGTGACAAATCCCGTTTCGCGCGACGCAGTTTCGAGCTTTTTCCAATGAGAGTCCGAATCGAATGCGTCGTTTGGCGGCTCACTCCATTCTACCGCGAGCGCAGACCGGCCTTTAATCGCGGCCCAGGTGGAATTCGCAAGAACAGCAATGCCGCGCGGCAATTTGATCACCGACTTCACACCGCTAACGGCCCTAGCGTTATCTTCCTGAAGATTCTTCACTTTCGCGCCTAAGAACGGCGGCCGCTCGAGCGACGCATACAACATTCCTGGAATCTTGACGTCGATTCCATAGCACGCTTTACCAGAGACAATGTCGGGCCCGTCAATCCGAACGGTGCGGCGACCGATAATTTTGAAATCGCTCGCGTTCTTCAAGGGCGGGGTCTCCGGCAATTGCACTTTAGCTGCCTCCGCGACTAACGAACCGTACTCGAGGCGCCGTCCACTCGCGCTGTGCTCGATTGCACCATTCAGTGCTCTGCAGCCGGCGCGATCAACTTTCCACTGTGTGGCCGCGGCGGTGATTAGCATTTCGCGCGCAGCAGCTCCCGCCTGCCGCAACGGTTTCCAACTGCTCGCCATGCTGTCGCTTCCGCCGGTTCCGAGATCGGAGTCAGCTGACGGTTTTGCCTGCAGTAGTTTGATCCGTGTCCAGTCTGCTTCGAGTTCCTCCGCCAAAATCATAGCCAAGGATGTGCGGACACCCTGCCCCATCTCGCATTTACCAATCGTCAGAATGACAGTGCCATCGGAATTGATGCAGACCCATCCGTTTGGTCTAAATGATCTCATGGCACTCGCATTCGTCGCCTGAAGCAAACGCCGTCCGTCAAAACCAATGATGAGCGATGCGCCGCTAAGGGCAGCTGTTTTCAAAAATGTGCGACGCGAAGTGATCATGGATTTTTCGTGCGCATTTCATTCGCCGCACGTCGTATTGCTTTGCGTATTCGGAGATATGTGCCGCAGCGACAAACTGAGTCGGCCATCACGTCGTCGATCAGTTCATCGCCCGGATCGGGATGTTGCTGCAACAATCCACACGCGGTCATGATCATTCCAGCCTGACAATATCCGCATTGCGCGACCTCCTCCTGAAGCCACGCGCGCTGACACGGATGACTCAAGTCAGGCGACAATCCTTCAATCGTGACGAAGCTGCGAGACGACGCTTCCGATGCGGGCACCTGGCACGCGCGCACTGCTTTTCCATTTTCGAGCACGGTGCATGCGCCGCAAACGCCAACTCCGCAGCCAAATTTCGTGCCGGTCAATCCGAGATTGTCACGGATGAGCCAAAGCAATGGAGTATCGTCGTCAGCTTCGACAACATGTCTGGCCCCATTAACCGTGAAATCGATCTTGCTCACGACAACGACGGTGACTCCGACTTCGATTCAAGACACCAACGCAGACGAGGGTGTTCAAACTTTACAGTCACATTTAACTGACAAGTCGAGTGAGATGGATTTCGCCGGATCGTTTCGATTGCGAAGTCGCGCCAGTGCAAGGAGTATTCTCCTGCAAGGTGAAGGATATTTACGACATCCTGGGTGAGTGGCGGAGAAGACGGTGTCAATCAGACCGCCCGGGATCACACGCGCTCGCGACTCTGGTGCGTGTAGAAGGCTCGAGTTATCGGCGGCCGGGCGCACGAATGTTGATTTGGCCTGACGGCAAAATGATCGGTTCGCTCAGTGCGGGGTGCCTGGAAGAAGAAGTGACCCTGCGCGCGCGCGAAGTTTTGGAAACGGGTGAACCGGCGCTGATGAGTTTCGATACACGACGTCGATTCGGCTGCGCCGGTAGGATCGACATCTTCATCGAACGCACGGACGAGAAATTCTTTGTCGACCTGGCAGAGAAGCTGGATGCGAGGCGCAGTTGCTTTGCGATTACGAGATTCACTGGTTACGAGCGCGGAAGCCGGATTATCAAATTCGATCATGAGCACCCGCCTTCGCATGAGTTTATGCAGCAAATTCATCCACCGATCCGGCTTTGGATTTTTGGCGACGGTCCGGACAACGCCCCATTTTATTCGTTAGGCCAACTGTTAGGTTGGGAGATGAATACATTTTTCGACGCAAACGGGTTGGCACTCGCCCCTGACCGGTGGACTGCCGCGATTGTGAAATCGCACAATTACGGACGCGATTTCGCCGCGCTCCAAAGGTTACTGCCACTGAATTTGCGTTACGTCGGATTGATTGGCCCGCGCAAGCGGCGGGACCAATTGATGAATGATCTCCTCGACCGCGAAATCGCTGTTAACGCCGGCTTCTTCGCTCCGGCCGGTCTCGATCTCGGTTCGGAAACGCCGGAGGAAATTGCTCTCGCCATCGTTTCCGAAATTCAGCGCGTATTTGCGGGCGCCTCTGGCGAATCGCTGCGCGAGCGCAAAGCGCCGATCCACAGAGCCATGGAGTGCGCTGACACATCGGCGCTTTGAAAGCGGTGACATGTCCCCGCATTCCAAAATCCAAATCGGTGCGGTAATCCTGGCTGCGGGCGGATCGTCGCGGCTCGGGCAGCCAAAACAGCTCATTCGATTTCGCGGGAAAACTCTGCTGCGGCGTGTTGTTGATGCGACGACCGAAGCTGGTTGTTCGCCAGTCGTGGTCGTCGTCGGTTCAGATGTGGCGCAAATCACGTCGGAGCTGGCCGCGCTTCCGGTATCCATTGCGGCGAATCGGAACTGGTCCGACGGCTTGAGCTCGTCAATCGCTGTTGGTGTAAAGCATGCTGCCGGTATCGACCCGAACCTCGACGCAGCGATTCTTCTCACTTGTGATCAGCCATTCGTGAACGCAGCTGCGCTCAAACAGCTCATTCAGCTGCACCTGAAAAATGGAAAACCGATCGTCGCTTCGGCTTACGCAGAGACTCTTGGGATTCCGGCATTGTTTGATCGGTCATGCTTCGGCGACCTGTTGCAACTCAGAGGAGATCGCGGAGCGAAAGAAATCATTCTCGCGCGGCGACACGATGTAACGCCATTCAATTTTCCCGCCGCAGCGATCGACATCGACACCGCTGCAGATTATGAAAAGCTTCGCGCCGAAGATCGCGTGCAGAAGGAAAAGGCGAAGCACGACGACTCACCGGTAAACGCGAGCCCACGCGTATGACGAATGTCTCCCGATTAAACTTTGCTCATCTCCCAACGCCAATTGAAGCGCTGCCGCGTCTGTCCGATGCTTTGGACGGTCCGCGTTTGTTGATCAAACGCGACGATCTAACTGGCCTTGCCTTTGGCGGTAACAAGACTCGCAAACTAGAGTTCCTCGTAGCGGAGGCGCGCGACCAAGGTGCGAAGATCTTGATCTCTGGCGGAGCGCTACAATCCAATCATTGCCGTCAGACCGCTGCGGCAGCGGCTCGATTCGGATTCAAATGCATCCTGGTCCTAACCGGTAATGAGCCGAAACAACCATCGGGAAATCGGTTGCTCGATGAATTGTTCGGCGCGGAAATCGTGCATGTGGCCGATCGCAATGATCGCGACAGAATTCTTCAAGAAACATTCGATCGTGCTGCCAAAGCAGGAATGAAGCCTTATCTCGTTCCGTACGGCGGCTCGAACGCAACCGGCGCACTGGGATACGCCTTTGCAATGAAGGAACTGGTCGAGCAGAATCTTAATCCAGACTGGATTGTCTTTGCCACATCCTCGGGCGGCACGCACGCGGGACTTCTCCTCGGTAAGCGCGTGTTTGGGTATAATGGCCGAACGTTAGGAATTAGCGTTGATGAATCAGAAGAATGGTTGAAGGAACACGTTTCTGAGCTGGCTTCGTTGACCAGCGAAAAGCTGGGAGAGCGCATCGAATTCACACCAGGTGACGTACTGGCAAATGCCAACTATTGCTCGGCAGGTTATGGCGTGTTAACCGAACAGGAGGACGAAGCAATTAGTCTATTTGCAAAGTGCGAAGGCATTTTGCTTGACCCAGTTTATACCGGACGCGCCGCGGCGGGGATGATTGATTTAATCCGCAAAGGTTTTTTCAAAAGGAGTGAGACGGTATTGTTCCTTCATACTGGAGGACAACCAGCGTTGTTCGCAGACGAATATGCGAACCAAATACAATGCGCGTTGCAGCAAGGCTCAAGCCTCATGGTCTCTGGTGCAACGAACAAGCTGACATTCAGTACTAGCGGATAATCTATCTCAAACGAGGGAACGAATATTATATCGTTCTTGAGATTGAAAAATCTCTCGCACGCGCAATAGCCACAGCCTCCGTCATCACCAAAGATCGCAGCCTAACCAAAACAAACCAACCGACATAACCTAATCACGAAAAAGGAAAACACGTCATGCCATACCTACTGTAGGAAAAGAAAACGGAGCTAACATCGGCAATTTGAAATGGCTACTTAAGGTACCTGACCTCGAGCGGGCGTTCCTCCTCGTGACTACACCAATTAAAAAACAGAAAGCAAAAAAGATATGAGCACAATTACAACGAAAGATGGTAGAGAAATCTATTATAAGGACTGGGGCAACGGCCCGGTCGTGACATTCTCGCACGGTTGGCCTCTAAGCGCTGATGCTTGGGATGGCCAAATGCTTTTCCTCGCGCAGCACGGGTTCCGCGTAGTCGCGCATGACCGACGTGGCCATGGCCGATCCACTCAAACTTCCATTGGAAACGACATGGATGGCTACGCCGACGATCTCGCGACGGTCATAGACGCACTCGATCTCAGGGACGCGACTCTAGTAGGCCATTCCACTGGGGGCGGAGAGGTCGCCCGCTATATTGGTCGTTACGGAACCAAGCGGGTCGCAAAAGCGGTCCTCATTGCCGCGGTGCCGCCGCTAATGTTGAAGACTGCCGCTAATCCCGAAGGTCTTCCAATTGAGGTGTTCGACAAAATGCGAGCGGACCTCCTCACGAATCCTTCGCAATTCTACAAGGATTTGGCGACGCCGTTCTATGGTGCCAACCGTCCCGGGGCAAAAGTTTCGCAGGGAACACTCGATCAGTTCTGGCTGTGGAGCATGCAGGCGGGTCTCCTCAACGCCTATGAAAGCATCAAGGCGTTTTCGGAAACGGATCACACGAAGGATTTGAAAAAATTTGACGTGCCAACGCTGGTCTTGCACGGCGAAGATGACCAGATCGTTCCGGTGAAAGACTCCGCGAAGAAATCGGCCAGGCTGATCAAGAGCGCAAAGGAAATCTATTATCCCAGCGCTCCGCATGGTCTCACCGCCACGCATCAAGATCGCGTCAACGCTGACCTGTTAGCGTTCATTAAGAGCTGACTCAGATGAAGAGGATCACCATCGCTACGCGGCTACTAATGGCGTTATGAAAAACCGAAACGTTAGAGGAACAACCGCACATAAATACAAACATGAAGATCGTGGTTATTGGAGGAACCGGGCTGATTGGATCAAAGGTGGTGAGCATTCTTCGCGAACGTGGCCATGAGGTGATGTCCGCATCACCTTCTTCTGGGGTAAACACGCTCACTGGCGAAGGGTTGGCGGAAGCGCTGGCTGGCGCGCAGGTTGTGGTTGACGTGGCAAACTCACCTTCGTTCGAAGACAAGCCTGCCATGGATTTCTTCGAAAAGTCGGGTCGCAACCTTCTTGCCGCGGAAAAGACTGCGAGCGTGAAACATCACGTGGCGTTGTCCGTGGTAGGCACCGATCGCCTGACGGGAAGTGGTGCCGGTTCCCTGAGCGGTTACTTCCGCGCGAAGCTGGCGCAGGAAAATCTGATCAAGGCTTCCGGGATTCCGTTTACGATCGTCCACGCAACGCAGTTCTTCGAGTTCGTGAAGAACATCGCCCAATCGGGGACGGACGGTTCAACCGTTCGGTTATCATCGGTCCTTATGCAGCCGATGGCTGCGGATGATGTCGCTGCCGCGGTAGCAGAGGTAGCCCTCGGCCAACCGGTAAATGGCCTGATCGAAGTGGCCGGGCCCGATCAGATCCGCCAGGACGAACTTGTTAGGCAATATCTGAGCGCGACGGGCGATCCGCGGAAGGTAGTCACTGACGACAAACCTCTCTACTACGGCATTGAAGTGAACGATCAAAGCCTCGTCCCCGGCCCTAATCCTCGCCTCGGCAAAG
>JBKPOB010000139.1:0-14213 GCA_046732875.1 Verrucomicrobiota bacterium | reverse complement strand
TGTATAAGAGACAGCGGCAAGATCGAGCACGCGAATCTCATTCCTCGTCCTCGCCAACTTCAAATGCTCGCCGAGCTTTTGCGCAGGCGGATAGCTCATCGGGATGATGTTTTCCACCAGTTGACTGAAGAATTCCGTGCCTTCAGTTTCCTTGTTCACGGCCACCGCCGGACGACCTTCGCGAACGACGTCGGACAATAGTAGCCATCTTGAGATGAGCTGCGGCGCAATGGTTCCAAAAAACCCCGCGTGCGTTCCCGGTTTTTTGCTTAGAAGAAAGGCGGCGCTTTCCAGTGTAAGCGAATACTTTCCCTGGCGATCTTTTTTCAGGAGATTCAGACCAACAAGCGCGTTCATTAGAATCCTCAAAGCCCGTGCGGATGCCCCTGTTTCTTGTGCGATCTGCGCGGGTGTTTTCCCACCGTCTTCTAACGTATCGAAAACCCTGTTACTCACACCTGCGCTGATGATCAGCGGCGGTGCATAGGCGAAGCTCAGTTCCATCAAACGCTCGGGCGTGACTTGCCTTTTACGACGAGTTTTCCTGGTCATATCAGATTTGAGGTTTCGAAAGCTAAGATCAACAAATAAGGTTGGGAATCAATTGTGACCAAGCATCCTCCTGAACCTCAAATGCGGCGTCTCACGTCTTTCTGGAAAACACGCGAAGAAATGGAAGCTGGCGAGCGCGCCGTGCTTGCGCCGTTTGCGGAAAAGTCTGGCGACTCGCGCGGCCGTCAATATTCGGAGCCCAGGCATTCGTTTCGGACGGAATTTCAGCGAGATCGTGCGCGCATCATTCATTCACGCGCGTTTCGACGAATGGAATATAAGACCCAGGTCTTTTTGAACGGGACCGGTGATCACTTGCGCACCCGGCTGACGCACTCCATCGAGGTTGCGTCTATCAGCCGCACGATTGCTCGCGCACTGCGGCTGAACGAAGATCTCGCCGAAGCGATCGCTCTCGCGCACGATCTGGGGCACGCGCCTTTTGGACATTCGGGCGAAGAGATGCTGGCCGAATGCATGCGCGACCATGGAGGCTTCGATCATAACCGCCAGAGCGTGCGAGTGGTCGAACTTCTTGAAGACCCTTATCCAAACTCTCCGGGTCTGAACTTGACATTCGAAGTGCGCGAGGGCCTGCGGAAACACGGAGCATTTCATGAGATGGAAAAACTGATCGGGCCGCACGCACGCACGCCTTTACAAGGCTGCCGTTGCCCGTCGCTGGAGGCGCAGGTCGCGGACCTGGCGGACGAGATCACTTATTACAGTCATGACTTGGATGACGCAGTCGATTTTGAAATCCTAAACGCGGCGCAACTGAAAAAAAACGAGGTCTGGCGGCGAAGCCTGCGCGCTGTGCTGGCGCGCTATCCTGACGCTCGGGAGCCGGAACTGCACAAACTAATCATCCGAGACATAATCGACACGGAAGTACTCGATCTGGTCTCGACCAGCGCAAAATCCATTGCAGACGCTGGCGTGCAAAGTTCAGACGAAGCGCGCCAGCAGCAATTGCCTCTGATTCGTTATAGCGATGATTTGTTCCATGCGAATCGCGATTTGCGAAAATTTCTGTACCAGAACGTTTATTACGCTCCACGCGTCTCGGAAGTAAATCGGGGTGCATGCGAAATGCTGCGGCAGGTTTTTCAGGCGTATCTGGCGAGTCCCGACAAACTTGGCGAAACGGCGGTGAAACGAATAGAGACCGAGGGATTGCATCGCACTGCCTGCGATTACATCGCGGGGATGACGGACCGGTATTTGATCCAGGAATACGAGCAGATTGCTCGGTAGGGGCGGGTCACCCCAACCGCCCGGGCGATTGAGGTCAATCGCCCCTACCTATGCGGCTGCGCTTCCGTCTTCTTGCCGAAGATACTGAATCACAAGTCGGAGCCGTTTATTAATAGAGAGCTCTTCCAGGACGCGTTGGCGGCGAAGGGGATCGCTCACAAACGTCGAGGTCACGAGATCGGCAAGCAATTCCGGGTCACTCAAATCAGAAAGATACCGGTCTACTTTAGGGGGAAGCTGCCGTAGTCCGTCTCCTTTGAGGTTTGAATAAAGTTCCAGCACTTTCGCCGCCAGCGCCTCGGTTTCCACGGACGTGGTGGAATCGGATTCGAGCGACTCAATCATTGCAATCGGGAATGGGACTTCCTGCCGGAAATCGCTGAATCTGACACGCCCCAGTCCCTGCAGAATCAGGTTTGATGTGCCATCGCTTCGCTCAACGCATGCGCGAATGAGACCGACGCTGGCGATGTGAAAAAAGTCGGCTGTCGAATTCCATTCGACGCAATGCGGTTTGATCAGCGCCACGCAAAACATCCGGTGATGGGCGAGCGCGTGCTTTAACATCTCGCGATAGCGCGGCTCAAAGATATGAAGCGGGAGCAGCGCGTGCGGAAAAAGCAGAGCGCCAGGCAACGGCATAACTGGCACTTGCTTTGGGAGAGTTACAGACGAGGACATGGCGCGTTCTTGTTTGTACGATATGTGCATTGGAGAAAGAGCAAGCGGTGGAGCGCAATTCGTGATTCGCACAATGTTATAAAGTGGCCGGTTTTACGTTTCAACGGTTTAACGATTTACGTGGCGGAGCCGATTCCCAATACGCGAAGCTGTTCGAGCGATATTTGTCCTTCGATGTCGCTTCGGCCGAGCGAAGCATAGACGAGCGCCGATTCACAACAGGCAAGGAGCACACGTGAAGCCGCGCCGAGTTTACCGATTCCCATCGCACTAACGGCAACGTCAACGTTCTTGGACACGACGAAATCGATCAATCGCGTCAGTTGCGCCGGAGTGTCAGTGCGTGTCGCCACCTTGAAAATGTCCGCGCCATACGTCTTTGCTGCACGCGCTTGAGATCGCAACCGATCGGGAAACGGGGTGCTTTTCAGGTGGTGAACTGAAATGATGCGCCGAGTGTTCTGCTTTCGAGCCAGCCGAAGCAGGGAACGAAGGAGAGGCGCGGAGCGTAGTTCGACGTCGATATAACGAGCCCGGGATAAAAATCGAGCCAGAAGATTGTGTCGTTGTAACGCGGATAATCGATTTGCGCCGCCTTCCAGCGGATGTCGAGCAGTGATGATGAGCGGCGCGCGTAACTTCGAAACCTTGTTGTCCAGTCGGTCTAGCGCGCTTGCCGCGCCGGAGTCCCGCGAAGGCGGGCACACAAGACGATCCAGCCGCAGTTCAAAAAAATCTGGCGGTTTGCCCATTCGAATAGCGAAATCGAGCTCCGCTGGCGACGTGATTACGCCCACTACGCGGGGACGCCAGCGAGACGTGGCCAAGCTGCGCGCTTTCACATTTAGCGGCCGGTCTTTGGTCCGTATGATAAAACCACTCGCTCAACGTACTTGGCGAGAATGTCGAACTCGAGATTCATCAGATCGCTCACTTGGACCCGGTCCAGATTGGTATGCGTTTTCGTGTGAGGGATGATCCACGTGACGAAACTATTCGGAAGAACTTCGGCTACGGTAAGACTGACTCCATTGACCGCAATCGAACCCTTGCTCGCCACATAATGGGCGAATGGCTCGGGTAATCCGATTTCCAACCGAAAATCAGCGCCGCTCTTCTGATATGCGATGACCGGCGAGACACAATCAATGTGCCCTTGCACGAAATGTCCACCAAAGCGCTCGCTCGCAGCAACAGCGCGTTCAAGATTTACCGGCTGCTTCTGGCGCAAGTGTTTTAGATTTGTGCGCGCGATAGTCTCTTCCAAAAGATCAAAAACCAACTCGTCGCCGCGGCGCGAGCTCAGGGTGAGACAACAACCATTAACGGCCAAACTATCGCCGCGCCGTATCTTTTTTGCGATGCACGGAGCGGCAATTTTCAATTGATATCCGTTTTTGCTTGCACCGAGTGCGGTTACACTGCCGACTTCTTCAATCAAACCGGTGAACATAATGATAAGCTGCAGAGCGTGATTCGTTAAATCGTTACACGGTTACATCGGATTTACGATCTAACGCTTCAACAGTTTAACGTGGCGAAGCAATTCGTGGTTAGAAAAATCCAGCCAACCATATTTCAGCGCTTTTTCCGGACGGAGACGGCTGGCGGATCAGTATTGCTGCTGTTCGGAATTGCCGCGCTTGTGCTGGCTAATTCTCCGCTCGCCGATGCGTACGCACGTTTTTGGCTTGTCCCGTTGACGGTGGGAATCGCAGAACATTCGCTCTCGCTGACACTACATCAATGGATCAACGATGGGCTAATGGCAATTTTTTTTCTGTTGGTCGGCTTGGAAATCAAACGTGAATTCATTGTCGGTGAACTAGCGTCGCTCAGAAAAGCATCCCTTCCCATCGCGTGTGCCATCGGAGGCATGATTGTGCCGGCTGCGGTCTATCTAATGTGCAATAGGAGCGGATTTGGCGCCCGCGGCTGGGGCATTCCGATGGCGACGGATATAGCTTTTGCGCTTGGCGCGCTCGCTTTGCTTGCTCCGCGTGCACCGGCCGGCGCCAGGGTATTTCTCGCGGCGCTCGCGATCGTTGACGATATGGGAGCGGTCCTGATCATTGCGATTTTCTATACACACGCAATCGCATGGAGTGCGCTAGCGGGAGCAGCAGTGATGCTTGTCGTCCTGATTGGTTTCAATGCGATGGGAGTCCGCCGTTTGGGGCTGTATTTGCTTGCAGGAGGTGTCCTCTGGTATTTCGTGCACGCATCCGGCGTGCACGCGACGGTCGCCGGCGTGGCGCTGGCCTTTACGATTCCCACGCAGACGAGGATCAACGCGGAGGAATTCTCGCGCAAGGCGCGGAATCTTTTGGATCGATTTGATCGCACCGAGAGCGGTGATTTTCTTGTCCTGACCAGCAAAGAACAACAGGAAGCTCTCTTCGCGATTGAGCACGCTAGTGAAGCCGCGACCGCGCCGATCTTGCGTCTCGAACACGCCCTTCACAATTTGTCAGCGTTTGTCGTGATGCCGCTGTTCGCATTTGCGAATGCAGGTGTCAGGATCGGAGGGCCTCTTCAGGATGCCGCGCTCATGATGGGAGCGTTACTGGGACTGATCATTGGCAAACCGCTCGGCATCACGTTAGCGGCATTTGGCGCGGTCAAATCTGGGATTGCCCAACTTCCACGCGGCGTCGGATGGGGATCTCTGCTCGGTTACGCCTGCCTGGCAGGGATCGGTTTTACCATGTCTCTGTTTATCGCTATGCTTGCCTTCGATGAGAGCGCGCCACTTAACGCGGCAAAGACAGGCATTCTCGCCGGGTCGCTTTTGGCGGGGATTACGGGCGCGATTGTTCTGAGGATTGCCGCCGGTTTTCGCAATGATCACTAAGTCGCACGCGACCCACAAGTCTCATGTCTCACCTGAGACCCAGTCGCAGAATTTCCGTTCGGTCGCACGTGTTGCTGTTCTTTCTGGTATTCTGTTTCTGTCTGGAATAGGCGCGTTGATCTTTGAAACTCTTTGGTTGCGGCTAAGCGGGCTCGCATTTGGCAATTCGATCTGGGCTGCTGCGTTGATTCTTTCCAGTTTTATGGCGGGCTTGGCGCTGGGGAACGCGATTGCTGCATCGTCGAGGATTCGGCGATGGCGACCGCTATATCTTTACGCTGTGCTTGAGCTGCTGGTAGCTCTGCTTGGTTGCACAATTGTTTTTGGTCTTCCGGTGCTGGGTGAATTGTTGCGACCGGTTTGGCAAACACTGTGGAATTATCAGCCCACGCTTCTCGGGCTGCGGTTCGTTGTCTCTTTTGTGATTTTACTCATGCCGACAACGGCGATGGGTCTGACGTTGCCGGTGTTGATTGAAGATCCGATGTTGCGGCAAACGGATTTTGGGCGCGCGATTGGTTTTCTGTATGGCTCAAACACCTTAGGTGCGGTAGCTGGGGCTGTGCTGGGTGAAGGTTATCTCATCGGGGCGTTTGGGCTTCGAGGCACCAGTTTGGCTGCGGGCTTGATCGTTTGCACGGCCGCCGCGGTAGCCTTGTGCGTGGCGAAATTCGAAGGCAATACCAGTGCGCTTGCCTTGCAGCGAACGTTTCCTCTTCGCCTGGACGTTAGCTATCGGCCGCCGTGGCGTCTGCTTTTCGTCAGCTTTGGGACAGGCTGCGTTTTGCTCGCCCTAGAGGTAATTTGGTTTCGGTTCCTGCGGCTATATGTCGCGTCATCTCCGACGGCCTTCGCCGTGATGCTCGCAGTTGTGTTGGGAGGAATCGGGCTCGGGAGCATTCTCGCCAGCGTTGTACAACGGCACTCGGCGCGCCTCGATCAAGTGCTCCCCATCTTGCTTTTACTTGCGGCGATTTTGGTGTTGCTGTCGTACTGGTTTTTTCCGAGCGCGCTCGTTCCAACATCTGTCGGAGTATTTGATCTGAGTTGGTGGCGGATCGCGCTGCTCTCCGCCGGTTTGATGTTCCCGGTCGCCTTGGTCTCGGGAATTCTGTTTCCATCCATCGCCACAACTGTGCAAGCCGCTGTGGGAGACCGGATGAACAGCACCGGAATCACGACGCTGTTTAATACAATAGGCGCGGCACTCGGTCCGGTCCTGGCAAGTTTCGTTCTTCTGCCAGGCATTGGCTATCAATGGAGTCTCATCGCATGCGCTTCAGGCTATGCGCTGCTGAGCATTATGGCCGCGTTTGCCGTGGGGCGACCTGTCGCCGCTTTGAAAGCTCGCCACGGCGAGTCCGTCCTGTGGCGCACGTGGACATTGCCGGACGCTTCAAAACGCAATCTTGCCTCCCTTGTTCTATTTGGTCTCTGGTTCGTTCTGATTTTCGTTCTCGCGATTTTTCCGTATCGACGCGCGGAGATGCACTTCGCGCATGCGAGTCGTCCTTACGAAACGGTAGACCAGGGACAGGTGCTGGCGCGCGCTGTGAAGCGGGTCGAAGGCACCTCGGATACATGGCAATTACTGGAACGCGATTTTGCCGGTGAACCGTACTACTTCCGGCTCCTGTGCAATGCGTTTTCAATGTCGGCCACGAATCCGCCCGGCCAGCGTTACATGAGATTGTTCGCTTATCTTCCTCTGGCTTTTCGTCCCGAATCACAAAATATTCTGCTGCTCTGCTACGGATGCGGCATTACGGCAGATGCGTTTCTTCACCGGCCAAACGTCAAGCGATTGGACGTGGTGGACATTTCAAAAGAAGTATTTCGCCTCGCCGATTCCTATTCCGCATTCGGTTACACCAATCCCCTGCACGATCCACGAGCGACTACCTTTATTCAGGACGGCCGTTTCTTTCTTCAAGCCGCGCCGCGACAATACGATATCATTTCCGGTGAACCGCCTCCGCCGAAAAACGCAGGTTCGGTCAACCTCTACACCAGAGAATTTTTTTCGCTAATGGAGAGCCGCCTCAGCGAAGGTGGAATTGCGACCTTTTGGCTGCCACTTGACCAGCTAAAGGTGAATGAGGCAAAGGCAATTCTTCGCGCGTTTCACGATGTGTTTTCGAACGCATCGGTGTGGGCAAGTGCCGATGAGAACTGGATCATGATGGGCATCAAAGGCCCCGGGCGTAAGATGAATGAAGAAGAGTTGCGGCGGTTGTGGAACGACCCCGCCACCGGCGCGGATCTAAAACGTATTGGCGTCGAAGTCCCGCAGCAGTTGGGCGCATTGTTTTTGATGGACGGCGACGAGGTCGATCGCATTACGCAGGAGGTCGCGCCGTTGACAGACAATTATCCGAAGCGATTGAGCGATGCGCCGTGGGATGAGAAAGCGAATCTTGAGTTCGCTGCCACCTATATGGAGCCAGCAGCTGTCACGGAACGCTTTTTACAGTCGCCACTGATCAAACGCATCTGGCCGGAGCCGCTAAGTAAATCAATGAAGTCCCTTTTCGCCGTTCGTGAGGCGCGATTCCTTTCGCAAACGATTGGAAGCAACAAGCTGGCGGAGCTCGATCTTTTTCTACGCGGGACGCGGCTGCGCGTTCCGGTCTTGGAAGTGCTGGGCAGCGACGAACTACGACTCGCCATCGCGCAGCGAGTTGCACGCGAGACAGAGCCGCCGCCATTAGAGATTGTGCCGGACCTCGTCGCCGGGGCGCTGGCACGGCGCGATTTGGACGAAGCGATTCGGCTTCTAGAAAGTCAGAAAGATCGCGGCACGTTCGGTGTTCGTGAATTCTTTCTGCTAACGTATCTCTACTGTTTGAATGCCAACGTGGACAAAGCCGAAGCGCTCGCAGCTGCAAGCTCCGCGTTGATCAACAAGGATTCGCCGGCCGAGTGGCTGTGGAAAAAATTGGAAACCGATTTCGGATTTCATCCGCCAGCCAATTAAAGTGAACCACTCGCGACTGTCGCAGAATTCGCAACTCAGCGACGATCAACCTGACGATAACTGAACTCACACTGAAACAGATGAAAGTCTCAGTCGTTATTCCGTGTTATAACGAGAAAGCTACGATCGAAAAGATTGTCGAGGCGGTTCGCTCGGCAGCGATCGGTAGCAGGGAGATCATTGTAGTTGACGATTGTTCGCAAGACGGGACCCGTACCGTGCTGGAACAAAAGGTTTCTCAGCTGGTCGATCGTATCATTTATCATCAAGTCAATCGGGGCAAGGGAGCGGCTTTGCGCAGCGGTTTTGCAGCTGCCACCGGTGATATTATCCTTGTTCAGGACGCGGATCTTGAGTACAGCCCCGAAGATTACCCAGCGCTCCTGGAGCCTCTGCTGTCAGACAAAGCAGACGCGGTTCTGGGTTCCCGATTCATGGGCGGTCGACCGCACCGAGTTCTCTTTTTTTGGCACATGGTCGGAAACAAGTTTTTGACCCTGCTCTCCAACATGTTCACGAACCTGAACCTGACCGACGTGCTGACCGGCTCCAAAGCTTTCAAGACTGCTGTCATCAAACCGATCCAGATAGAAGAAGATGGTTTTGCCGTTGAACCCGAAATTGTCGCGAAGGTGGCTAAGCTGGGTTGCAGGATCTTCGAAGTGGGAATTTCCTACTATGGTCGCAGTTATGAAGAGGGGAAAAAAATCGGATGGTACGATGGTTTTCGAGTGTTGCATGCGATCGTCAAATATGGTTGCCGGCGCTAGGCGTATCCAAACTTGAGCAGCGTAAAAGGGAATCGCACCTTTTGTCGATTTTCCAAGATCCGGCCATAATCGCTCTTCCGAAGTGAGAATCGATCTTTAATGCGACGGCACATACCGTTTATTGGAGTCCTTATTCTTATCGCGGCGGCGCGGTTTGTGATTCTGCTGATGTCGCAAACGCATGTCCATAGCGACGAGGCAATCATCGGCCTGATGGGTAAACACATTCTGGAAGGACGCTATTTTCCTTTCTACATGTATGGTCAGCTCTACAATGCGGGCGCAGCTTGGGAAGCTTATCTGGCTGCGATGGCGTTCGCATTCTTCGGCATCAGCGTCATTTCGTTGAAGAGCTGCATCGTCGTGTTGTCGTTACTGTGTCTTTTTCTATTTTATCAAATGTGCCTGGCGCTTTATGACCAGCGCACAGCTCTTTTGGGTACAATTGTGTTCGCAGTCGCTCCGTCGCTGCTCAAGTGGCACTTCCAGGTGAGAGGTTATTCCTGGTACTTTCTTTCCATTCCCCTGCTAACGATTCTCTTCTTATCGATTCAATCGACGCCGAATCGAAGATGGCCACTATTTCTTTTGTTCGGCGCTACTTCCGGGTTGAGCATCTGCAGTTTGGAGCTGGGAATCGCGTTTAATCTCGCGCTATGGTTTCTGATTTTGACGCGCCGAAGCTTATCGTTAAAGAACGCGCTGGTTGCGCTCGTCGGTTTCGTCGTCGGCTACGCGCCGGCGATTGTGTTCAATCTCACCCATCATTTCGCCAACTGGAACGCAGTACGGGAGAAAACCGGCGGATTTGCGCGCCTCTTTCAGCGCAACACGCTTTCGCAAATTTTCCTGACTGAGATGCCAAAGTTCTTTGGAGGTGATACCGTTCTTTGGTATTATCCAGAGAAGCCTGCTTCGGGACTTGTATTTTACACGGTTGCCCTGCTGGCGGTAGGCATTGCGATCTGGCCATTCGTTCGAGCGCCGTCGAAAGCGTTCGTGGCAATTCGCGAAGGTTTCGCAGGCGGTCACGAAGAACGCGACCTGCTCCTCCTTTTCCTAGTGTCAGCGTGCTTCGTTCCCTACATCACGACATCTTTTCGAGTGCCCGGCTATTTTTTGGCCGGGTGTTTCTTTTTCGCGGCGCTTAGCGGCCGGCTACTGGAGCGCAGCTTCGCTTGTTCGAAAGTGCTTGTTCGCCTCGGAGGAGCCGGCGTCTTGGCCGCTATTGTGATTACAGGAATCGCAGTCATGGTCGACACTGCGCGACATAATCAAATCGAGACGTTAACGCTCTGCGATCAGGGAGAGAATTATTGCATGGCCCGGATTCCGGGGACGGATCTCGAAGGCGTTGAGCGCCATCTTCGCCAGGACCGGGTTGCAGGTGTCTGGACAACTGTTTCTTTTGTTTATCCGTTGCTATTCGAGTGCGCCGAAACGTTCGCTGTCTCCGATACGATTTTCGGGTATCAACATCGTGTCTATCCGGGCGCGATTCCCTGGCGGGAGCCGGATCCTGAAAGACATTTTGCGGTCGTAATCGAGAGCAACTCACCTTTCCGCGGACCACTGGAAGCGCGATTTTTGCAAGTGAAAGGTGCCGCGCCCTTAACCAGCGAATACGGACAGCTCGCCGTAATCGAAGCGAGACCTCGATGAAGGCCCCCTTCGAATTTGCTAGGCGACACGAGCGAAAGTTGATCTTGTTGCTTTGCGCGCTAGCCGCGGTCCGCGTCTTCTTATTTTCAGCCGCGTTTCCGTTTTTCAACAACGTCGATGAGCAGGCGCACGTGGATTTGGTGATGAAATACGCGCGCGGCGAGCTGCCGCGCGACTTGGGTCATTATTCTTCGGAGGCTGCGTACTACATCTCGTTGTATGGCACGCCGGAGTTCTTTATGGCCCCGCAACAGTTCCCGACGAACGATTTTCCGCCGCCAAACTGGACGCTGCCAGCAGACGAGCGCGACAAAGCATTAGAGCCGACGAGGGCGTGGTGGGAATCCAACGAAAATCACGAGTCCGGGGAACCGCCACTTTATTATACTATCGGTGGCTTGTGGCGAAATCTTGGCCGCGTCTGTGGCATTACGGGCGCCTGGCTGTTGTACTGGGTTCGCTTTTTGAACGTGTTCGCCGCGGGGACTCTCGTCTGGATCGGTTACATTGCGGCAAAGCTCGTCTTTCCAGATCGGCAATTCATGCATCTCAGCGTTCCGCTATTGCTGGCCGTTTGGCCGCAGACCACGTTTTATTCGATACAAAGCGATCCGCTCTCTCCGCTTTGCTTTGGAATCGCTTATATCGGCTTGGTAAAATTCTTGAAGGAGGAACCACCGGGCCTGCCTCTCGCAATCGGGACCGGCCTTGCAATCGCCGCGACCTGTCTTGTCAAGACAACAAACGTCGCTCTGCTTCTCGTCGTCGGGATAGGTTTGATCTTCACGATTCGAAAGCCAAGCGAAAAGACAGCGTTGCCTCACTTTCTGCTGCCACTCGTTGCCTTGATAATATCCGCGGCCGTCCCGATCGCTGTTTGGTTTGCGTGGAACTTTCACACATTTGGCGATCTTAGCGCCACTCGCTCGAAAATTGAGTTCCTCGGATGGACTCGCAAACCGGTTAGCGATTGGTGGCAGCACCCAATCTTCACAATGAGTGGGCTGAAGGAGTTTTGGCCGGAATTAATGGCGAGTTTCTGGCGGGGCGAATTCATCTGGCACGGCAAACGACTGGCTTCCCAAACGGGCGACGCGTTCTATTGGATCTCTTCCACGCTCGCGATTGGCGTGGCCGTGATCAGTCTGTTTCCGCGCTCTACGAAACTGACTGGCTTTCAGCGAGAGAGCCTTTGGCTGGCATTTTCAAGCTTCGCCATTTTGGTGTTGTTAGTTGCGTTTCTATCAGTGGCTTTCCACTTCGGGCTTTGCCCGTATCCGTCCCGCGAGCATCCGTATTTTACTTCCGGACGGTTGCTCACCGCTGCCACAGTTCCGTTCTTCCTCCTTTACGCGGAGGCCTTCGATCTTATTCTGTCGCGGATTCCGCGTGAGTGGCCGAAAATTATTCTCTTCGGAGCTCTCGTACTGTTTATTGTGGTTTCGCAGAGCGTTCTAAACTGGCCGGCATTCTCGAGTACTTACAATTGGTTCCATTTGAACCAGGCCGCCCACCAATAAATCTTAAACCGCGGATTACGCGGATTGCGCTAATTTGGTTAAACTTTTTCTGCAACAAAGGTTCGCATTAACGCTCATTGCCGCTGCCACCAAAAAATGTTGTCTCCCCAATCGCCGGCGTCACCGTATCGCACCGGCGTGTATCCGGGTGAGCGCATCGGGATTTGGGGCAGGTGAGGTAGCCAGTCGTTAGTCAACAAAAATCCGCCCGGCTTGAGAAGAGTCGAGATATTCTGAAGCGCCAGCGCCTGCTCTAATGTGTCGTAATAGATGAAAATATTTGTGGCGACGATCAGATCGAATCGGCCCTCGATCGATCGATCGAGCTGTTCGAAAACGATATTCAAATCAACAGGTTTGCAGGCAAGGACGACTTCTGGGCGGATCTCGATCGCGCGCGTCTCAAGGTCTTTGAGAGCTGGCGGAGGTTGAATCCGAGCAACGGGCTTACCGATCTCGCTGCCGAACGTACGCCAGTACTGGACCGCATCGGCAACCAATGGCCACGACTCACGCGGCAATTGCACGACGTAATTCTCTCCCGATTTGGCGCGGTCGTGCGCGCGGCGCAAATGCTCGAGAACTTCCCGACTAATATCGAAGGCGGTAATGTCGATCTTTCCGGGTTGAGCGAGTGCTAATCGAGTGAGCGAATCGTAAACAGCAAACGGTTGCAGCGTCTGGATCGGATAGAAGTCGTAACCGAATCCTTTATCGGTGAAATCCAAACCAGGCCCGATCACCGCCACGCGTGCAATCGATCTCTCTGGAAGCAGTGCCCGGTCCTTCATGTCGCGCAGCGCGCTCTCGATCCCGAAGCTCGACAGAATAGTTGTATCTAGCGAGATGCCGCGATCGCGAAACAGACGTGATCGTTCGGAAAGCCCGTCCTCTTGGTTGGTCTCCCGTTTTGCCTCATTGAACTTTTCTTGAAAAGTGGTCTGCTCCTGGACAACCCGGCGAAGATTTTCCAGGACGAAAGCTTTTGTCTTCTCGTATCCGGCGGAACTGTCGGGGTCCATTCCCTTGCCTCGAAGAAGGTTTCGTAGAAAGACGAGTCGCTCGTTCTTTCCCGGAGTTCGAAGCCCTTGCAAGAGATCGTCCAGCCGCGACTGCACGACCGCATCGTCGGAATTGTTCATTGTCACAACACGCGGTTGGCTCGTGAACGAAGTGCCGAACAAGAGCAGGTTGATCATGGAATCGAGCGCGCCTTGCTCCAGGCGCGCACGAACGACGTCATCCTCGCGCCGAGCCCAAGTCTTCCACTTCGCTTCGTTTGGTTGCTTTAACTCCGGCGGTAATTCGTTAGGGGGCGCCTGCAGTACCGACTTGACTGTCGCGAACGAAATGATTGGTCGATGCTCAGCATCTCTTTGTTTGTCGCGGACATGAGCGAAAAGCCAAACGCCAGCAGCGCCGACCATCAAGACGAGGACCAATCGCAGCGGTCGTTTGGATCTTAACAACCTCATTTTCTGTGCTGGCATAAGTCAAGCCGCGTTCGTCTCAGTCGAACATAATATCCCGGCAATCCGCGATCCGAAAGGACGCGAAAAGCGCTTAAAAAACTTTGAAAAAAGCGAAAAAAAAACTTGCCAGCCCCGGGGGCCTTCTATTAAACGGTGAATTCGGCCGGACAAATAGGCCATAAAGCCGTTCAAAAAAACTTTGAAAAAAGTGAAAAAAAAGCTTGTCAGCCCTATAGAAGTTTAATAACCCTGTCGAAACCTAACCAAACCAATGGAGAAACTAATGACTAAAAACGTGCTAAATAAACTCGGATTCCTGGGCGCCGCTCTGATAGCGACGGTGGGATTTCCTCTAATTTTTGCATCGAACGCATTTGCTCAGTTACCGGCTCCGGCCGTTCCTGCGCCGGGTGCGCCAGCGCCCACAGCTGAGGTCGAGCGCGTCATTGTGACCGGTTCGAACATTCC
>JBKPOB010000138.1:0-22191 GCA_046732875.1 Verrucomicrobiota bacterium | reverse complement strand
CATCTGGATACCAAGGTAACCGCGAATGATCCGGCCTTGCTTCAATAAGCTTTCCAGCGCAGTGCGGACAGTATTCGATGGAATCGCGAACCCGATTCCCTGAGAGCCGCCAGTGGTCGAGGCAATCGCGGTGTTGATCCCGATTACTTCGCCACTCAGGTTGATCAGCGGTCCGCCACTGTTTCCCGGATTGATCGCGGCATTGGTCTGAATCAAATCACCAAAGGAATCCCCTCGATTCGGCCGTCCTTTCGCACTGATGATTCCGTCTGTAACGGTTTCCTCAAATCCAAACGGATTGCCGATGGCAAGAACGAAATCTCCCGGCTGCACTGTGTCCGAGTCAGCAAGTTTGAGCGGTTTGACGCTCGGGTCCTCGATCTTGAGCACAGCCAGATCAACCTCAGAATCCGCGCCGACTAACCGCGCCTTTTTGGTCTGCCCATCGCTTAATTGCACCTCAATCTGATCAACCTGATTGCCTTCTCTATCAGTGACCACGTGACTGTTTGTGATGATATGGCCTTCGTTTGTTACGATCACACCGGACCCGAGCGAGTTTTGCACCAGCGCCTCATCGCGCGGACCACGAAACTGCGATCGGTTACGGAAGAAAAACTCGAACGGATCAAGACCATATTCCCGCCGGATACCGATCTTCTTCGATGTTTTCACGGCGACAACTGATGGGACCACGCTTTTGACGAGCGTGCGTCGCTCCCGATTTAACGCCTCCAGTGACGGGACTTGCTTTGAATCCACGCTCGGGTTCGATGCCAGCGTGTATTTTTCGGGCTTCCGGACGGAAGACAGATTCAAGCCGCCATGCTTGAGACGGTAGTCGTACAGCAGAGAAATTCCCGCGCTAACCACCAGGACAAAAAGCAAAAATTTCGCAAAGTTTTTCATTAACTAACGTTAGAAAAGGTTCGTCCCTGTTGTTCGACAATTAAACGCCGGAAACGTTGATTCTCAGGCAATTCCAAACGGGGATCCCTCCCCAAAATCGACACTGCGGCTGCGCGCGCGCGTCGCATCAAATGCGCGTCGGACCTTAGGTTACCGATCTTGAGCGCAGGCAAGCCACTCTGGGCCGTGCCGAGCAGATCGCCTGGGCCGCGCAATTCCCAGTCTGCTTCGGCCACTTCGAAACCGTCAGTTGTTCTTTCTAGAACGGCAAGCTTTGCGGACGCCTCTTTCAACTGGGCGGAGGTGAGTAAGATGCAATAAGATTTATGCTCTCCTCGTCCGATTCGTCCGCGAAGCTGATGAAGTTGTGCAAGCCCAAAACGCTCTGCGTTCTCAATAAGCATCACGGTTGCGTTGGGAACGTCTACACCGACTTCGAGCACCGTCGTGCTGATCAAAGCGTTTATCTCACCGCGTCGAAAGCGTTCCATGATTTCCTGCTTCTCAGACGGAGGAATTCGGCCGTGAAGCAACTCGCAGCGATATGGATGCAAGCGTTCGCGCCACAATTCGTGCTCTGCCACGGCGGCCTTCGCATCGAGCTTTTCGCTTTCATCGATTAACGGGTAAATCACATAAAGCTGGCGTCCTGCCTCCAACTGTGTTCGCAAAAACGCAAGCACCTCCCCGAGCTTCGACTCATCTCGCACAGCGGTAACGATTTTTCCCCGGTTCCGCGGCATCTCCTCGATAGTCGAGACATCGAGGTCTCCGTAAACGGTCATTGTTAGCGTCCGCGGGATCGGTGTAGCAGTCATCACCAGCACGTCGGGCGCTGGTTCGCACGCGCTCAATTGGGCGCGCTGCGCAACACCGAACTTATGCTGCTCATCAATCACAACGAGCCCGAGGTTTGCAAATGAGACTTTGTCATACAGCAGCGCATGCGTTCCGATGATGATTTGCGGTTCTTCACGGGCAGAATCTCCCGCCTGTTCGAATAGCGGCAATGGCCCGCTTTCCTCCTGCCGGGCGGCCGTTCGAAGGGCCAGGCGGACGCCTAGCGACTCGAGCCAGCGTCGCAAAACATCATAGTGTTGTTCCGCCAGAATTTGTGTGGGCGCCATGAACGCGGCCTGATAACCGCCCTCGACCGCGAGTAGCATCGCTGCGATGGCCACAACCGTTTTCCCCGAACCGACGTCGCCCTGTAACAAACGATTCATCGGATGACTCGTCGCCAGGTCATGCCGGATTTCCCCAATCACCTTGGATTGCGCAGCAGTTAACTCGAATGGTAACGACTTCAGAAACCTGTCGAGCAGCGCCCCTGGCGCGGAGTGTTTCTCGCCCTGTCGAATTGAGGCATCTGCGCGTCGCGACGCAATCAGCATTTGCATCGTGAAGAACTCAGTGAGCACCAGATGTTCGCGCGCGGCGTCACGCGCTTCCCAGCTATCGGGGAAATGGATTGCGCGAATCGCTTCATGTCTCTGGCCATGAACAAGATTGCGTGGGGCCAATCTTTCTAATCCAGCTGACGCCGACGGCAGCTCGTTCAACAGCCTGTAAATCATGCTGCGCAAGACGCGCTGCGAAAGACCTTCCGTCGCAGGATAAATCGGCGCGATCCTGCGAAAATGGATCGAGATTTCCTCGTCATTTTCGATTACTTCGAACTCTGGATGGTCCATGCAAATTCGCTTTCCACGTAGCCGCGGCTTGCCGAAAACAACCAGGCGTTGACCAGTGGCAATCATCTTCTGCACGTAATGCAGATTGAACCACCGGCATACCAGCGGCTCGCTCAGAGCGTTTGGCTTCGATTCTTGCAGCGTGGCCTCGAAAATTTTCTTCCAGCCGCCGAAACGCCGCAGCGATGTCTTGACCACTTCTCCGCAAAGACAGATCGGAACATCGCTCTCTTGGCGTGGAAACTGCGGAAACTCAGTTCGATCTTCGTGGCGTCGCGGAAAATGGGTAAGCAGATCTTCCACCGTGTCGATGTCCAGCCGCCTGAGCGCGAGAAGCTTCGGGCGCGGGATCCAATCGAGTTCTTCCAGTGACTGGGAAGCCAGCGATCCGTGATCAGTGATCGGTGATCGGCTTAGGGAATTCATTCCGTTCACAGATCACCGTTCACTGATCACTCCCGCAGCGTTCTGCTTGGCGCACCGCCTCGATCTGCATGCCAACCAGGGTTTCACCGTCATACTCATCCGCGCAAATCCGAAAGGCGATGTCCCACGGCGTTGGCGGCAGCGGATTCGTCACGCCGTCAAAATAAACTGCCCGGCGATGACGATCGCCCTGGCGTAAACGGAAAATGAGATGCTTTTCGTTTACTACACGCGACGGTGCGACCGGCTCGACTTCGCGCGCCAAGAAAAGTGGCTGGGGATTTCCATTTCCAAACGGCTGCAACATTTCGTGCCAGCGCAGAAAATCTATATCGATCTCCGTGAACGCCAGCTCATGGTCTAATCGCACGCAAGGTTGAAGAGCTTCTTCGGAAAGAGCTTCACGCGCAGCGTTGCAAAATGCCTCAGTAAAGAGATCGAAATTTTCCTCGTGCAATGCAATACCCGCGGCCATTTCATGTCCGCCGAATTTGTCGAGTCTCTTTGCACAACGGCTCAACGCATCGACGAGATTCAACCCCTCAATACTTCGCCCGCTTCCTTTTCCAATTCCGTTTTCGTCGAAGCCTATTACGATGGTTGGTCGATGATATCTCCGAGCGATCCGCGATGCTACAATGCCCAGTACACCCTGATGCCAGCCGTGCGCCCCGACGACGATGGCTGCGTCGCGCATCCCATCGAGTCGATTCTCTATCTTCTCCATCGCCAGATCGAAAATTTGTTTTTCCACTTCCTGACGCTCGCGATTTTGCCGGTCGAGCTCTGCCGCGAGCATCGTTGCCTCGCCATCATCATCAGTGAGCAATAGGCGTAACGATTTCTCCGCTGTGCTCAAACGCCCTGCAGCATTCAAACGAGGACCAAGCCGGTAACCAATATCTTCCGGCAGAATCGGCGGCCGCACGCCGGCGATCTGCATCAGTTTCCTCAGCCCGATACGTGAGGTGCGCGCTATCTCGATTGCGCCGCGCCGTACCAAAACGCGGTTTTCCGCGCGAAGCGGCACGATGTCCGCTACCGTGCCGAGGGCCACAAGGTCGAGCTTGGATTTCAGGTCGAACGCAGGCATTGGCCGCGTTTTCAGCAACCCATGGCAAAGTTTGAACACAATGCCAACGCTGCAGAGATAGTCGAAGCCGGGGTCCGTTGTTTTCGGATTTACAATCGCGACGCAGTCCGGCAACGCCGACTTGGGCTCATGATGATCGAGCACGATCACGTCCACACCGCGTTTTCGAAGGTCGGCAATCTCCTTCACTGACGAGGTGCCGCAATCGACAGCAATCAGCAGCTGGGGCCGATATTGCCCGAGGCAACGCTCGATGCTTTCGGGACTCAAGCCATAGCCCTCCTCCATGCGCAACGGCAAAAACAATTCTGGAGTAGTGCCATATGCGCGCAACATTTCCGCCAGCAATGCCAGTGATGTCACACCATCTACATCGTAATCGCCGAAGAGCACGATGCGTTCCCGTCGATCTAAAGCCTCGAGAATGCGGGAAACAGCCGCGCGCATTTGGGGCAGCAAAAATGGATCACTCAGCGAGCCCAGGCGCGGTCGGAGGAATGCGTCCACCTCTTCGGTGCAGCGAAATCCTTTTCGCAAAAGCAATCGTGCAATGCACTCCGAGCCGCAAATTTCGCCCCATGAAATAGCAGTGCTATTCAGTTTCTCAGACGGCGCCAGAATCCATCGGTGTTGCACTGAGCAGTTTATTCGCGGAAAAGTTTCTGACAAGATGCAGCGCAGCGTCCTCAACTTAACAACACATCAGGAGCTAGGTAGATATTCAATCTCGCTGCAAATAATTACGATCAAATGAGATTCCGCTGGCTGATACTGGTCTGCATTTTTCTTCTGTTGATATATGGAGCGTCCCCGTACTTTTCATTTTGGCGATTCACCGCGGCGCTTCGGTCTGGCGACAGCGCGGCGCTGAGTTCGCGCATGGATTTTCCCGCTATTCGAGCATCGCTAAAGAAACAGCTTGTCGCGCGGTTCGCCCAGAGATCAACGACTCACAAATGGTGGGGCAACCTCGGCCCGACCATGATTGACGCGATCGTTGATGCTTACGTTACTCCCGAAGGCATCGCGGCCCTGATATCGAATCCGGAAGTCCTGAAGAATCTTCGACATCCGCGACAGTTCCGCTTCCCTACTGGCAAAGTTCAAGATTGGTCAAAAGTAAAACACGCATTCTTTACAGGTCCGCGCACTTTTGTGGTCGATCGAGAAGGAATTAAACTTCGGTTCCGTTTCACCGGGGGCTGGAAGCTCTATGACCTCGACCTTGGTCTAGGTCAGGCCCCGGATAGTTCTTCTGAAAACGAAACAGCCCGCTAAACAACACGGAATGCGCGATCGCGTCTCGGAAGCAGACTGCGTCTTTCACACAAATCTGCGAAAACTCGCAGACCTTCTTTTTCTTTTTTGCCAAACTTGAATCGAAGATGTTCACGGTAGTAGCGCGAGAGGAATTCGCGATTGACTTCGTTTCGGTAGCCGGGGTCGACGCCCCCGGCTGCGGCGTCTGCGATTAGGTCATCTAAATTGGCAAGGTTTTCATCGCGGAGGCCGCGAAGGCGGTCTGCGATCCGTTTTGGATCGCCAACTTCGGGGCGAATCAGCCAGAGCGCGTAAACGAACGGCAGTCCGACGAATTTCTGCCATTGCTCGCCGAGGTCCCAGAAAGAAAATTCGTTGGCGTACTTTTGTCGAAAGCGAATGGCTTGATCGCCGATAAGCAGGTGCGCGCGATGAGTTGTCGGCAGGCTGCCGACAACAACAGGCTGGCAGCCTGTGCTCCCGAGATGCGGATTCAAGCCCAACTCTGCGAGCAAACAGCGCAAAAGATTCGTAGACGTTTCTGATGCAGGATCGAGTTCGATCTCTTCAATGTCGGAGATCTCGCCGCGGTGCGCGAGAACCACGCTGTAAACCGGGCCATCCGATGAAATGGAAATATCATCAACGATCCGGTAGATAGGATTGCGCAGGAATTCGAAACTGGAAACTAGCGCAACATCGAGTTTTTCGGCGGCAAGTTTATTACAGAGCGCCGACGGGTGATCGAAGTCCACGTCCCCTTCCCAACCGTGGACGAGCGGGCGTGCGTTGAGATATTTTACGCAGCCGATACGGAGCGAGTTCAACGTGATCAGTGATCGGTGATCCGGTAAATGGCGTCAATGTCATCCTGAGCGAAGCGCAGCGCAGTCGAAGGATCCCGCGGGATTATCGTCGGTCCTGCCACGGGGTTCCTCGGCTTCGCTCGGAATGACGCAAGGAACTACGCGCAAGCCAGTTGGGCAGGCGCGCCTGATTCGTTCGCCTGGCGTGGAGACAAGTGCCGATAATGACTGTCACGCTGCACCGGCTCGCGACCTGCTTCGCGAATAGCATGTTCAAGAGCAGCCACAGTCTGTTGCTGGGGTGTGGTTGCTCCCGCCATATGGAATATCTTTTCTTCCAGAATCGTGCCATGCAAGTCGTCCACGCCATAGCTGAGCGACACCTGCGCGAGGGGTAATCCGAGACTGACCCAATAGGCAGTCAGATGATCGATGTTATCCAAATAGATGCGGCTCACCGCGAGATTGCGAAGCTGCTCAAACGCAGAAGCACGTTTGATGTTCGCAAGGATTCCGAGGGCTTGGGACGGTTCGAAAGCAAAAGGAACGAAACCGGTGAATCCGCCCGTCTCATCTTGCAATTCCCTCAGTTGGCGAAGGTGATCCACGCGCTGGGCATGCGTCTCGATGTGCCCGTAGAGCATGGTGCAAGTGCTACGGCCGCCCATTGAATGCCAGGTTCGATGAACATCGAGCCACTCGGGGGCGGTTTCTTTGCCGCGGCAGATCTTCTCGCGAACCGCAGGATCGAAGATTTCCGCGCCGCCGCCGGTGATCGAGCCGAGACCAACTGCGCGAAGGGTCTCAAGTGTGTCAGAGATCGGCATCTTGAAAATCCGCTGGGCCAAATGACGCACTTCGATCGCGGTGAAGGCCTTGATGTGAAGGTTCGGATCGAGAGCGCGCAGCCGTTGCAAAAGTTCCAGATACCATTCCTTCTTTAGGGTGGGGTGAAGTCCGCCTACCATGTGCACCTCGGTAACCCCGAGAGGAAGCGCATCTCCCACTACCCGAACAATTTCATCGATGGCATACTCAAAGGCGTGCGCATCGCGCTTCTTGGCAGCAAAAGCACAGAACTGACACGATAAAATGCAAATGTTGGAGTAGTTGATGTAACGATTGTGAATGTAAGTGGCGTAATTGCCGTTCTTTTGCTCACGCACAACGTTGGCAATCATTCCAAGTGCGTTGAGATCATTCGCACGATATAGAGCGAGAGCGTCCGACTCTGAAATCCGCTGACGCGCCTCAACTTTTTCTGCAATCGATCTGAGTTCTTTTGGAATAAGCTGGTAATTCATCGGAGGCTGAGGATAAGCCCTGGACACCCAAGCATTGCACACGACGCTTCAGCCTTGCAACAAAAACCATGGCTACCAATGTGGCGAAGCGCGAATTTTGGCTAGTTGCCGTTTTTCTGGCAAGCTTTGTCTCAGACAACCGTCTAAATGAACCGATGTCGGGCAACGATCGCGGAAACAAAGGGAGATCGGAAGAAGACGCTGATGACGTGCGCCTCATGCGGCTTATCGGCCGAGGTGACACCATTGCATTGCAAGAACTCATCGAGAAACATCAAGCTTTGGTAGCGGGCACGGTGGCACGCATGCTGGGCAGCAATTCGGACGTGGAAGACATCGCGCAGCAGGTATTCATTCGGGTGTGGAAAAGCGCGCGTCGCTATGTCCCGCGCGCTAAATTCACGACCTGGCTGTTGAAAATTACGCGTAATCTGGTTTTCAACGAGCTGCGCCGCGTCAAGCGTCACGCGCATGTTGCGCTTCAACAGGAGCCAGGGGCAGAAGATCCGCCCCTGAAAGATGAGGCGAACTTGGCGCCCGACGCTTCTCTATTGGAAGTGGAACTTCAGCAAACAATCGAGGAAGCAATCCTGCAGCTTCCAGAGACCCAGCGAATGGCGCTTATCCTGCGGAGATATCAGCAGCTTAGTTATGAGCAAATCGCCGAGGTTCTCGATCTCTCCGTTCCCGCGGTAAAAAGCGTTCTATTTCGGGCGCGCACAGAGCTGCGCTCGCGACTCAGCAAGTATCTGGGTTAGGATTCTTCTCCTGCTTTTACTCTTGCTCCTGCTCATGCTCACAAAATTTCTGTAGGCGAAGCTGTCAGCTTCCCCTTAGCGCTCGATCACCCGGCCACGAACCCGCTTGATCTGGCTGTGATGCGTGAGCACGTGAACACGTCCGTCGCTGCCGCGAAAGAAGGCGCTCAATAGCCAGCTGACAATCGAAATGATAATCGCCCCAAAAAATGCGCGCCAGAAACCGGGAACTTCAAAACACGGCATGATCTCGCCGACGAATTTCAACATCAGCGCGTTAATAATTAGGATGAAAACGCCCAGCGTGACGAGAATCAACGGCAGACTTAGCAACAACAGCACCGGCCGAATAAAAGCGTTGATGATGCCGAGCAGCAGCGATGCACCGAGCAAACAACCGAGGCGGTCACCGTAATTGATTCCCACAATTGGAGCAGCCACAAACACAGCAATTGTGGTCACGATCCAGCGGAAAACAAAATGTCTCATGCCGGTGAGTTTGCTAAATCTACTCCCCGGTCAAAGAAGCGCGAGAAAGCACTTGCCAACCGACCGATGAACGATAAACGAATTAAAACCATCAACGATAAAATCTGTGCCCAAAAAAAAGAAAATTGTCCAAGATAAAAACGAGACTTCGCCGGAGGACGGCGGGTCTTTCAAAGTCAAAACTGACAAAGCCAGCCGCACACGCCGCGCGAGCGCCAGCCGAAAACCGCGCGAGCCCGGTGCCAAAAAAGGTACCACTACAACAAGAGCGTCAATCCCAAGCGAGAGTGCGCGAATCGCGGATCCATCGGACGAAGCGGTTCGCCTTCGAGCCTACTTCATCTCCGAGCGCCGGCGCCGCTTTGCCCTGCCCGGTGACGCAGAATCTGATTGGCTGGAAGCAAAACGACAACTGCTCTCGGAGACCGGTCGGCGTTGAACCGAGAAATACTAACCACGAGTGGACCCGCCTTCGGTCGCCGCGGCGACCTACGGCGTGGCAGGCACGAATAATTTTCGGAATTCCTTTGTAAATTAGTGTTCATTTGTGTGCATTGGTGATTGATGAGATGGAAAACGCTCTTGCCGATTTAGCGCAGGCTTTGCGAGAACGCCTCGCAGTAATTCGCGACGAACAAAGTCGCCGTGATGAGGCAAAGCACATCGCGCGCTTACGCGCCATCTCGGAAAGGATCGATGCGTTACAAGCCGCGCTTCCGCAACCGATCGATCCGCGACTGGCACATTATCTCCAGCGCAAAAGTTACGACAAAGCGCTCGAATTCCTGGAAGGTAGGGACGATTGATCTGAATGCGCCGGGTCAGTGAAAATTCGGGTGGAGAACTAAAACTAGTAGAAGGAGCAACATGGACAGAGCTCCGGGAATCGCGAGGAGGAGAAGAACAACGATGGCCACAGCATGTTGTCCGGCGGAGCGCAACCAAACGCTGCCTCCTACCACAGCTGCCAAAGTGGCGAGGATCGCCAGCCATGGCAGAAGATTGAATGATCCTACCCTGCCGCCGGCACTGAGCGAAAAGAAGAAATAGAGCGCCACTGCTGCAATCGCAGCATCGATAGACCAGAGGAACCAAAACCAAAACTTCACGGCATCGATTCTAACGCCGAAGGTCAGCCGGGCGCTTTAACGCGTCGGCTCCAGCGCCTTGTGAGGGTGCATTCCTACAGACTATCGGGAATACAGCTCGACGATGAGCTGTTCGTTCACGATTGGCTGTATCTCTTCGCGAGACGGGATGCGCGCCACTTTGCCGCTGAGCGCATCGCGATCGACCGTTAACCAATCGGGCACGGGAACAATTTGTGTGAGATCGAGGTTACGAAGAACCAATTGACGCGATTTCGGTTTATCTTTGATGGTGATCTCGTCGCCTGCTTTCACGTTGTAGGAAGCGATATTCACCGTGCGGCCGTTCACCAGCACATGACCGTGGGACACAAGCTGGCGCGCAGCACTGCGCGTGTTCGCCAGCCCAAGACGGTAAACGACGTTATCGAGGCGCGTCTCCAATAGCTGGAGAAGTGTTTCACCTGTAATACCACGCTTCCGCAGTGCGCTTTGGAAAATGCGGCGGAACTGCCGCTCGAGAAGTCCGTATTGATAACGCAGCTTCTGTTTTTCACCAAGCGCAATGGCATAATCGGATTGTTTGCGCCGAGCACCTCGGGGACCGTGGATGCCGGGCGGATAATTCTTCCGCTCCAACGCCTTGGATGAACCAAAAAGCGGCACGCCATAGCGCCGGCTCACTTTGGTTTTGGGTCCTGTGTATCTGCCCATCAGAAAGTTAATAGTTGATAGCTGAGAGTATCAAACGCGGCGCTGTTTTGGCGGGCGACAACCATTATGCGGCACGGGCGTCACGTCGCGGATGACAGTGAGATCGAGCCCTACTGCCTGCAATGCTCGAACTGCAGATTCTCGGCCGGCTCCAGGTCCCTTCACCAAGACTTCCACTTCTTTCAGGCCGTGCCCCATCGCCTGCCGCGAAGCATCCTGCGCCACCATTTGTGCCGCGTAGGCAGTGCTCTTGCGCGAACCTTTAAAGCCTACCTTCCCGGCGCTCGACCACCCGATCACGTTGCCTTTCATGTCTGTAATCGTCACGATTGTGTTGTTGAAAGTCGAAAGAACGTGCGCGATACCGGAGTGAACATTCTTGCTACCTTTAGCCTTGACGATCTTCGGCTTCTCAATGTCATCAGCCGAAAGCGAAAGATTCTCTGAAGTTGCGGGCGCGGCAGCAACTGGTTGTTCCTTTTTTTGTTTGCCTGCCTTTTTTGCAGGTTTGGCCGGCGCTTCGGTCTTTGTGGCTGCCGGCTTCTCACCTTCACGCGAATCAGTCGGAGCTGGCGCCGATTTTGGCTCCTTCGTTTTCGTTTCTTCTGGGCTTGGATTGGTTGGATTCTCTGGCTCAGCCATAATTCTAATGAGTTATTAAACCTTCCCGGCTTTGGCTTCCGGATTTCGGACCACGCCTACAGTCTTGCGTGGGCCCTTGCGCGTCCGGGCATTTGTCGAAGTGCGCTGGCCGCGCACGGGCAAGCCTTTCCGATGCCGGATGCCGCGATAACAATTGATTGCCTGCAAACGTTTCAGATTACCCTGCACTTCGCGACGCAAATCACCTTCAATCTTGATTTTGCTGTTCGTGATCGCGTGAATGATTTCGTTCAATTGCTGCGGCGTAAGCTTTTTTGCGCGCAAATTTGGATCGATATTGGTTTGTTCCAGAATGCGCCTGGCCGTTTGAAAGCCGA
This sequence comes from Verrucomicrobiota bacterium, assembly GCA_046732875.1. Classification (GTDB taxonomy): domain Bacteria; phylum Verrucomicrobiota; class Verrucomicrobiia; order Chthoniobacterales; family UBA10450; genus Udaeobacter. The sequence continues at coordinate 10,670 of JBKPOB010000138.1, read as the reverse complement.
TTCCATAGATGTACGTCAGCGACGCCTCGATGCGCTTGTCCGCTGGAATTTCAACTCCTAGTAATCTTGGCATAATCAATCACTAATCATTTCTCACCGATCACCCTTGTCTTTGTTTATGGCGCGGGTTCTTGCAGATAACGCGCACCACATTCTTGCGCTTCACAATCCTGCAACTGGCACAAAGTCTTTTTACTGATGGTCGTACTTTCATAACCCAAGGAACACGCGGAGCCGGTTCCGCGCTGTCATTTTTGGCGATAGGTAATCCGCCCTTTCGACAAATCGTAGGGTGAAATCTCTAGCATAACTTTGTCTCCTGGCAAGATCCGAATGAAGTGCAGCCGCATTTTCCCGGAAATATGCGCCAGGACACGATGGCCGTTGGCCAGTTCGACCCGAAACATGGTGTTAGGCAGCAGCTCGACGACTGTACCCTCTACTTCAATTGCGTCTTTGCGCGCCATGTCAGAATTTCTGGGTCGTCCTTCGTGACCAGAACCGTGTGCTCGAAATGCGCCGAGGGCATTCCATCTGCCGTCCGCACTGTCCACCCGTCGTCGAGTAGTCTTACGTCGGAAGTGCCGATGTTAATCATTGGCTCAATTGCCAGCGTCATGCCTGCCTTTAACTTCGGACCACTGCCCCGTTTGCCGTAATTGGGGATTTGCGGCTCCTCATGCATTTTTCGTCCTACGCCGTGTCCAACAAATTCGCGTACGACTGAAAAACCAAAGCGGCGCGCTTCATCCTCAATTTCAGCGCAGATATCGCCGACGCGCCGACCTTCACGAGCGGCGCTAATTGCGTGTGCGAGTGCGTTTTCCGTCACACGCAACAATTGGTCGGTCCGTTCATCAACAACCCCAACCGGTACGGTGGTGGCGTTGTCCCCCACCCAGCCATCCTGAATGATGCCAATGTCAAGTTTTACGATGTCGCCATATTGAATGCGCCGTTGGCTGCCGATGCCATGCACGACTTCGTCATTCAACGAAATGCAAATGTTGCCGGGAAAAACCCGATGCCCTAGCCGATAACCGAGAAATGCGCTTTTCACGTGTGCGTCGCTCATGAAGTCGGCCGCCGCTTCGTCCACCTCTTTTGTTGTAATACCGGGACGAACCAGATCACTAACGCGGTCGAGGATATCGCTCGCGGTGCGGCACGCCTGCCGCATCTTCTCAATCTCTTTCGCGTTCTTGATCGGAATCATCGTTTGTTTTCAATCAGCCGCGAAATATCGCCAAAGACTGCGTCGCGATCGCGGTTGCCATCGATCCGATGCAGTATCGACGTCTTTCCATAAAAGGATGCCAGCGGCTCGGTCTTGGTGCGGAACTCTTGCAAGCGCGTTTGCAAGACGCTGAGATCGTCGTCGCTGCGGCGCACTAGCGGGCCATCGCAATAAGGACAAACAGCACGTTCTGAAAACTGCGCGCTCGATGCGCTGGTAGTAAAGCCGCATTCGCCACATTGAAGTCGCCCGGCGATGCGATCGCGTACGGTCTGTTCCGATACCTCAAGCCAGATCGCCAAATCTAAAGCAGTACGCAATCGCGCCAGAATAGTCATTAAGCTTTCTGCCTGGCGCAGCGTCCGGGGAAAACCATCGAATACGAACCCGTGACCACCATGCAGGCGCAACCAGTCTTCGATTAATTCGACGATGATTTTGTCAGACACTAATCCGCCGCTTTGCAGCACTTCACCCGTCTTCTTTCCCAACGGCGTTCCGAGGTCTCTTTCACGCCGCAAGATTGCGCCTGGCGACGTAACGGGAATGCCGAATTGGCGCGTAATCATTTCTGCCTGGGTCCCTTTGCCGGAACCGGGCGCGCCGAGAAGAACGAGCCGTCTTTTCACCTATCGCCCAGAAAGGAAAATGGCCATGCCCACGATAAAGACCACCGCGATCCCCACGTACAACCACATTAGCGTGCCGCTCGCTGCCGCTTCGCCACGGCTGTAAGTAGCGCGGTCAAACGATCGCCCTCGAATGCGCCCTTTGCGTAAGAAACCGTCATAATGCCGCTGAATAAGGTGCGTCTCCACCTGGCGCATGGTATCGAGCATGACGCCCACGATAATCAACAAGCTTGTGCCGCCAAAAAATTGCGCCGTGATCATGGGCACATTCAATCCCTGACTCAGAAGACTTGGCAACACCGCTATCAGCGTCAGGAAAATCGCACCGGCAAACGTTAGTCGCGTCATTGTGAAATCAAGGAAATCGGCAGTCGGTTTTCCCGGTCGCACCCCCGGAATGTAACCGCCGTATTTCTTCAGGTCGTCCGCGATTTGGGTTGGTTGAAATTGCGTCGCAACCCAGAAATAACTGAAAAAGAAAATCATTGCCGCCAAAGCGACGTAATGTGGCCAGCCAGTGGACAGCGCGCTGGCGATCCGATTAGCCGTGGGGCTGCCTTTGAATCCGTACTGAACGATGGTAGCTGGAAAGAGAAGCAGCGCCCAAGCGAAGATGATGGGCATCACGCCGGCGTAATTCACTTTTAATGGCATGTATTGCGTTTGGCCCCCGTACATTTTGCGGCCAACCACGCGCTTTGCATACTGGACAGTAATCTTCCGTACGCCCTGCGTAATCGTGATCACTGCGGCGATCACGACGATTAAGAAAAACACGAGCAACACAAGAACCATCGGATTCACCTGGCTCGACCCAGTCTGTCCCGAGGGCACGAAGGTCTTCCACGCCTGAGCGAGTGCAGCGGGCAGACGCGCCACAATGCCGACGGTGATGATAAGCGAGATCCCGTTTCCAATGCCGCGCTCGGTAATTTGGTCACCCAGCCACATCAATAAAAGTGTCCCAGTCGTCAGGGAAACCACCGTTACAATTCGAAACTTCCAGCCAAGATCACTCACCAGCGGAATTCCTAGGTTGTGGATGGTATCCATGATCCCCGGCAGCATGGTGTGGTACGATTCCGGGTGCTGGAACGACAGCGCCAGTAAATACCCTTGAAAAATGCACAGCCCTACTGTGGCATAGCGCGTCAACTGCATGATTTTTTGCCGGCCACCATCTTCGCGTGCGAGTCTGCCAAGCTGGGGGATCACCGCAGTCAATAGCTGCATCATGATCGAAGCGCTGATGTAAGGCATGATGCCCAGAGAAAAGACCGCGCAGTTTTCGAGCGCGCCGCCACTGAATAGATTAAAAAGCGCAGCGAGACCGCCTCCAGAGCGTTGTTCCAGTGAGGTGCGAAACCACTCCTGCAGCACAGCCTGGTTGACGCCGGGTGTTGTGATCGCCGCTCCTAAGCGCACAATCACAATTACTGCCAGCGTAAACAAAATGCGCCGGCGCAATTCAGGTATCTTGACCGTGTTGAGAAACGCCGAAACCATCCGCTAAATGTGAAACATCCTGTGCCGGAAGCTAGCTTTCCCGCGATGCTTTCTTTTTTGCTTTGGCCGAGGTCTTTTTGGACGATTTCTTCTTCCGTGTGCCCGCTGATGCAGCTTCGGGGGCTGATTCTTTCGCCGAAGCTTCAGGTGCCGCAGCAACATGAGGGCGCCCTGATTTCTCACGCAGACTAATCGTCCCTCCAGCCTTCTCGATTTTTTCCCGCGCTGCCGCGCTGACTTTATCAGCTTCCACCTTCAGGCCATGCTTTAATTCCCCGTCACCAAGGATTTTTATTCCTACGAAATCACCGCGGACGAGTTTCGACTCACGCAGCAGTTGTTCGTTCACAGCAGTTCCAGCCTTAAATGCATTGAGATCATCAAGATTGATGATCGCGTACCGCTTGTGAAACGCGGCGTTATTAAATCCTCGCTTCGGCAATCGCCTGATCAACGGCATCTGCCCGCCTTCGAACCCCAGGCGAATGCTCCCGCCCGAGCGCGCCTTCTGCCCCTTGTTACCCTTGCCACTCGTCTTTCCGTGCCCTGAACTCTCGCCGCAACCCAGCCGCTTAACGCGATGTCGCGAACCAGGACGCGGTTGCAAATTATGAAGACGCATTATGTTGCTCACCTTTTCCATCGCTGAAATGAATTCCGCGTACTTTAAAAATTTCGTCACGTCGCCGAAGTGATTTCAATGCAGCGATCGTCGCTTTCACTACGTTGGCGTGATTACTTGACCCAAGCGACTTGGCCAGCACGTCGCGGATGCCGGCCGCTTCAGCTACGGCTCGCACACCGCCCCCGGCGATGACCCCGGTCCCCGGCGATGCGGGGCGCAAGAGTACTCGCGCTCCGTCGTATTCGCCGATTACCTCGTGCGGAATTGTGTTTTCGTTCAATGAAACTTTTTCCATTGCTTTGCGCGCTGCCTCGGAGGCCTTTCGAATGGCCTCTGATACTTCGTTGGCCTTGCCAAATCCGCATCCAACTTTGCCATCGTGATCTCCAGCAACGATCAATGCGCTGAAGCTGAAACGACGTCCGCCTTTCACGACTTTCGCGCAGCGGTTGATGAACACGACTTTCTCGGTCGTGTCGCCCTTTGCCGCGGGAGCCTTGTCTGGCCTGCGCATGTCCGGTCGTCTGCCTGAGGTTGTTTGAGCCATGAATTAAAATTTTAAGCCGCCTGCGCGCGCCGCGTCTGCTAATGCTTTCACTTTTCCGTGGTAAAGGAACCCGCCCCTATCAAAAACGACTCGCTCGAGTTTCTTCGCCAGCGAACGTTCCGCTATTGCCTTACCGACTTGTTCCGCCGTGGTCTTGTTTGCAGCGGCTTTATCTTTGCCCACTAAGGAGCGCTCAGCAGTCGATGCAGCTGCCAGCGTTCGTCCGGAATTGTCGTCGATCACCTGAGCGTAAACATGTTTGCCAGAGAAATGAACTGAGAGCCGAGGCCGTTCTGCTGTGCCTGCCACTTTTTTCCTGAGCCTTTGATGAACACGCTGCCGCGCGGCTTTACGAAACGTCGCCATAATTATTGAACGGTCTTGCCCACCTTGCGACGAATCTGCTCGCCCGCATAGCGAACGCCTTTGCCCTTGTACGGTTCCGGAGGATAAAAACGACGGATGTCAGCCGCCACCTGGCCAACCAATTTTTTGTCCACACCCTGGACGGTAATCTTAGTGTTTTCCGCGACGGTGATTTTAATGTCTTTCGGAATCGAAAATGGAACCGGATGAGAGAAACCGAGGCTCAAATTAAGGGTAGATCCCTGGACGGCAGCCTTGAAACCAACTCCTTCGATCTCGAGTTGCTTGGTAAACCCCTCGCTCACACCCTGCACCATGTTGTGCACGAGGCTGCGCGAAAGCCCATGCAACGCTTTCACGCTGCGTGATTCTGCTCCGCGCACTACGGACACCCGGTTGTCCTGGACGCTGGCCCGGATTTGACGGGGAAGTTTCCAGTGAAGCTTTCCCTTGGGCCCCTCCACCGAGACCGCTCCCGCTTCGTCAATGTTCACTTTGACTTTGTCGGGAATCTCGACCGCCTTGTTTCCAATTCGTGACATAAAATTTACCAAACGTAGGCCAGTAGCTCGCCGCCGACTTTTTGCTTCCGCGCTTCGCGCCCTGATAAAACGCCGCGTGACGTGGAAAGAATCGCCAAACCCATTCCACCCAGAACTCGCGGGATTTCATCGGCACTCACATACCGCCGCAATCCCGGGCGGCTCACCCGCCGGAGCCCTGCAATGGCGCTCGAGCGGTTCACGAATTTGTTGGTGATTTTGATGCGCGGATGCGCCGCGCTCGTGTCAATCGAGTAATCGGAAATGTAACCTTCATCCTTCAGGATGCGCGCGATCTCGGCCTTGATCTTCGAGTACGGGATCAGCACCTCCAATTTCTGCGCACGTGTCCCATTGCGGACACGCGCCAAAAAATCGGCAATTGGATCAGTAACAGTACTCATGAAAATCAGGCGACTTGCGCGGCGGGCTTCTTTGCCCGGTCGCTAAACGGCATTCCCATTTCGCTTAACAGCGATTTGGCTTCCTCGTTGGTCCGCGCCGTGGTGACGATTGTAACATCAAATCCGATGTTGCGCTTGATTTTATCAAGCTCAACCTCCGGAAAAATCGATTGATCGGAAATTCCAAGCGTATAGTTACCATGGCTATCAAAACACCGCGGAGAAACACCGCGAAAATCCCGGATACGCGGCAGCGCGGCTTTGATGAAGCGTTCGAGGAACTCGTACATGCGCTCTCCACGGAGGGTCACCCTCGCGCCAATGGCCTGGCCTTTGCGCAACTTGAAATTGGAAATGCTCTTCTTGGCCAGTGTCTCCACAGGGCGCTGGCCCGTGATCAATGCCAGCTCGGCTTTCGCTTCTTCCAGCGCTTGCTTCACATCAGATTGCGAGCCGACCGAAGTGTTAATGACGACTTTTTCGACCCTTGGAACCTGATGAACGTTTTTGTAGCCGTGCAGCTTTTCCAGCGCCGGCATAACGCGCTCTTTGTAATGGCGATGAAATTCGTTTTCCATTTTTTCAGTTTGTCATGTCGAGCGAGGTCGAGACATTCTAGGCTGCTTTCTGCTCTTCTTTTTCCTTCTTCGATTTCTTCGCCACCTTTTTCTCAGTCTTCTTCTCGCGTTCGATCAATTTCACGTTGGAAATATGAATGGGCCCTTCACGTTCGGCGATTTTCCCGCTCGGATTATCCTGGGATTTTCGCAGGTGTTTCTTGATGATCCGGACGCCTTCGACGAGAACACGCTGTTTTCCCGGAAACACCGCCAGGACTCTTCCTGAAGAGCCGCGGAAATTCCCGGAGATGACCTCGACTTGGTCGCCTTTTTTAACGTGACACTTGAGGCGATTCATAAACTTGGAGGACAGGCTTCCAGCCTGTCTCGACCGACAAGCATCTTGCTTGTCGACACTCGAACCACAGCGACACGCTGGAAGCATGTCGGCCGGCTCAGGCAAGATGCCTGACTTCCACTCGTAACCCTAACTGCGTCGTTCATCACAGCACCTCCGGAGCGAGCGACACAATTTTCATGAAATTCCGCTCACGCAATTCTCGGGCGACCGGTCCAAAAATGCGCGTGCCGCGGGGATTCAAATCTTTGTCGATAATCACGATGGCGTTGTTATCGAAGCGTAGTAGCGACCCATCCTCGCGCCGGATCGGTTGCCTGGTGCGAACGAGCACTGCACGCACGACTTCGCCCTTCTTCACTGCGCCGGTTGCGCTTGCTTCCTTGACGTTGGCAGTAATCACATCGCCGATCCCTGCGTAACGGGTGGCTTTGCCAATCACGCCAATCATTGTGGCCATGCGCGCACCGCTATTGTCCGCCACATCCAATCTGGATCGAATTTGTACCATAAAATCGATAGTTACTTTTGGATAACTTCCACCAGACGCCAACGCTTCAGCTTGCTGAGCGGCCGAGTCTCCATGATGCGAACCCTGTCACCAGTTTTTGCCTCATTCTGCTCGTCGTGCGCATAGAATTTTTTCATCTGTTTGACGATCTTGCCGAACTTCGGATGCGGCACACGCGTCACCGTGCGCACCACGATTGTTTTGTTCATACCGCTGGAGACCACTTCGCCGGTGCGCGTCTTACGCGAGCCACGATTTGTAGGAGCGGCAGCAGATTGCGGTTGAAGTTCGTCAGCCATAATTACTTCGCTTCAGTTTGTTTGTCGCGCTGCGATAGCTCCGTTTCGATCCGGGCAATGTCCCGACGCAGCAGGCGCAACCTGCTTGGCTGCTCCAGCTGACCGCTCTGTTGCTGCAGACGCAGGTGAAGCCTTTCCTGGCGCAAGTCCCGTCTCTTTGTCAACAACTCGCCCGTGCTCAGCTCGGTGATTTCTTTCATTTTCATGACGCTTAAGCGGCCCTGACGTGGTGGCGTGTGAGAAACTTCGTGCGCACCGGCAATTTATCCGCAGCCAGACGCAGGGACTCACGCGCCACTGATTCCGGCACACCGTCCAACTCGAACAAAATATTGCCAGGTCGCACCGTCGCGACCCAATATTCAGGCTGACCTTTGCCTTTACCCATGCGCGTTTCCGGTGGGCGCGAAGTTACCGATTTATCCGGGAAAATCCGGATCCAGAGTTTGCCCTTGCGCTTCATGTTACGGGTGAGCGCGACACGCGCGGCTTCCAATTGCGTGTTCGTGATCCACGCGCGTTCGAGTGTTTGCAATCCGAACTCGCCAAAATCGATCTTGAGATTGCGCGAAGCGGTTCCCTTGCGGCTTCCCCGCTGGGACTTTCGATACTTCACGCGTTTTGGCATCAACGGCATAATTTTCTCCTTAGACTTCAGCCGGCTCTGGTGCTGGAGCTGGCGGCGGTGGAGGTGGAGAAGCCGGCTGGGGCGCTGGCTCTTCCTTCTTACAAATCCAACACTTGACTCCGATTTTGCCGTAAACGGTATTAGCTTCGGCAAACCCGTAATCGACCGGCGTCCGCAGCGTATGCAGCGGAACTTTGCCCTCCCGATACCATTCCGAGCGCGAAATTTCCGCGCCGTTAAGCCGGCCTGAACACCGGAGCCGAATTCCTTCGGCGCCAAAATCCATCGCCGTCTGCACGGCTTTCTTCATTGCGCGGCGGTAAGCAATGCGCCGCTCAATCTGCAGCGCCACATTCTCCGCCACCAGTTGCGCATCGAGCTCCGGGGTCTTGATCTCCTGAATATCGATCTTGACTTGCTTGCCCTGCGCCATCTTGGAAATCTCTTCGGTCATTTTCTCGATCTCCGCGCCCTTGCGTCCGATCACGATTCCCGGGCGCGCAGTAAAAATGGTTACGCGGATACTGTTCCAGGCCCGCTCGATCACAATCTTCGAGACAGCGGCGTACTGCAGCTTCTTCTTCACGTAATTCCGAATCTCCAGATCGGAGTGCAAAAATTCCGGTAGCTCCTGAGGCGAGGCATACCAGCGCGAGCGCCAGTCGCGGTTCACACCTAGGCGAAAGCCAATCGGATTAACTTTTTGTCCCATAACTAAAAATTACTTGTTTGTTTTCCTCGCCGCCTTTTTCGCTCGCGGCTTTTTTTCCGCCGTCGGCTTTTCGGTTGCTTCGCCGGCTGCGCTTTCTTTCTTTTTCTCCGCCCTCTGTTCTGCTTTCTGTTTCGCTCTTCTAGTCTCGCGTGTCTCAATCTTAATTTCGTCAGTAAGCACGATTCGAATATGGCTGGTACGCTTCAAAATCCGGCTCGCGCTACCTCGGGCGCGCGCCATGATTCGCTTGAACGTCGGGCCTTCACCTACGATCGCCTCTTTGACAACCAATCCGTCCGGTTTGAGGTTTGCGTTGTTCTCGGCATTAGCGATCGCACTTTTCAGCGTCTTGTTGATCAGGAACGCCGCCTTCTTGGGCGTAAAAGCAAGTAGATCGAGTGCTGCCGAGACCGGCAGCCCCTGGATCTCACGCGTGACTTCGCGCGCCTTAAACGGCGAAATCCGCGCATACTTGTATATCGATCTGACTTCCATTGCTTCCGCAGAAGTTAAAAGGTTAAAAGGGTTGCAACGTTACAAAGCTAGGATCTCTTCCGTTTTAACTTTGTAACTCTTTTAACATTTCGACTTTATTTCATCGCACACTCACGTTCGGTTGCGCATCCACCTGGAGGCGGTCTCCTACTTTTATTCTCTCCTTCTTTGAATCCATTTCCTGAATCACGGCGCCGCAGATCCTTTGTCGTACATCGATTACTCGTAACGTCGCGATCCTTTGATCGCCGCGTATCACTCGCATTGGCATCCCAATTTTGACGCCTTGTTTTTCGCCAAGGTTACCAACTACGAACGACCACTCATCCTTCACGCTGATCACGTTCCCGTCCATCAAACTTGACTCAGGCGACTCCAGCGCATTCGCGGACTTTGTGACCAACTTGTCGATGCTGCGCAGCTGAGTCTCAACGTCCATCCGCGCCTTGGCATCACCGCTCTGCGACGTTTTCAAGTAACACAGCACCGCCTCGTCCAGGCGCAGCATCTGGTCGCGATACTCGTCGCGCTCCTTCTGCGCAAGTTGGAGATCACTTACTGCAGCCAGTAAACGTTGCTCCAGTTTCGCCCGATCTTTGTTCGCCGATGCAAGCCCCAGTGCCTCCATTTGCAATTGCAAATCGGAATATTTGCGGCGAAACAATTCCGCCTCCGCATTGGACTCCGCCAGGCTGCTGGTCAACGCCTTCAACGATTCCTGGGCAATTGATAATTGCCTTTGCAAGTCCTCATTTTGGCGGAGCAAAGCGGTCGCCGTCACCTCTGAAGGTAGCCCCGAAAGTTTTCGGGATTTGGAATTCGCCGCCGCACTATCGCTCGCTCCCGCATTTTCAGTTTTTGATTCTGACAAAGAACTATTTCCCTCTGCCGCCAGCGCTTGCGCCAGCGTAACGCAGCCCACTATCACAAGAGTCGTTAGTCGATAGTTGATTGTTAATAGGTTCACCTTGGCAACACGCACAGGTTTATTCAATCAACTATCAACTCGTTACTAAAAACTATTTCGTCACCTTCGCCGTATGCGAACCGTGCTTCTTAAACACGCGCGTAGGCGAAAATTCGCCGAGTTTATGACCGACCATGTTCTCGGTAACGAAAACGGAACTAAACGTCTTTCCGTTATGCACCAAAAACGTATGGCCGACAAAATCCGGCGTCACCATCGAGCGCCGCGACCACGTTTTGATCGGTTTCTTTACGCCCGAGCTGTTCATCTTGTCGATCTTC
>JBKPOB010000137.1:0-7630 GCA_046732875.1 Verrucomicrobiota bacterium | reverse complement strand
TCCAGCGATACAAAAACGCCGAAAGCCGGCCAATCGTTTAACAGAAGCGGGACAGTGATAAAGAACAACGTCGATATCTGTATGGTTACCGGCCTGCGCTGGGCCTTACACCCCGAAAATGGCGAAGACGTGAAGATTTACCCGAAGACCAAACATGGGACAGACGTGCTCGACGGGGCGGCGAAAAATAAATCGACAGTCCGCGTGACCGGCACGTGGAAACAAACGGCCGAATGCCATTACGTAGAAATTTCGAAGGTTATGGTCGTTAAATGACTGCTGATCACGCGCTAGCTGTACCTTTCACGCCCGGCAAGTAGCGTAGTCAATCGCTTGCTCTTGACTAAGGAACGTTTGCTGGGCACCTGGCGCCTCGTACAATTGCCAGCCGTTTCGGAATGGTCCATTTCACTAGGCGCAACAGTGCATTCCGTCGGGCCGCGCTCGACAGCTCTACTGATTGTCGTCTTTCTTCACCCAACCACGACGCGCAGGCAAGCAGGCTGCTTTATGCTGTTGATCTTTTCTCTGTCTAAAGGTCTCAATCGTAATCCACAGCCCTTATCGGTAAGCCGGATATCCATCACGCAGGGCACTGGTTCAGTATGGTTAACGAGCATATAAAATCCTGATGGAAGCGAGAGCAGCGCCTCAACGACAATTTTCATGCACAAGTCCGGATGCTCGCGGTAGTCCGCTTCCGAGATTTTTACGATGTTGATTCCGACTAGCTTTGAGCATCTGTCGCCCCAAGGATACACGGTCATGCCGACGGTCATGCCGCGAGTTATTGCGTCGCTTTTACGGTTGCCACGTCGAGCACTGCACCGGAACAAATTGCTCATTCAAGAACTTCATACGGATTTCTGCGCCCGAAGTTCGAGAAATGCCGTCACTATTTCACCCTCGAATAGCCCGGCGACAATCAAAACGCCAGACCTAGCCCTGAAACGGGAGCATTTTTGGTTCGCACGGAGCTCAAACCGCCGCTTCCAGTTCCAGAAACGCAGTCAGCTTTTCATCGGGTGCGCGACGAAACGCTTTCCATCGCGCTGGTTCAATACTCATTTAAGTCGCGTCATCGCGTCTCGCAGAACTCATTGAAACTCGTTCGCTTCCCGCACTCGCTCGCTGCTTCCCTCGCAGCTTTACCTTCTATGTCGCTGATCCCATCAGCTCCATTGTTGGATTAAGCGTCAACTCGCAAACGAGCGGGAAATGATCCGATGCCAGACGCGCGAGCGGCGTGCGATAGACGTTGAGATGTGTCGGACATAGGGCGGGGTTCACGAAAATGTGATCGACCGCGAGAGAAGGGAAATGGGTCGGAAAGGTGCGGAATGCCCTCAGCGGCCTAACGAGCGTTCGCACGTCACGCAGACGCGCCTCTATGAGCCGGTAAGCGCGCGAGGTCCGCACGCTGTTGAAATCTCCAAGTAAAATTGCCGGTTCGTCCGGTGGGACAGAGCCGAGCCAGGCTGGTCCAATTAGTTGTTTCGCCTGCAAGCTGCGCTCGCTACGACCAAGGCCGAAATGACTATTGATAATGTGCACCGGGCCGAGATCGGTTTCCGCCTGCATCCAGATGGCGCTCCGCTGCTCGCGACAGTACCAGGGCGGCGAACCCGGCATCTCGGCGGCGCGTTTCAGCGCGATCGGAAAACGGCTTACGATGGCGTTGCCGTACTGCTCGGCACCGCTGCGCATTGCCGGATGAAAGTGATATTTCCAACCGAGCTCTTCAGCGATCAGCCCTGCCTGGTCGGTGTGTGCGGAACGTGCCCGGCCAAGATCCAGTTCTTGCAGGCCCACAATGTCAGCCGACATGCTCGCGATCACTTCCGCGATGCGACTTTCCGAGCGTTGCCCGTCCATCCCGACACAACCGTGGACGTTGTAGGTGGCGACACGTAATCGCTCGGTGGGTTTGCTTGTCATCTCCTAGAGCCTCACATCTGCGAGGCGAGCAGCGATCCGATCCGCCCTTTGATCTTCTCGCCCCAGGGTCTCCGCCGCCAATCGTCCAGCGTAATCTCGCGGGAGTGACTCTTGTCCTCTTCGAAGACTCGCGTGTGCGCGGTGACAAATTTCTTATCAAGCACGTTTAAATTCGCCTCCTCGTTCAGAGACAAGGAGCGGTTGTCGAGATTCGCCGAACCGACAGACGCCCAGCAATCGTCCACGAGCAGATATTTGCAATGAAACCGCGCGGGCCGGTATTCATAAAAGCGGGCACCTGCTTCCAGCAATCGTCTCCAACGCGTCGTTCCGACCGCACGAACCCACTTCGCGTCAATGTCAGGGCCGGGCGTGATGATTTCGACTTTCACTCCCCGCCGGAGTGCATCGACCAAGGTTTGCGTGCAGAGTCTGTCGGGAATGAAGTAAGCGTTTGCGATCCGAATGTGGCGGCGAGCGGCAGCGATCGAGACCAGCAACATCAAGCGGGCGCTGTCCGAGCCTTCGCCGGCAGAGCTTTTGAAGACCTGACAAATGTCGTCACCTGCAGGTTTCAATTCTGGAAAATACTCGTCACCGTGGAGCAACTCCGCGCGCGTCTGGAGCCAATTATCCATGAACGCCTGCTGCATCTGCGAGACGGCTGGACCCTCCAGACGGTAATGCGAATCACGCCAGAAGCCATGGGTGCGACCGTCGCCCTTCCAGTCGTCCGCGATTCCCGTTCCACCGAGGTAACCAGTTCGACCATCAATAATGAGAAGCTTGCGATGCGTGCGAAAATTGATCGCCATATTGATGAACCGGAAGATTTCGAGCTGCACGCCGGCCTGGCGAACCAGATTCATGGCGCGCCCATGAAGGCAATCGCAACCCAGGGCATCTTGAAGAAAATGCACTTTTACGCCCGCCCAGGAGCGCTCCGCCAGCGCTTCCGCAAATGCATCCGACACCTCGCCTTCTCTGAACAGGAAGTTCTCGAACGTGATGGTCCGCTGCGCGGAACGGATCGCCTCGAGCAAAGCAGGAAAAATTTGATCGCCATTTTCGAGAGCGGTCACTTTGTTGCCTTTCAGCAAGGGTGGCCCGAACATGTTTCCCATCATCCGGACGAAGACATCGTCCCCGACCACATAGTTCGTGATGATCTCGTGATGGATTTTCTTTTCTGTAGGAAAGAAATTGCGAGCGAGAAAGAGTGTAGCCGCCCCGCCAACAGCGGCCGCGCCTAGCAGCTTCGGCAATTGTGGTGGGCATGGGCGACGAAAAGGATTCTTCACGCAAGGATATCGCATAGCTCGCCGGATTGGTTCCCTGCCCGGCGTCGTTCATGAATCCCCGGCTGCAATCGGCACGTAAGGCCTACTTAGGTGTTGGCGGTACCGCTCTTGCCGCGACCAGTTTTTTGCTGCAGTTCCTCGATCTTTTTCGAAGCTTCTGCTTTGGTCCAATTTTCGTTGAATTCTTCCCCGGCTTCGCGGCAGCGTCTGGAGATACGACCGCTGCGGGCCAGTCATCGCTTCATTCTTTGTCACCCACTCGTCGGGATCTTTCTCCGGATTGAGTGACGCGGGTGGCACATCTGGCGGAACATCGTCGGGTTTCATCAGAGGCAGATTCGCGCCCGCTCGTCCAAATGGACTTGGCGAACAAAATCAAGCCTGCATCTCGCCTTACAGTTTTCGCTCCGCCTCATTGAACGGAATTACGCGCTCAACTGCGCCAATTGAATCGAGTACGCGGATCTCACCCGAGCGAAAGCAGGCACGGCACATGGCGTAATCAATCGCTTGCTCTTTACTCAGGAACACCGGTTGCGAGAGCTGAGATCCAGCCCCAACCTAAACTTGCCGGGCATCTGCCGTGAGTCCCAGTAACAAGCGAATAGCTCGAAGCGGGCTGAACTATTTCAGCCTAGGGAGCCTTTAGCAAGGCGCTGCATTCCGCCATATCCACTTGATTTCGGAGCCGATTCTGTTGCTGTTGAAGCTTGATCTGTTTGCAACGTCGGCGCAGCGCCCTTAACTCGCGCAGTTTACTCCAGAATGTCTCTTTCATCTCATGGACAAAAGGCCGGGACTATCCCTTCCTGTCTTCCTCTTGGTGCCGCAGCTCAGGGAGGTGCGCTTTTGGTAAGACCCGACGATTTCGATTAGCGAAGAATCCAAGTATCATGGGAAAAGGCCTTCTATAATTACTTGTCCGTAAACTGGAGGCCGAAGTCCGCAGGTATTTTGCAGGAATGACAGAATTTACTGCCACGTCACCGGAAACTCGAGAAAAGCGGCCCGACATGCGCGGGATGACGCGAATGCGCTTTGCGCGTGCGCTCGCGTTTGTGATTCAATGCTGCGACGCGCCAGATGCAAAGGCTCTGGGTTGACTGCTGGCTTCTCCGCAACGAACCGGCAAGACTGGATCGCGCATGGATTCGGGTGAAGACGTGTTTCTTGGGTTAGGGCACTCTTGCTTTTGCATATGGCTCGAGCTGATATGTCACGGTTGCAAGATCTGCGTGGTGTCTGACGACTGTTTACTTACAGGATCTGATAAAATTGGGCAGTTCGGAGGTTCCATGACTGCGGAATTGAGCCCCGCCTGATCCGGTTTCACACGACGAAGCTTTCGCCAAAGTCGACAAAGTTCACGAAATGCCACGGCAATAACGTGCGGATTCGCACCGGATTGTTTTCCGTAACGCCGCGGGAAATGGCTTACTTTAACTTGGCGTATTCGCATGCCAAGCTGTTCGGCCTGCGCAAGGATTTCGGTGTTGACCATTGCGCCTACGCACCTGATCTGGATGTGATCAAAAACCGAACGCCGGAACAATTTGAACGCACAATCGATGTCTCGAATTTTGATGCCCAGGAGCAGGCGGACCAGTACATTCCATCCCAGTGCATTCAAACGGCGGTAAAACGGATCCTGTCGTTTTGCGCGGTAGCCCACGATAATGTCAAAATCCTCCGACCAATAAATTAGTTGCTGAAGCTCGTTAAAATCGAACTGGCCATCGGAATCGGAGAAGAAGATGAGATCATACTTGGTTGACATTATTCCGCTTTTAAGTGCTGCGCCGTATCCCTTGTTTTGTTGGTGGTGGATCACATTAACTTTTGGATATCGAGCTTTTAACTGATCGCAGATCAGAGCAGTGTCATCGGTGCTGCCGTCGTTCACAACGATGATCTCCCATCTCCTGGCAATCTTGGGAAGGACCTTTATCGCTGTTTCTATTGTGCATCTGATATTGGCTTCCTCGTTGAATGCCGGAAAGATTACGGATATGCCCCTCACAATTTGAAGACCGTCGTCGAAATTGATGGAAGCAAGTCTTGGGCCCAAAGGCGGCATCTTCACCGACGGCTGGTAAGTATCCATTTACTAGGAGGTTACAATTTAACAGAATGACTAAATTTTTTGAAGCGTTTAGGGCCAAATCGTAAATTGTTCTGACGGTCGTCACGGTATCCTACGATTTGGCATTCCCGCGGCTGCTCAATATTTTGGTTGCAGTTCATCTCGCAAAGACGATAACGGACGACCGACGAGTTCGTATGGCAAATCCGAGAAGCTCCAGACCCCGTTGCGGAGGCCCTTTTCCGCACGTCGGCAAACCAAAGCCCCCATCATCACCATCCACAACAGTGCAATCACTCCATTTGTTGCGGAAAGAAAATTCAGTCCAAAAAAATCTGACTTCGCGCTACAATTTGCACCTACGAGTAGGCAACAGGAAATTCCTCGAGAGCCGTGTTCGGCCCGCTGCACAAGATCGCAAAGGCATTGCAGATGAATCCCGGCGCAATCCAAGGCGCCGATTTATCTACGAACCGTGCACACCTTACGGCTCACGCGCTTATGGATGAATGCGCGCCAACGAAGGGAGTCAGCCGCGTTTTCAGCGGCTCTTTTTCACAAACTCACTGTCGGAGGATTCCTTATCTAAGCGGCGTTGTGCGCCCAAAAATTTTTTGTTAATTGTGATGATGTCGGAATTCCTGACGATCGCGCACCTTCAGCGCCAGTTGAATCCAGAATCCGAATCTCGCCAGAGCGAAAGCACGCACAGCGCGCTTTACGGCTCGCGGGGCTTTGTGATTGAATAGCCCCGCGATGCAGTGCAACGAACCACGAGTGCCAGGAATCAAACGGGGACTTAACCTGGCGCGGTGTTATGAATCAGCACGGCCTCCAAGAACCGCCTCTCCGCACCGGTGCACGCTCGCAGTCGTTGCAAAGAATTAAACCTGATATCCTAGATCTTGTTTTGCAGAAAAACGTACATTTACGAAATCAGACCGCGCAAAGATAGACGCGGCTTTGATCTAATCTCCGATCGGCTGCCATTCGTCGGCTGAGGTATGGCCCGGACGCAACCACGAATGCGATCAGATACGTTGAATCTATAGAAGAGATTCGCACCATACTCTCGATCTGCAGACGCACCACCTTGGGGCGAGTTCAAGAGGCGGCGGGAGTGTTCCATGAACAACCACTCGGACAACCGACAATTACTCGAGAAGTGGACAAGAACGCTGGCGGACGTGATACGAAATGATCGAACAGGCGTAACGCACCTCGCAGTTTCTCATCAGGATTACACACTCTGCGGAATTAGCGGTCTGCGACGCATCCGGCGTCACGGCTTGCTGATTTTAACCAAACAACTTCCAATGGAGAACGCTGCGCAAGAAGCGACGTGTCACATTTGCAAGCGTCGCAGTAGCTACGCACCCCCCTTTAACACGGCAGTCACAGCCGATCACATGACGCTGTGATCCGCGTTTACGGTGAAGCTGAAAACATGATCGAAAGGATTGCTTTCCCGAAATTATGAGAGAGGCGGACGAACGTGCCTCAGATTGACCCGAACATACTAACAGCCCTTTTCGGCCTGATCGGTGTCATTGTTGGCGGCGGTATAACGGCTGGCGCAGTAAAGCCATGACCAACGAAGAGCGAAAGTACTTGGAAGGGCGAATTCGAAACTGCACCACGGACACGCAGCTCGAAGCCGAGATGCACAAGTGGTCGGAGGGCAGTGAACAGCGCAGAATGGTGCGCGACGCACTTGTGAAGCGACGTGCAGAGGCGTCCCCGAGCGACGAGCAGGAAAAACGCCACCATCGACAGTTGATTTGGTACACTTTGATTGCTGCGGTCATTGGTGCTTTTATTGGCGCAGCGGTAACTTCGTGGTTCTCGTCGCGGGGGAAGGCCAACGGCATGCTGCAGCCCGCACCGCTAGCAGTCGCAACGCCAGCGCCCTCACCAATAGAAACGCCAGCAGTCGCTACAGCTTCGCCAGCGCCGACACTACAAGAGGAAGAACCAACACTACAAGAGGAAGAGCCAACACTACAAGAGGAAGAGCCAACACTAGAAGAGGAAGAGCCAGCACCAGAGGCGTCACCGCCAACTGAGGAAGCGCCAGCACAAGAAGAGTCAGAGCCAACACCAACGCCGCCTCAGGCTGAAATAGACAGCCGGTTGCAGTCTAAATCTAGTTAGGCCCGCTTACCCATTCTCAAACGCAAAGGTCGCAAGTCGGGACGCTGTCTCTGCGGCTCAGTCCGGTACACGGTCGTTGGCCCTCTCCGTCCAACCGTCATCGCCTGCCATTGCAAGAACTGCCGTCGCTTTTCGGGAGGTCTTTTCACTGTCA
>JBKPOB010000136.1:0-27067 GCA_046732875.1 Verrucomicrobiota bacterium | reverse complement strand
TTTTCAAGCAAAGCCGTGATTGAAAAACGACCGAGCTCCCGGGTGATTGCATTGACCAGGTCACCGACACCCGGTTTCCCTGTGTGCGCAATTATGCCAATCGTTTTCGGATGCATGCGAAAAATTCCTGGTTACCGTCCGCGCCTTTGATAGCAGATGGAACAATTCCGGTCACCACATGGCCTGAATACATGACGAACTGGACTATCTTGTCCTGCGCCTTTCGGTGCAGTTCCTGCTCGCGAACAATTCCGCCCCTGCCCACGTCCGCGCGTTGCAGCTCGAACTGTGGTTTGATCAATGCAAGAATCACGCCGGTTGGAGTTATCAAGTCGAATGCGTTTGGCAGGACTAAGGTCAGCGAGATAAAGGAAACATCAATCACGCAAAGATCGACAAGCTCCGGAACGTGTCCGCGCGAGAGAGATCGCGCATTGACTTTTTCGAGAACAATCACGCGAGGATCGTTTCGCAGTTTCCAGTTTAATTGGCCATGGCCAACATCGACCGCATAAACTTTCTCAGCGCCGCGTTGTAACATGCAATCCGTAAAACCACCGGTCGAAGCGCCGATATCCAGCGCCGTTTTCTCACGCACGTCGATTTTGAAATAATCGAGAGCGCTTTCTAACTTTAGCGCACCCCGTCCCACGTATTTGCGTGTCGGTTTTGTTGAGATCGGCGCTTCTTCTTCTAGCAACTCAGAGGGCTTCATCGCAATTCGCGTGCCCACCTTTACATCGCCGGCCATCACCGCACGCCGCGCCTGCTCGCGGCTTGGAAATAGCCCCTTTCCGACCAAAAGCTGATCAAGCCGTAACTTCTTCGGCATTGTTCCTTGCGGCCCTGAGGGAGCGCCCCCACACTTCGGCAATCGACAGACGAAGAGCCTCCACGGCTTTGCTTATCTGATCCCTGGTAATGCACAATGGCGGCATCAGAACAATGACATTCCCCAAGGGCCTGGTCAGCAGACCGTGGCGGCGCGCCTCGACACAAACAGCAGCGGCCAGGCTGGGTTGGAGACCGTTCGGCGACTCTTCGATCTCAATTCCGGCAACAAAACCACACTGCCGAACTTCTCTTACGCCGGGGAGTTTCTCCAGAGCGGCGAGCGACGAGCTTAGGTGCTGTATTTTCGGCTGCAACGTTTCCAAGACGCGTTCGTTCTTGAAAACCTCCAGGCTTGCCTTCGCCGCCGCGCAAGCAAGAGCATTTCCGGTATAGCTGTGTCCGTAGGCAAGCGCTTTACCGTCCGCTACCGAACCATCGAAGACCGAAAATAGTTTTTCAGATATCAAAGTAATAGCGAGTGGAAGGTATCCTCCACTCAATCCTTTAGCCATTACCATCATATCTGGAATTGCTTCTTCATGTTCGCTCGCAAACATTCGGCCGGTTCTCCCAAATCCGGTCATGACTTCATCAACAATCAACAGTGTATCGGCCCGCCTGCACCACTCTTGAACGGCTCGCAGTGTGCCAGGCGGCCACAGACGCATTCCGGCCGCTCCCTGAATAAGTGGCTCGATCACAACGGCAGCAATCTTTGCGATCTCGGCCGGCGGAAGAGTTTCCAGTGCTTTGATATTTGGAACCTGCATGGCTGGAAAGTTCCACCGGGTAGACCCGATTTGGAACATGGTCGCCGCGCCCAAGCTCGCCGCTCCAGCCGTATCGCCGTGATAACCGTGCTGGAAGGCAATAAATTGATGCCTTCGCGAGTGCCGTAGCCGCCAATACTGATCGGCAATTCTTAAAGCGAGTTCAATTCCGGTTGAGCCATCGTCGGAGAAGAAAACTCTGGTCAACGAATTACCTGGGAAAAGTTCAACGATCGCCTGCGCGAGTTCGATGGCGGCCGGATTCGTGAAGCCGAGGAACGAAGTGTGCGCGACCCGATCGAGTTGGCGACGAATTGCCGCATTAATGTGTGGATGATTGTGCCCGTGAATGTTCGTCCAAATGGATGAATTCCCATCGATGTATTCGCGACCCCTGCTGTCACGCAATACCGCGCCTCGGCCCTCGACCAAAACCAGTGGTTCATGCTTTGGAGCACCCCACTCCCGCATGTTAGTAAACGGATGCCAGACGAATCGCTTGTCGGCTTCAACTAACTTCTCAGTGTTCCATTCATTCATAAGCGCGCTGTTCCTGGATTAGCTTCTCGATCGAGCCAACGTCCTCGATCGAAGCGCGCCTCCGCTGATATTTTCGCACAAGGATTTCTTTCAATCTTAACAAATCCTCCAACGACGGACGATCGTAGTAGGTCCAGTCGAGATCGCCCGCAGTTTTTGCTTGGAACCGCCAGGAACCGCCAAACTTCGTTGCGCGCACTTCGCGTTTTCTGCCATCTTGGTTTCGGTCCGTCCATATGTGTTGACTCGGCATCGCGGTGAAAGCTTACATTAGCGGCCTTGAAAGACGTAGCTAAATTGGCGGCGTATTTCATCGCGACGGTTTTTATCGGAGCGGTCCTCGCGCCAATTCTTTTTTGGTCTGCTCAGTCGCTTGCTGCGCACGGCGTATTTCCCTCTCTGGCGAGGTACGATTTCGAAACATTCTTTCA
The DNA here is from genome assembly GCA_046732875.1 of Verrucomicrobiota bacterium. Taxonomy (GTDB): domain Bacteria; phylum Verrucomicrobiota; class Verrucomicrobiia; order Chthoniobacterales; family UBA10450; genus Udaeobacter. Next base: position 24,492 of record JBKPOB010000136.1, on the reverse strand, counting down.
TCGCGCGCTCTTGGTTGCCGCCGTACTTTTGCTCTGGCCGTTGTTGCGAGTTGCCCACGTGCGAAGCTTGGCTGATCTGGGCCTTGCACCCAATCCGCGCTGGGGCCGCGATGTCTGCGCCGGCGCTGTTGTCTCGGTGGTTCCCCTGCTGTTTTGCGGGACTTTACTCATCGCGCTTCACATCTACGCATTTCGGCACAGCTTTGCCTGGGCGCGCTTTGGCAAGATGCTCGTCGCGTCAATAGCGGTTCCGTTCATTGAAGAGACTTTTTTTCGTGGGATCGTTTTAGGCGTCTTACTCAGGACCGGCCGGAAGTACATCGCGATCCTTGCCGTTTCAGCGATCTTTGCTGCCGTTCATTTCTTAAAAGCTGCGGAGCGAACATCCGAGATAGTAACCTGGACGTCCGGCTTCAGTTCGATTGCCCATGCGCTTGATAGAATCGAGGATCCGATGATGGTGACCTTAGCGCTGGCGACATTATTTCTCATCGGCTGCATTCTCGCTGACGCGCGCGTCCTTACGCACTCATTATGGATGTCAATTGGACTCCATGCGGGATGGATCCTCGGCAGCGGCGCTTTTAGCCGGCTTGCTCGTCAGCAAACACTCGCCTTTCCCTGGATAGGAAAGAACATGCTAGTGGGAATTATCCCGCTTGGTGTAGCCGCCCTCACCTGGATAATAATGCGCATTTGGGTGAAATATGATCGCGCTTCGCAAGTTTGAATTGTTCGAAGCGGCCGCATCGCTCCTTTACCCACCCGTATGCACGCTCTGCGGCGGAAAGACTCGAGCAGGCGAATATCTCTGCGAGCAATGCGAAGCAAAGGCGGTCCGGATCGTTGCGCCGTTTTGCCAGCAATGCTCCGAGCCCTTTGAAGGCGCTATTACGATCGCGTTCAGATGCGCGAATTGCGCGCATCGCACAATTTACTTTGATGCAGCAGTCGCCGCGTACCGCGGCCGCGGTATCGTCCGCCGAATTATTCATGATTTTAAATATGGCCGTCAGGTTCATTTGCGACATCTTGTGGCGCGCTGGCTCTGCGCAGCGTTTGATGACGAACGTCTCAGTGGACGCCAGTTTGACATAATCGTGCCCGTACCGTTGCATCCAACTCGCCAGCGTGAACGCGGATTCAATCAAGCAAGCCTGCTTGCTGAATTGCTCGGCGCGCGGATATCGATTCCATGCAAGCCCCTGCTAAAGCGCGTTCGATACACAACTACACAAACCGCGCTCGACCGCGCGGAGCGAATGGAAAATTTGCATAACGCGTTTCGTTTACGAAAGAACGCGAACGTGCGAGGCTTACGGGTGTTGTTAGTCGATGATGTTCTTACAACGGGCTCTACGCTCAGTGAGTGTGCGCGCATCTTGAAACGCGCGGGCGCAATCTCTGTTTACGCAGCCACGGCGGCACGCGCATAGATTCCAATGGCGATTTTCAAAAAACCGGCAATCAAGGCAGAAGGCGGAAAGAAGAAAGAGATCCCGCGCGGCCTTTTTCAAAAATGTCCCGGCTGCTCGGAGGTGGTGCCCGAGATCGAGCTCGCGCAGAACCAGCGAGTCTGTCCACGCTGCGATTATCATTTTGCGCAACCGGCGAAGGAGCGAATTCAGAACCTGCTCGACCCGGATTCTTTTGTCGAAATGGACGCCGGCTTGAAATCAGTGGACGTCCTGCGTTTCCAGGGAGTGGCCACTTATAAAGATCGGCTCAAGAGCTATCAGGAACGTACAGGTCTTCTTGACGCCGTGATCAGCGGGCACGGAGTGCTTGATGGTCATAAGGTTGCCATCGCGGTCATGGATTTCGGCTTCCTCGCAGCAACCATGGGTTCGGTCGTTGGCGAAAGAATCACCCGCACAATTGAGTATGGAACCGCCGAGCGCTGCGCAGTGATCATCGTTGCAGCTTCCGGCGGAGCTCGCATGTACGAAGGAATGTTGAGCTTGATGCAAATGGCCAAAACAAGCGGCGCACTTGCTCGCCACGCAGAAGCTAGGCTTCCTTACGTTTCAGTCCTAACAAATCCAACGACGGCGGGTGTCATGGCCAGCTTCGCGTCGCTGGGCGATGTCATTATCGCCGAGCCCAGGAGCATGATCGGCTTTGCCGGCCCACGCGTCATCAGAGAAACAACGCACCAGGACTTGCCTGAACGATTTCAGACTGCTGAGTTTCTTGAGGAGCACGGTTTGATCGACATGATTGTGCACCGCAAAAAAATGCGCGAGCAGATCAGTCGACTGCTCAATTACTTCACTGTTACGCCGTGAATCGAGCCGGCGAGAGCCGAGCGAGAGGAAGGGTCAGCGCGTCGGGAGGCGCGTCGATCAACTACCGTGAAGCGCTCGCCTGGCTTTACAGTCTCCAGCGTTTCGGGATCAAGCTTGGCTTGGAAAATATTGAGCGTTTGCTCGAAGAATTATCAAGGAGCGGCGCCTTCCAAGCCGTCGCGGGCAATTTGGGAACCGTCCTTCCTAGTAAGGTCGTTCATGTCGCGGGCACAAACGGCAAAGGCTCTGTTTGCGCCATGATCGATTCGATCTGTCGGGCACAAGGATATCGCACCGGTCTGTTCACCTCCCCTCACCTAGTCACATTTCGCGAACGCATTCGTGTGAATGGCGAAACGATTTCTGAAGACGCGGTCGCCAATGGCTTAACGACTATCCGCGATCTTGTCGCGAAGTGGGATCCGCATCCGACGTTTTTCGAGGTTGTAACCGGGCTTGCGCTCGAGCATTTCTCGGACGCTAAGGTCGAAGTCACCATCTTGGAAACTGGTCTCGGTGGCCGGCTTGACGCCACGAACGCCGTTCAATCGGATGTTTCTGTGATTACGCCAATTGATTTCGATCACGAAAAATGGCTGGGCAAAACAATTTCCGAAATCGCAGCCGAAAAAGCTGGCATTATCAAGCCAGGTGTTCCCGTTGTTTCTAGCTCTCAGCGACCGGAAGCTGAAGAGATAATTCGGGCGTGTGCGGCTAAGTGCGGAGCCCCGTTGGAGTTCGTGACGAACCCCTATGATGAAACCCCGATCGCACTCGCTGGATCGTACCAAAAAGAAAATGCGGCTCTCGCAATTGCCGCACTTCAGGCAGTGAAAATTGATGTCGACAACTCAGCGATTGCGCAGGGGCTGAGTTGTATCAAATGGCCAGCGCGTTTCCAAAAGTGGGACAGACGCACAATCATTGATGGCGCGCATAACCCCGCCGCCGCGCGTACGCTTGCAGAAACATGGCGCGAAATTTTTGGTGATCGGCGAGCCACACTCGTTCTTGCAATTCTTTCTGACAAGGATCTTAAGCAAATTTGCGAAGCGCTCACGCCAATTACTGACTCAGTCGTGCTTCCGAAAATTCGCAGCGAGCGTGCTGCCGACCCAGACGCGCTGGCAAAAATCTTTTCCACCATTGCACCATCACTCCCCTACTCCATCACTCCGTCAGTCGGTGAAGCGGTTGAGCTCGCAGGAATGAAACCGAATCCAATTTTAGTTACGGGCTCGCTCCATTTCGCCGGCGAAGTTCTGGCGCATCTGCGCGGTGAGGCCGCGGCATTCGAAGAATGCACGCAATAGCAATGCAATGCTCACAATCTCGTTTCAAAAAGCGTTCGCGATGGCGAGACACTTCGCCTGACACGCGAGACGCTGCGCTATCCGGAAATCTCAATCCGCGGGAATAATGGCTTTGGCTTGCCGAGATGATGCTTTGCGGGCAAACCGTCCCAGTTTCGATCTAACCATTTCGATTCATCTCGGATATTGAGTTGATAAAAAATCTCGCGCGCCGCAGCCGGTAAAATCGGAGAAATTAAAACGCCGATAATGCGCAGCGATTCGACGAGCACGAAGAGGACATGATCCAGCGCGTCGGCCCGCGCTGGATCTTTTGCCAACTTCCACGGCGCGCTCATCTCGATGTATGTGTTGCAGGTCGTGGCGAATTCCATTAAACGGCTGATCGCAGCGTGTACCTCAAATCGCTCGAACGCGTTCTCATAGTGCCGCAGCAAATCAGCGGCTTGCACAGCCAGCGGAGACTCGCCTCCGGTTTTCTTGACGACCCCATCCCGGTATCGGTTCGCCATGTTCAGGGTACGATTGAGCAGATTGCCTAACGAATTGGCCAGATCAGCATTGTACCGCTCGACCAGACGTTCCTCGGAAAAATCCGCGTCCTGACCCGTGGCGATATCGCTCATTAGATAATACCGAAGCGCCTCGGCACTGTATTTTTCGATTAGCGCAAAGGGATCAACAATATTCCCCGCGCTTTTGCTCATCTTCGCTCCGCCGAGATTCCACCATCCGTGGACTAGTAATTGCGGCATCTGGCTGTCAAGAAATCCGATAGCGTGCAGCATGATCAGCCAGTAGATGCCGTGCGCAGGAACAAGAATGTCTTTCCCGATGACTTGCACCGCGGGCCATTTATCGCGGAACTCTTGCGGCTGTTTCTCGTAACTGTCGATTTTTGGATCGTAACCGGCGAAGCTGATGTAGTTCGTTAGGGCGTCGAACCAAACGTAATTGACGAAATCCTTATCGAACGGCAGATCGATTCCCCAATCGAGGCGCGATTTCGGTCGGGAAATGCAAAGATCACTGCTCAGTTTTTCAACTGCATTTCGCAATTCAGTCTGACGAAAATCGGGGAGAACAGCGTCCTTGCGATTACCAAGATATGAGAGAAGCCAATCTCTGTGCTGACTTAGCTTGAAATAATAATTTTCTTCCTCGCGAAATTCGACCTGTCCCCAATCCGAACCGAATTGGCCGTTGGGTCCTCGCTCCTTGTCAGTTAGGAATTGTTCCTGGCGGATGGAGTAATAGCCGGCTTGTTTGTCCTTGTAGATTTGGCCCGCATCGAACAGGCGTTGCAAAATTCCTTGGACGACTTTCTTGTGCCGATCGCTCGTAGTCGCAGCCCACTCATCATATTTCACGTCGAGTTTCTTCCAAAGTTCGACAAACTTCTGCGTGATCCCTTTTACGAATTCAGCTGGAGGAACGCCTGCTTTGGCAGCGGATTGCTGAACTTTCTGCCCGTGTTGATCAACGCCGGTTAAAAAAAAGACTTCATCGCCTTTGAGCCGATGATAGCGCGCGATCACATCGGCCAGCACCTTTTCGTAGGCGTGTCCGATGTGCGGTGGCGAATTGGTGTAATCAATCGCCGTAGTGATGAAAAATGTCTTTGGCATTTGTGCGATTTACATCTGTAGCGGCAGTCTGTAACTGTCGCAAACAAGGCCGCCTGTTTGCTCAGCGAGTGCTACGCTTTAGCCGCGAGCAGCGTTGTGCGCTGCCGCCGATGCACGAAGCGAAGTCCGCGCAAGATCGGGATAAGTAAACGATAGATCAGCCCAAGCCACGATTGAAACCAGGGTGTCCGGACCAAGTCCAGCAGCAATCAATCCAACCATAGGCACCGTGAGCACCTGATAAATGATGTAACGCGTCTCCAGTTTCTCTATTGCCGATAAATTAAGAGCATCACGCAATCGCCAGGCATGCAGGTAAAGCAGCGTGAACGCAAAATAAATGCCGGCGAATCCAAAACTGTAAATAGAAAAGAGAGCTGCAAGTTCATGAGGGGCTAATCCGTTGACCAGTATCAGAACCACCGAAGATCATGTCGTTGATTCCTAAAGTGAAAAGGAACTTCAGCGGGTAAACATAGAACAAGACGATAAAAAGCAGCACACAAGTCAGGAAGCGTGTGATGCGGTCGTCCAGGCCGAAGCGACGGCTAAACTTGTAATGCGTGTTCCAAATGGTTGCCAGCATTACGAAGCAAACTGCGAATGCGGGAAAGCCGCGCATCGTGCCGATGAGATCAGAAAAACTTTTTGGCACTTCCAGCGAAACGATCAATAGCGTAAGGGCAAAAGCGAAGATCGCGTCGCTGAACGATTCCAGACGCGTGACTTCACGGCCTCGCATCCGAAAGCCATCCCCGACATCTGGGCTGTTTTTCATGCGCGCCTCGCGCAGGAGAAACGTTGCAGGACTTTTCGCCACGTCGTGAAACTGCCGAACGAACCGCAGTACAGCAAGCTTGTCGCACGTACCAGATCGAAATTTAGACTAGCCTTTGCGATACGTACGGGCGAAGATTGCCCATGAAGAGTTATCTCAAGATCGTGTTTTCGATGCTGGCAGCTGCCATTTGCACAGTCGGGTTCGCGGCAGACAAGCCGAGCTGTCAGAAGACAGGCAAGAATTGCCCGATGAACGATGGTAAAGCGTGCAATTGCGGAAAGAGTTGCACCTGCTAGCCACGCTGCAAGGTGGCAGGCGCGTCGATTCACAGTTTGATCGATCGCAAACGAAGCGCATTCAGGATAACTGAAACGGAGCTGAAGCTCATCGCGGCCCCCGCGATCATTGGACTCAGAAGCAGTCCAAAGAACGGATAAAGGACGCCAGCGGCAATCGGCACACCTAACGCGTTGTAGATAAACGCGAAAAACAAATTCTGGCGGATATTTCGCATCACGGCGCGACTGACGTGGATGGCTTTCACGATTCCCATCAGGTCGCCTTTTACTAGAGTGATGCCAGCGCTCTCGATTGCCACATCGGTCCCCGTCCCCATCGCAATTCCGACATCCGCTGCCGCAAGCGCAGGGGCGTCATTGATTCCATCCCCGGCCATTACAACGGTCGCGCCCTGGGATTTAAGTTTTTTCACGATGTCGATCTTTTCATCTGGCATTACTTCTGCCTTGAACTCATCGATGCCCAACTCGCGCGCAACAGATTCAGCTGTCCGCTGATTGTCTCCGGTGCACATCATGATCTTTAGACCCATTTTGTGAAGCTCACGGACGGCCTCTCTGGTTGTCGGCTTGATCGGATCCGCAATGCCGAGAACGCCAACTGTGTCTCCATTTACCGCAACCCAGACCGTAGTTTGCGCTTTTTCCTGCAAGCGGCGGGCTTCTTTCGTTAGCTCTTCGGGGAATCTGACCTTCGAATCGGTGAGAAATTTTTCCTTGCCAATGAGGATTACTTTGCCGTCAAGTTTGCCGGAAACTCCGCCGCCAGTGGTGGACTGAAAATCAGTTACGCTGCGCAATTCAATCTTTTCCTGTTTTGCGCTTTCAAGGATTGCCCGCGCAAGCGGGTGCTCGCTCTGGGAATCCACTGATGCTGCAATCTGCAAAAGATCGCGTTCACATAGGCCGTTCGCAGCGATCCGGCTGACCACCTCAGGTTTGCCGGCTGTCAATGTGCCTGTTTTGTCCGTAACCAGGTGCGTGACTTTTTCAGTGACCTCGATCGCCTGGGCGTTCTTTACCAAGATTCCGGCTTGCGCGGCGCGCCCTACGCCGACCATGATCGACATTGGCGTCGCGAGCCCGAGCGCACACGGACAGGCGATGATCAGAACCGCAACAGCGTTGACCAAAGCGTAACCCATCGCGGGCGCCGGTCCAACGATCGACCAAATAGCAAAAGTAATGATCGCAACGCCGATCACAGCCGGAACGAAATAGCCTGAAACTGTGTCGGCGAGTTTCTGAATGGGCGCGCGTGTGCGTTGCGCGTCCGCTACCATTTGGACGATTTGTGCCAATAGAGTTTCCGATCCGATTCGTTCGGCGCGCATGAGAAACGAGCCGGTTTGGTTGACCGTGGCTCCGACTACTTTTTCAGCGGGTCCTTTGCTCACTGGCAGCGGTTCACCAGTAATCATTGATTCGTCAATGTTGCTCTTCCCATCGACGATTACACCGTCGATTGGCACCTTCTCGCCCGGCCGCACGCGGAGTAAATCGCCCTTTTGAATTTCATCGACTGCGATTTCCTCCTCCTGATCGTCGCGAACTCGATGCGCGGTTTTCGCCGCAAGACCCAGCAGCGCCTTGATTGCTTGCCCGGTCCGACTTCGGGCTTTTGCTTCAATCAACTGTCCAAACAAAACCAGCGTCGTTATAACCGCTGCCGCTTCGAAGTACAGACCGACCTCGCCGTGGCTGCGGAAAGACTCCGGAAAAATTCCAGGCACGAGCACCGCGATTGCGCTGTAGAAGTATGCCGCGCCAACGCCGACAGCGATGAGTGTGAACATGTTGAGGCTGCGGTTAACAATCGACTGCCACGCCCGCGTGAAGAAAAATCCGCCCGCCCAAAGCACCACGGGTGTAGTCAGCGCAAACTCAATCCATTTTCCGATTCGCTTTGGGACGATTGACTCGAGGTCCAACCCCGGAACGGTGTGGGCCATTGCGAGCAGTAAAACCGGAATGGTAAGAACCAACGCGATCGAGAATTTCTGTGATAATAATCGCGTTTCCTCATGCTGGTCTTCCTCTTCCCCGATAAACTTCGGTTCCAGCGTCATCCCGCATTTCGGGCATGCGCCCGGATGATCCAGCTCGATCTCCGGATGCATGGGACAGGTGTAGATCATGGAAACGGCGGTGATGCGTTCGTTAATAAAATGACGAAGCACGAATGTCGAATGACGAAGGAGTGACAAGCTCGTGGGAAAGAGTTGCCGCGTAATTGTTCCGTGGCTACCGGGCCTGTGGCCCGTTCAAACAAAGCTTGCTTTTACGAGAGACGTACACGGCTCATAGAGCCGTGGCTACAGGATCCGTGTTTGTGCTATCCCAGAGGCTCACGCGGCTTTCGCGGTTTCCATGTCTTCAGTGTATTTACCGAAGCGCGCTTTGCTGTTGCACCAGGCGCGATGATGGAACGCCTGTTGCGCTGCGGCCGCATTCGCCTGATCGCCTTTCCAGGCCTTGAGCACTGGGGCTTGTAGCGCGCGCCCATAGGAAAAGCTCAATTGCCACGGCAGATCAGGCATTTGATTCATCGCGTTGAGGTGTTCGGTCGCTTGTTGATCGGTCTGTCCGCCGGAAAGGAAGACGAGACCGGGGACAGCAGCGGGAACAACGCGTTTCATGCAGCGCACGGTGGCCTCTGCTACTTCCTGTACTGAAGCTTGTTGCGGACAGTCTTTTCCTGAAAGAACCATGTTCGGTTTGAGCAGCATCCCTTCGAGTACAACTCGATGCTCATACAGAGCGTGAAACACGCTTTCCAGTGTCTGTTGCGTGACTTCGAAATACCGTTCAATCGTGTGCGTGCCATCCATGAGCACTTCTGGCTCGACGATCGGTACAAGGTCTTCTTCCTGGCACAGTGCCGCGTAGCGCGCCAAGGCTTCTGCGTTCGCGTCGATGCATGTCTGCGTGGGAATGTTGTCGGCAATCGCGATCACGGCGCGCCATTTCGCAAAACGCGCGTCTAGTTTTCGATATTCCGCGAGGCGCTCGCGCAGTCCGTCGAGACCTTCCGTGATTTTTTCGCCGGGAAAATTGGCCATCGCCTTGGCCCCTTTGTCTACTTTGATCCCAGGGACGATCCCCTGCTCTTCCAGCGCTTTCACGAATGTGCGGCCGTCGCTAGTCTTCTGCCGAATGGTTTCGTCGAAGAGAATTACGCCGCTGATAAATTCACCCGCGCCCTTTGTGGTAAACAGGATTTCACGATATGCGCGGCGGTTTTCTTCCGTCGAAGGAACGCTGATGCTCTTCAATCGCTTCTCGATCGTCCCCGAGCTTTCATCCGCTGCCAGGATCCCCTTCCCCGGTGCAACGAGCTTTTTCGCTATAGACTCTAAGTTTTCAGTTTTCATAACTATCTCCTCACAATATCACGAGTGAAATTAGCATCTCCTTCCTCGCAAAATCCTAGGCGAAATGCAAACGAAAATGAACACGAGATGGTAGCAAGATTACACAGGCGCTGAACGCTTTTCTTCGACTCGTAGTCTAACTTGTGCTATACGCAAACTCGATGCTAAGCAGGATAATGATCTCCGTGGTCGCAGCTGTCACGCTGGTGGTGGCTCCCGTGGGATCTGCTGCACGAACGTGCATTCTCGTCAACGCCGAGAGTCAAAAGGCCTGTCAACCACGTTGCTGTGCCAACATGACTTGTTGCGCTACATCGCCGAAGAACACAGCTCCTTCATCGCAACCGCTAGCCAAGAGTCACTCTGTGCCAGAGACAAGTGCCACCTGTGCGCCGACCGGGTTCGCCGTCCTGCTGCATCAATTATCAGAGGATCGGTCGGTAACCAGAACTGATCTTACATGGGCAGCACCGTCGCCCCCGCGACTTCCGCTGCTCTGCACTTTTCTTATCTGATCCAGGGACGCTGACGCTCGGGGTGTGCCCATTCGCTGGCACGCCTGGTCTTCAACCGCAGTCCTGGATCAATGAAAACGACAACTTTTTTAATCTTATTAGCTATATCTTTATCAATTCGAAGTCAGATCGCTGCCGATGGTGGCGAGTACGGCGCTACTTCGCTGCGGCTCTCGTTAGGCGAAGTTACGCGCGCAGTGCTGGCGAGTAATCCGGCCATTAAAGAAGCCGAGAATCGCTGGCGCGCTGCGCAGGCGCGGGTGCGTCAAGCGAATGCATGGGAGGACCCGCGCGTTGCCGGTGAATCGCGCGTTCGACGTTTTATCGATGTCCCGCCGAATGCGTTCACGGATCAAACGCTCGCCATCGAACAGCCGATCCCCATCACCGGAAAGAACCTCGTGCGCGGCCGTGTTGCTTCGGCCGACGCGCTTTCAGTGTTTGAGGAAGTACGGCGTACTCAGCTCGATGTGCTTGCGAAGGCGCGCGTCACTTACTTCCAGCTGGCGAATGCCTGTGACCAACTCGAGATCAATAGCAAAAATCTCACTTCGCTGAAGCAAATCGCCGATATCAGCCGCTCTCGATATGAAGCTGGCTTAGAGAGCGCGGCGAATGTGCTCGTTGCCGAAACAGATTATAGCAAGCTGCAGGAAACGCGGCGAGATCTGGAACGCAATTTGTCTGACACGCAATCGCAACTGAACGCGCTCATGAACCGCGACGCGTTTGCATCGCTTGGCAGGCCAGCAACAACCAGAGTTGACCACGCGCATCTTTCGCTGACCAGCTTGCGTACGGTCGTGCTGACGCAACGGCCCGAAGTGCAGACGGCGCGTGCGAAGATCGACGGCGAAAAATCGAAGCTCCAGCTAGCGCACCGCGCATGGATCCCTGACCCAGCGCTAATGGTGAAAGGCCAGCGCTACAATGATGCCGCGGAGGCGATGAGCGAACTCGATGCCGGTGTGTCGTTCACCGTTCCGTGGGTAAATCCCAGCAAATACTCAGCGGGCGTACGCGAGGCGCGCGCGAATGTCGCAGCCGCCGAGCAAGGACTTGAGCGCGAACAAAGGGAAGCGTTGCGGTTGCTGCGCGATCAGTTGGCAAAAATCGAGACGTTTCATCATCACGTCGAGCTTTTCCGCGACAAACTCGTGCCCCAGGCCGAGCAGGCGTTTGAGGCAACGCGGCTTAGTTACGAATCGGGAAAAGCGACATTTCTGGATTGGATCACCGCGCAACGCAACCTGCGTGATATCGAAGCCATGGGGCGCGAGCACCTGGCGCACTACCAAATTGCTGTCGCTGAGTTGGAGGCGGTCATTGGCGCAGACATCTCTTCGCCAGCGTTCTCGAACGGAGGGAAGCCGCGATGAAGGCGTTCATGCGAGAAATCGCTCTGTTGGTCGCGCTGGCTGCGCTCCTATTGGGAGTCATTTCCTGCTCGAAGAAGAGCGCCACGGGTAAACCGAGCGATGTGGACTATTACACATGCGCCATGCACCCCTCGGTGCGGTCCAAGGATCCCAAAGGAAAATGCCCGATCTGCAGCATGAATCTAGTTCCGGTGATGAAACAAAGCGGCGGTGAAATACCTGGTTCTTCTGCGCCTAAAGAGCAGAGCAGAGATGCCGAAGCAAAGCCGTCGCGGGGCGAGCGCAAAATCAAATACTACAAATCGACCATGATGGCCGGTGAACTCAGCGCCAAGCCGACCAAGGACAGCATGGGAATGGATATGGTCCCCGTGTACGAAGATGAAAAACCCGGCGCGGCTAATCAGCCCAGTGAATTCGTCGTGCCAGTCGAGCGTCAGCAGCAGATCGGTGTTCGTTACGCAAACGTAGAGCGCAAACCGCTGTTTCACACGATCCGTGCCGTCGGCCTGATCGTGCCCGACAAAACGCGCAACTGGCAGTTCGTATCGCGAGTTGATGGTTACGTTCAGAAACTGAATGTCACCGCCCCGGGCGAGCTCGTTGATAAAAATGTGCCGCTGCTGTCGATCTACAGCCCGGACTTGCTCACGAGTGAACGGGAGTTCGTCGAGCTCCTCCACATGCGCGATCAGGCCAAAAGCAAAGACGCGCGCGAAACCCCGCAACGATTGATCGAATCGGCAAAGCGCCGGCTGCAGCTCTGGAACGTTACTGACGAGCAGATCGCCGAGTTGGAAAAAACGAGAAAAGCCTCAGATACATTAACGTTGCTCTCGCCCTTCCGCGGCGTGGTTCAGTCAGTGCCTCTCGAGCAGGGCAAGAACGTCAAAGTGGGCGACATGCTGGTGGAAGTGGCCGATCTGAGTGTTGTCTGGGTCTGGGCGGAATTTTACGAAAACGAATTGTCGATGTTAAAAGTCGGCCAGAAGCTGGCGGTCACGACCAAGTCTTATCCTGGCGAGAAATTCGAAGGCACGATCAGTGTCATCAACCCGTTTCTAGATGAAACGAAACGCACTGCCAGGGTTCGTATCGATATTCCTAATCCCGATTTCAAGTTGCGTCCCGGGATGTACGTCAACGCTGAGCTGGAGATGGATATGGGCAAGGCGCTTACCATCCCCGTGAGCGCGGTCATGCCGACTGGCACGCGCAACATCGTGTTCGTCGATAAAGGCGAGGGAAAACTTGAGCCGCGCATTGTCCAGCTTGGGACCAAGTATGCCGACATTTACGAGGTGAAAAGCGGTCTCCAAGAGAATGAACACGTTGTCGCCAGCGCAAACTTCCTAATCGACGCCGAATCGAAAGTGCAAGGTGCGTTGAGAGCGTTCGAGGACGAGCGCGAACCGCAGGAAAGCATTCCGCCCGGAACCAAACCATGACCGAAGCGGAGATGGCTTCAACAGAGCAAAGCGCTGCAATCCAGAAACGCGAGACGCTCGTTGACCGTATTATCGAAGGAAGCGCGAGGAACAAATTCCTCGTTTTCGTATTTACGATCTTCGCCATAGGTGCGGGAATCTATGGACTGACGCACACGCCGCTCGATGCAATTCCGGATCTGAGTGACGTGCAGGTGATCGTTTACACCGAGTGGGAAGGACGCTCGCCAGATCTCGTTGAAGACCAAATCACATATCCAATTTCCAGCGTCTTCATTGCCGCGCCCAAAGTGAAATTCGTTCGTGGAGAGTCGATGTTCGGCAAATCGTTCATCTACGTCATCTTTCAGGACGGCACTGATATCTATTGGGCGCGTTCCCGCGTTATTGAATACCTCAATTCGGTGCGCGGTTCGCTTCCCGAAGGAGTGAACCCTACAATCGGTCCTGACGCCACCGCTGTAGGCTGGGTTTACGAATACGCACTCGTCGACGACTCCGGAAAACATGACCTCGCCGAGCTGCGCTCCATTCAGGATTGGAATCTGCGTTACGCGCTCTCTTCCGTAAAAGGTGTCGCCGAAGTCGCGCCTGTCGGCGGATTCGTAAAGCAATATCAAGTCGATCTCGATCCAAACGCGCTGGTTGCTTACAACATTCCGCTTAGCAACGTCGTTAACGCGATCAAGATGAGTAACGCCGACGTAGGCGGCAAAACCTTCGAGGTCGCAACCACCGAGTATTACATCCGCGGCCGCGGCTACATCAAAAAGATCGAAGACATTGAGAACATCGTCTTAAAAGTCGAAAATGGCACGCCCGTCTATTTGAAGAATGTCGGAAATGTTCACCTCGGTGGCGATATCCGGCGTGGCGTTGCCGAACTCGACGGGCGCGGCGAAGTCGTTGGTGGCGTCATTGTGATGCGCTATGGCGAAAACGCCCTCAACGTCATCGATGCCGTAAAGAAGAGAATCGAAGAGATAAAGCCGTCGTTGCCGTCCGGCGTCCGCATCGTCCCGGTTTACGATCGCAGCGACCTGATCAAGCGGGCCATCGCCACCTTACGCGAGAAGTTGATCGAAGAAAGCATCGTCGTCGCCCTGGTCTGCCTGGTTTTTCTCTGGCATATCCGTTCGGCACTGGTGGCGATCATCACGCTGCCAATCGCAATCATCCTCTCTTTCATCCCGATGTGGTGGATGCACGTGACGAGTAACATCATGTCGTTAGGCGGCATCGCCATCGCCATCGGCGCCATGGTCGATTCAGCGATCGTCATGATCGAGAACGCGCATAAGCAGCTTGAGCACTTTCGCGAGGCACATAACCGCGAGCCGACCAATGCCGAGCGTGTTCAAATAATCATTGCTGGCGCGAAAGGCGTCGGCCGCGCGTTGTTTTTCGCTCTGCTCGTAATCACAGTAAGTTTTGTCCCAGTCTTCTCGCTCACTGCGCAAGAAGGTCGCCTTTTCCGTCCCCTCGCCTTCACAAAAACTTTCTCGATGTTCTTCGCATCGTTCCTAGGCGTCACGTTCGTGCCGGTGCTGATGACATTGCTCATCCGCGGGAAAATCACGCCGGAAGAAAAAAACCCGGTGAACCGATTTCTAATCCGAGCCTATCAACCCTTTGCCAACTTCGTTTTGCGTTATCGCTGGTTTACTCTCGGCGCCGCGACTGTTGTTCTGCTGATCACGATTTTTCCATACAAAAGGCTCGGCAGCGAATTCATGCCGCCGCTCAACGAAGGCACGCTGCTCTACATGCCGACAGCGGTTCCCGGAATGTCGATCACTGAAGCGACGAAAATTCTTCAAATACAAGATCGACAACTAAAGAAGATTCCCGAGGCCATGACTGTGTTCGGGAAAGCGGGCCAAGCCGATACGCCGACCGATCCAGCGCCGTTGTCGATGTTCGAGACTGTAGTCGCGCTCAAGCCGCCTAACGAATGGCGGCCTGGAATGACATGGGAAAAACTGCTGGCCGAGGTCAACACGAATATTAAAACGCCCGGCATGGCGAACATTTTCTGGATGCCCATTCAGACGCGCACTGAAATGCTCACCACCGGGTTTCGCAGTATTCTCGGCGTAAAAGCTTTTGGGCCCGACCTCGGCGAAATTCAAAACCTCGCCGTTCAGATTGAAAAAGAACTGGCGACTTTGCCGGAGACACGAAGCGCGTTCGCGGAACGAACAGTCGGCGGGTACTTTTTGGATTTTACCGTCAACCGCGAGGCAGCCGCGCGCTACGGGCTGAAAGTTGGCGATGTAAACGACATTGTAGAGTCAGCCATCGGCGGAAAGAACATCACGACTACCGTGGAAGGCCGCGAGCGTTATCCGGTCAACACCCGCTACGCACGCGATTTTCGCGAAGACCTCGACGCGCTCAAACGCGTGCTCGTTCCCACGCCCACTGGGGCACAGGTTCCCATCTCGATGCTGGCCGATATCTGCTACAAAACGGGTCCGCCCTCAGTTCGCAGCGAGAATGGCAAGCTCGTTGGCTTCGTCTTTGTCGATGTCACAACAAGCAACATCGAGGGCTACGTGCGCAAGGCTTCGCAGTTACTCGCTCAGCGAATTAAATATCCTCCCGGTTACTACGTCGAATGGGCGGGACAATTTCAATATCTGCTCGAAGCGAAGGAACGCCTCAAGATTGTCATTCCGTTCACGCTCCTCATCATCTTTGTCCTCATTTACATCAACACGCGCTCTGTGGTGAGAACCGGGATTGTGCTCCTCGCGGTTCCGTTTTCGTTAGTTGGCGCGTTCTGGCTCCTTTGGTTGCTCGGATACAATATGAGCGTGGCCGTTTGGGTGGGCCTCATCGCGCTCGCCGGTCTCGACGCGGAAACCGGTGTAGTCATGCTGCTCTATCTCGATCATGCCTGGGAAAAATTCCAGCGTGAAGGCCGGATGCGTAATATGGGCGACCTTCATGACGCAGTGATCGAAGGCGCGGTCGGGCGAGTTCGGCCGAAGATTATGACCGTCTGTGCGATCTTGTTCGGTCTTTTGCCAATCATGTGGTCCCCTACTCTACAAGCTGGTGCGGACGTCATGAAACGGATTGCCACGCCAATGATTGGTGGTGTCGTTACATCAGCGCTTCTGGAGTTGCTGATTTATCCGACAATTTATGTGCTTTGGCGTAAACGCGAACTAACCGATCAGACTGAAGAAGTAAGGCCTTTGATTCCGCCAGTATTGATTCCATCAGCGCGGCTGCGACAGCGCCTGTCCAAATAATCGCGCTGATCTTGGCGACTCGACCATGTCTGCACGAACCGAAGACCGTCTAGAAACAACAGATGCGTCGCATCTCCGGCAGCGTTCCGACGATGTACGATTCGCGCTGTTGCTGACGTACATAACACTCGGTTGGATGACGATCGAAGGGGCAGCCGCGCTCTTGCTCGGTTGGGCATCGAAGAGCTTGTTGTTAGAGGCGTTCGGAATCGACAGCGTTATCGAACTTTTCAGCGCTGCAGTATTGTTGTGGCGACTAAGGATTGAAGCGAGCGACGCCGCGACATCTGAACATGTCGATCTCGTTGAACGTCGAGCAGCGCGCCTGGTTGGTTATTCGCTGTACGCCTTGGTTGCTTACGTTGTGGTCAATTCCGGCTGCGGATTGTTTATTGCCAAGCGGATTACCGACACGCATGAAAGTGTCTGGGGCATTCTCATCGGGCTCATCGCAAAAATTGGAATGCCGATTCTCGCAGCTTACAAATTGAAAGTCGCTGCTCGCCTGAATTCGCGCGCGTTACGAGCAGACGCCGTCGAATCGATCACGTGCGGTTATTTATCGATTGTTTTGATAATCGGATTGGCAGCGACGCGATTGCTGGACTGGTGGTGGCTCGATAGTGTTGCTGCACTGGCGTTGATTCCGTTCTTGATCAAGGAAGCGCGGGCAGCCGTCCATGGCGAGTGTTGCGCCTGATCATCTTAAGGAGTTGACTATATGCCTGAATGGGTATATAGATCGACATGAAACTCGGCGATCTACAGACTGCCCTCAAAGCGAATTCCAACAGGCTACCCCGGTTTGTTCTCCCCGATGGCGATTACATCCCTGCACACGCCCACATCACTGAAGTTGGGCATGTGATCAGGAACTTCATCGATTGTGGCGGACTGACTGGGAAAGAAGAAAAAATCGTGCTGCAGACGCATGTTGGTGGTGATACCGATCATCGGCTTCGATCAGATCGCTTCGCGAAAATCCTGCGACTCGGGAATCGCGTGGTTCCAAGTGCGGAGCTTCACGTAGATGTCGAATACAACTGCTGTGTCGTAGCGCAGTATCCAATCGCGGAGGTTCAACCAAGAGGCGAATATCTCGACCTGATCTTGCAGCGGGGGCGAACGCAGTGTCGCGCGCGGGAGCGGCGTGAGTCTCAAACGGCAGCTGAGTGTTGCGCCGCGCCGGCGGGTTGTTGTTGATCAGCATGGACCTCATCGAAATCTATCAGTGCTTTTGCGATCATACGCGACTGCGCATTCTGAATCTTCTTGGTAAATCGCCGCTCTGCGTATGTCATTTTCAAGACATTCTTGGTGAGCCGCAGGTCAAGATTTCCAAGCACCTCGCTTACCTCCGGAGCCGAGGCATGGTCAGCACTGAGAGGGAACAGAACTGGATCATCTACTCCTTGCCCGAACGACGGGCGGACGAGCTAGAGCGCAATCTCAAATGTCTGCAGGATTGCGTACAAACCGATCCGGTGTTCAAGCGCGACATGGAGAAGCTTTCCAAACTTGCAAGGAATTGTTGTAAACCACGCAGCATCTTCAAGCGTGGTGTAGGCGGAAGGAGAATAAATGCCAAAACAAAAAGTTCTGTTCATTTGCGTTCATAACAGTGCGCGTAGTCAAATGGCGGCGGCCCTCTTGAACAATGAGTGCGGCGAATTCTTCGAAGCGCAAAGCGCAGGATTGGAACCCGGCACGATCAATCCATTGGCCGTAAAGGCACTTCAGGAGCTCGGAATCGATATTTCGAAGAACACTACCCAGCGCGTCTTCGATGTCTGGACATCTGGACAGATATTCCACTTTGTTATCACCGTCTGCAGCGAAGCCGAAGCTGAAGGTTGTCCGATTTTTGCCGGTGTAACTACCCGGTTGCATTGGCCATTTGACGATCCTTCCAAATTCACTGGGTCGCATGACGAAAAATTGGAGAAAACACGTCGCGTCCGAGATCAGATCCGTGCGAAGATCGACTCGTTCTGCGAGGAGCATTGCGTCGCGAGCAAAGCGTGAGGAAGCTAGCGGCGGAATTCATCGGGACGTTTGCTCTCGTCTTCGCCGGCACAGGAGCGATTATAATCAACGAAACGAGCGGCGGCGCGGTTACGCATGTCGGCGTTTCGCTGACCTTCGGCTTAGTCGTTCTCGCAATGATCTACGCGGTCGGCGACATTTCTGGAGCGCACTTAAATCCCGCGGTCAGTCTTGGATTCTTTGCGGCGCGGCGTTTTCGACTGACCAAGTTGGTCCCGTATGTTCTCAGTCAGTGTGCGGGAGCGCTAGTTGCTAGCGGCATCCTGCGTCTTTTGTTTCCGAAAAACGCCATGTTAGGTAATACGCTTCCCGCTGGATCAGTAACGCAGTCGTTTGTGCTCGAAGCGATTTTAACGGCGATCCTGATGTTCGTAATTTTGAGCGTCTCGACCGGGGCAGCGGAAAAAGGCATCACCGCGGGAATCGCTGTCGGCGCGGTCATTGGTCTCGAAGCAATGTTCGCGGGACCGATTTGTGGTGCGTCAATGAACCCGGCGCGGTCATTAGCGCCGGCGTTGATTTCGGGGCATTTGCAACACGTCTGGATATATCTCGTCGCTCCATCATTGGGTGCTGGCGTTGCAGTGTTAGCGTGCCGGTGTGTGCGGGAATCCGGATGTTGTTCAGACGCGCCCCACTCACGCGGCGCAGAAGTATAGATTCAACACAGCGCCTGACTATTTCACGTCCGGTCGAGGATCGGGAACCAATCCGTCGCGGTTGGGCATTTTCACTGTCGCCAATGTCCGTTCGTTTAACTCGAAATCTGGGTGTACGATGCCGTTGATCGAAAGCAGATAGGCGGTGACGGCATAGACTTCATCGGGCTTGAGTGTGCCAGGGGTTTGGTAAGGCATAGCCCGATTGATGTAGTCCCATACCGTCGTCGCATACGGCCAGTAACTGCCGATGGTGGGGAGCGGTTGGTCGCTCTTGAGGGAACCCTTGCCGCCGACGAGTGCCGGATATTCATTCGTTCCTTCACCGCGCAATCCGTGGCAAGCGGTGCAGCTTTGCATGTAGATCGCTCGGCCTTCCTTCGCGGTGCCACGCCCCTTCGGCAGCCCTTGTCCTTTCGGACCGACTAAATACTGATGCGCGACGAAATCTTGCGCAGTCGGCGCTCGTCCAATATCATAGCGTTTCCCTTCCCTTCCAGATTCTGTGCGTTCGCAGCCACTGGGATCGGCCGCGTACTGCGCGGCAATCGCGGTTAACGAAAGTGCCGCGAGTGCGGAGAAAATGCCGCCCCTACGCATGGCTCACCTTTCCGTCGCGATGGACTAACCATGTTTTGATGCCGTTGTAATGATCGAATCCGTCCGGTCCCGCGTGTAGTCCTCGGACTTCGATCAATTGCTCGCGCGTCGGCTGCACGTAACCGGTTTCGTCCGTGCAACGCGATTGCAGCGCCGCTTCGCTCCCCTCCCATTTCCATGGAAGTGAAAACCGTGTCGCTGCTTTCGGCAGCACAGGATCGTTGAGTTGTGCATCAGTCCAAGTTTTTCCACCGTTGGTTGAAACTTCGACACCGGTGATGCGGCCGCGGCCGGACCATGCCAATCCGGAGATTTGATAGAAACCACGGCCGTCCAAAATCTGTTCACCCGAAGGGCGCGTGATGACCGACTTGGCTTCCATCTCAAATGAGAACCAGCGCGCCGTTCCATCCGGCATCAGATCGGTATAGATCGCCGCTTCCTCGCGCGTCATGAAAGGTTCATCAGTCACCATGATCCGGCCTAGCCATTTGATGTTGATGTTGCCTTCCCAGCCGGGAACGACCAGCCGCAAGGGATAACCTTGCTCGGGTCGCAGCGCTTCGCCGTTCTGACCATAGGCAACTAACACGTCGTCGAGCGCTTTATTGAGCGGAATGCTACGTGACATTCTGGAAGCGTCTGCGCCCTCCGCAATAATCCAGCGCGCCTTCGGTTTGATGCCGACTTCTTCCAACACGCTCTTTAGCGGCACGCCGATCCATTCAGAATTGCTAAACAACCCGTGGCTCTTTTGAACAGTTTCGCCGGGACGACCCTCATGCTCGCGCCCGCTGTTGCCAGCACACTCGATGAAGTAAATGCGCGACACAGACGGAAATCGTCGAAGATCTTTCATCGTGAAGACGAGCGGTCGCTCGACCAAGCCATCCAACAGCAATTCATGCGCATCCGGATCGATTTTGGGGACGCCCGAATGATGCCGCTCGAAGTGCAATGCTGATGGCGTGATCGTTCCATAAAGGTCTTGCAGCGGCGTGCGGCTTGAGCCGGTGCCTGGCGTCACGGATGTACCGAACGTACGCGTCGCTCGTTCAAATGGCGAACGCTCGCCATACGGCCGGCGCGGATCGCCAAGATCGCGCCCGGCGACTGGCCTTAACACCAGCGCACTGACCCCGGTCGCGCCGAGTGTGATGAATCGGCGACGATCGATGCCGTGCGATTGAAATTTCGATTTCGGCATAATAAGAGGGATCGAAGATTATTTCTTCGAACGCAGACAAGACGGCCATCGAAAGGACGCAGGCTTCGCGTCTCTTCTCAGAGGACGTTGGTTTTGCAGCAACCTCCGCAGCAGCCCATTTGGGACGATGCAGGTTTTGTGGACCTATTCTTTGTAGACTTGGCCTTTTGGTTGGCTGCTCCTAATGTGCTCGCGGCAGCGAGCAAAGTGAACGCTGTTGTGATAAGAGCGAATCGCTTCATTGTTTAGTCTCACCTCCTTTCGCGTTCATACAGACGGGAGAAGACGCGAAAGGACGCAGATTTTTTGCTGTGCGTTTAATCGCAGCAGCGCGGGTTGCGACGCTCCCAACCGATGACTTTCCCGTGCTGATCGAATTCGAAATGACAGCAATCCTGCAGCTTCTTTTTAAGGATCTGTCGTCCGCGGCGAACGCGGGACTTCACGGCGGTGAGACTCAGTCCAAGTCGCGCGCCGATCTGGGCCATTCTCATCCCTTCGAACTCCGAGAGCTGAAGCGGAACGCGGTAAGAGTCCGGCAGTTCTTCCACGTAGCGGATCGTCGAGATAAGCACGGCGTCGCGGATCGCGTCAACTTCATCCCGCGATTCGCCTTTGAGGTTCGCGGGCAGTTCCTCGCTCGGGCGGCGTTTGCGGTAATAATCAATCAGAGTGCGACGTGCAATGCGATACAGCCAGGCTTCCAAGCGGTCATCATCACGGAGCGACGCGCGCGAGCGATAGACCTTGAACAATGTTTCCTGGGTGAGATCATCCGCCGTCGCGTCGTCGGGGACACGAGTACGAATAAAAGCGTGGAGCTTTTGCACGAATTCGGTTACGCCCGTATCAAATTGCGCCGCGCTCATCCGAGACTCCTGTACGCTGAAACCCATTCATTAATCCCCACCTTGGCGTGCCACTGCTCGCCACCAAGGCAATTTCCCTTCGATTTCCAGTTGAAGCGACAAACTCAGAAAAGTCCGGATAAGAACGATTATCCCCAGCACGATCACGTTTTGTAGAGTAGGCGCGACAACGACCGTCCGAATGATGTCGCCAGCAATGAGGAATTCGAGACCGAGCAGGATCGCCCGTCCCACATCCTGGCGGTAAAGCGAATAATAATTGCCCGTCTCGTGTGCTCGATGGACTGCAAGTCGCGCAGTCGCAACCAACATGCCACCCGCCACAATGAATACCCCCACGCCATCTACGCTAGTGCCGACCACTTCCATGATGTGCCGAAAATATTCCATGGCAGCGTTCATACCCGGAAAACGCTCCAACTTTCAATGATGTTTGTCAGCAATCGTTAAGCCGCCTTTGCCAGGGCTACAGCGCGCCAGGGACAACGCGTTCCGCCCCTCCCTCAGGGTTTCGACGGCACTGTGCGTAACTGACAATCGGGCCGTGTCGACGAGTCGGGCGCGTTTAGCGGGTTCATCGGCGCAGGAAAAGGCGCCGCCGTATCGAGCACGCCGATGCGCTTGTTCACCCAGTGCGTTTGGTACGCCCACGCGGGAAATGGTGCAGCCTTAGGCGTGCACGACCAATTGTTGAAGTGGAGGTTCACAAGATAGAAGTTCCGTTTCAGTTTCCGAAGCACTTCGACAATTTTCGGATTGTCGAAGCCGTGCATCTCCATTGCAATCTGTGGAATTGACGCCAACAGCTCGTCAGGAGCCGCGAGAAGCGAATCCCATTCCGCACCCTCAATGTCCATCTTGATAATCAGATGCCGGCCGTTGTCGCCATTCTTCCTGATCTGGTTTTCCAGTGTATCGAAGAAATGCGAACCCGTGTGGCCGGTCCAATTGCCGACGCATTCATTGTGGAATACGAATTTACCGCCGTCACAGCTTGGCCGCGCGGGATCAAAACAGTCGTACTGATGCACCGGGGCGTGATATCGGCGCGACACCTCGCATGCCCAGTCGTCGTTGGGGCCAACACCGTACGAGTACGCTGCATCCAGTGGCCCGATCAGATTCTCGCACATCAGGTATCCTCCATCATTGGCGCTGCCGAAGCGCTTCAAGGTGCAATTTTTCAAGACGACCGGCTGGAGTTCGGCAAAAATCTCCTCGCGTAGCTTGCGTGCCGCGGCCCGGCGCGCGACATCGCCAATAGCAATGGCAGCTGCTGCTGCGAAAGCGGTAATGGCTAGCGTGATGTGGATAGTGTGTCGTCTCATGAAGGCATCGCGCGTCGATCGCCGGCTGTTAACAATCTTCTCACGCTGGTGATCCTTCCGGGCATCTATTCCGGCTAAGAAGGTGCACCTTCCAGAACAACATAGGCGACGGCATGATGCTCAGTATGGCTAAGCGTGACGAGTGCAGCAGTGATTCCGCGTCGTGTCGCGAGTTCCCTGGCCGGGCCAGATAAAACGAGGAATGGTTCGCCGCTCTGCTTTTTCTGGATGTCAATATCGCGCCATCCCATGGCTTTGCCGATGCCGGTGCCGAATGCCTTCGAAACAGCCTCTTTTGCCGCGAACCGCGCAGCCAGATGACGCGCCGGAAATTTCATCGACATCGAATATTTAATCTCGCCGTCGGTGAAGACGCGATGGAGAAAACGATCGCCAAATCGATCAATCGAACGCTGAATGCGGGCGCACTCAACAAGATCGACTCCAGTACCGATCACGCTCATCTCAAATTGTCATCGCGTTGAGCACAACCGATCCACCTTTGACATTCATCCCGGATATTTGGCCATCGCAGCGAGCATTTCTTTCACTGCAGTATCAAGCCCAACCCAAACCGTGCGCGACACGATGGAGTGACCAATGTTGAGCTCGGTCAAACATGGAATCTGGTTGATCAGCTCGATATTTTTGTAGTTGATGCCGTGACCGGCATTAACTTGGAGATGTGATTCCGATGCGGCGCGCGCGGCCGCTCGCAATTGTTCCAACTCCTCCTTTTGGATCTTTTCTGTGAACGCATTGGCCAGACTGCCTGTGTGAAGCTCAACCATTTCGACGCCAAGCTCCGCCGCCGCATCGACCTGCTCCAACGTGGGATCGATAAACAAGCTGACCCGAATGCCGGATGTGTGTAGCCGTTTGATCGTCGGCTCCAATGTCTTGCGATTTGCGATGACATCCAGTCCTCCTTCGGTCGTAACTTCCTCCCGCTTCTCCGGGACAAGGCAGACTTCATCGGGCACAATGCGTAGCGCAACATCGAGAATCTCCGGCGTGTTGCCCATTTCGAGATTCAATTTTGTCAGAATGTTCTCGCGCAGCCGTTCGATGTCCCTGTCCTGGATATGCCGGCGATCGCTGCGCAAATGGGCGACAATCCCCTGTGCTCCCGCGCGCTCGCACATTCGCGCCGCAATAATGAGATCTGGCTCCGCGTTTTTCGATTCGGGCATGGTGGCATAGCGCGCCTGCCGCAGCGTTGCTACGTGATCGACGTTGACTCCCAGGCGCAGACCGCTCATTTGACTCCGAAAGTTTGGTTGATCGCGCAAAATAGGACTCACGCAACGAAGTTGAGCAAGTCCGAAACGAAACGGCGAATCGGCGAGACGGTGAGTCGGCGATTTTTATGATTTCGTCCGCGATGCGGCTTGCCTGCTCGCCGTGGTGCCGATTCGGATTTCTCTAGCGGTCAGTCGGAGCTGGCGTATTAGGCGCCTGATTTGTCGATTGTTGTCCGCTGGTTTCTGTCTTC
>JBKPOB010000135.1:0-9792 GCA_046732875.1 Verrucomicrobiota bacterium | reverse complement strand
GAGCATCAGCTCGCACGGGACCAGCCTGAATGGGTCCGATTGTAATAACTCCATCGATCCCAGTCTCCGAAGCGGCTGGCGTTTGGCCTGGTAAAAAACCTGCGCACATAAGCAGAAACACAAAAGCGATCGAGAATGTTCGGACTCGCACCATCAAATCTACTCTCATCACATGTGCCGGCAATAACGAGGAGCCTGAATGATCAAAATGACAAAGAAGCCGTTGCTTTTTTGCCATTTGGAATTCAATCATTCGTTTCGTGATTAGAGAGTTGTCATTCGTCAGTTTTCTCATTTGTGTCTATTCGCGTACATTCGTGTTTATTCGTTGTTAGACGCGTCGCCACTTGACGAGTCATTCGTTGCGCCGAAACTTTTCGCTCTCCCGCTCGTAATTTATGAAGCGATATCTGCCTTTTGTCATCGTGGCATTGGTAGCGTTGGCCACAATCGGAAGCGGTGCAATGCTCTATCGGGCAAAGCGACCGCATGTTTCAGCTATTCCCGAGGACAAGACACTCTCTGCAAAAAGCGATGCAGAGTCACCTCACATTCGTGGCAACCCCGACGCGCCGGTAACGTTGGAAGAGTACGGCGATTTTCAATGCCCGCCGTGCGGAACATTTTCGGTGTTTCTTGGACAGCTCGAGAAAGAATACGATTCGCGTTTGCGTGTAATCTTTCGGAATTTTCCGCTCAAGGTACACGAGCATGCTCGGGAGGCAGCGCTGGCTGCTGAAGCCGCCGGACTACAGGGCCGTTTTTGGGAGATGCACGACGTGCTGTATCGAGAACAAGATGCCTGGAGCAAAGCACCGAACGCGCGCGAATTGTTTGAATCGTACGCGGGAACGATCGGACTCGACCTTGATAAGTTCAAAAAAGACATGGACAGCGAGCAGGCCAAGGCTCGAGTCGAAGCCGATCGCCAGCGCGGCGATTCTCTCGGGATACAGACCACTCCCACGATGTTTATTAACAATCAGCCAGTAGAGCAGAAAAACAGGAACCCTGAGGGCATTCGCGCCGAGATCAACGCTGCGCTGCAGAAAAAATCGCAGTCATGACCGTATCGCGATTTCGCACCATCATTTACATCGTTGCCGCGATCGTTTCGTTGGTTGGGCTGGCGGATGCAACTTATCTGTCGGTGCAGGCGTTAACGGGCGAGACGCTCGGCTGTGGCGGATCGCCAGATTGTTTCAAGGTCCTCGGCAGTTCGTACGCCAGGGTCGGGGGAATTCCCGTGGCCTTATTCGGCGTGCTGGCTTATTTCAGCGCGTTTACCTTCGCTACGTTCGCGGCGTTCGGATACGCGCGCGCACGAACATTTCTTATTCCAACCATTGGTGCAATGTTTCTCGGTACACTCTGGCTCCTTTACGTTCAGGCCTTCCTTCTGCATGCGTACTGCCGTTATTGCCTGTTCTCTGCGGCAACCACCTTTCTGCTTGCCGGGCTGGTGATCGCTTTGCCGCCTGGCCGAGACAGATCGCTGTCATAAGTCGTCCGTAGGTTAACGATTTCAAAACTGGTACAGGATCTCATGCTCCTACTCTTGCTCTTGCTCGTCAGAACGGATATTAGAGCAAGAGCAGAAGCATGAGTAAGAGTAAGAAAAGGCTGTCAGGCTTATGCGAATTCTGGTGATCGAGGACGAAAAGAAGACGGCGGCTTTTCTGGCAAAAGGCCTGCGCGAAGCTGGTTTCGTTGTCGATCTTGCTCGCGATGGCGAAGCGGGACTGGCCGCAGTGCGCGCGAGCACGTTTGATCTTCTCATTGTCGATATAATGCTTCCGAAAAAGGATGGCTGGGCTCTAGTCGAAGAATTGCGCGCGGCCAAGGTGCAGACGCCGGTGATTTTTTTGACAGCGCGCGACAGTGTGCGCGACCGTGTGAAAGGGCTTGAGCTCGGCGCGGATGATTACGTGGTGAAACCCTTCGCGTTTTCCGAATTGTTGGCCCGCGTGCGTTCGCTTTTGCGTCGCACTCCTGCGCGGCGCAGCAAACTGCGCATCGACGACCTGGAAATCGATATGCGCCATCAACGCGCGGAGCGCAGCGGAGTTCCGCTGAACCTTACGCCGAAGGAGTTTGTTCTGTTGGCACATCTGGCGCATTCGGCGGGTGAAGTCGTATCGCGCGATGAAATTGCCGAACATGTGTGGGACATAGGATTCAAAACCGATACGAACGTAGTGGATGTGGTAGTGCGGCGGTTGCGGGCAAAAGTGGACGATCCGTTTAAGACTAAACTGGTCCATACAATCCGCGGCATGGGTTATGTTCTCAAAGCGCCCTGAACCGCGCTCCATTGCTTCCCAGCTTATCCTGCTCTTTACGCTGGCGGCGACCCTCCTGCTGGCTTGTGGACTTGGCGTCTTTTACTGGATCGTCGTTCGGCACGCATTCGCGGAAGATAATGCGGTGCTCGCCGACAAAGTGGACGCGTTGCAAACAAGCTTTGAACAACGCGGCGGGTTGGCTACGGTCGCGGTGGAGATTAATGCAGCAGGCAGTCGACAGCACGCTCCGTTTCTGGTGCGCGTGCTCGATCCGGCGGGCGCTACTATCGGGCAGACAACTGGGATGGAAACGCTGTTGCCGGCAAATATCTTTCCTCCGACTGCTTCGCGGGAAACTGCAGTGCCAACTGAACATCGAGTTCGCGGGAAATTATTTGCATTGACGACAAGACGTGCGCTTGCCAGTGGCCAGCAGGTCACGATCCAAGTGGCGCAAGACCGCTCCAGCGACGAGCAAGTCGAGCGAAGATTTGGTATTTTGGTACTGGTCGTCCTTTCAGGTAGTATTCTCGCCTCTATTCTAATTGCGATTTCGGTCACCAGGCGCGGTCTGCGTCCGTTGGAAGAGATGAAGCGTTCACTGGAGCGAATTGGGCCGACACATTTGAACGAGCGCGTCGCGTCTGCCAACTGGCCACGCGAGCTTCAGCCCATGGCCATCGCCTTCGACGAAATGCTTAAGCGCCTCGATGATTCCTTTACGCGGCTATCTCAATTCTCCGCCGACCTCGCGCATGAATTGCGAACTCCCATCGCAAACATGCTCGGCGAAGCACAGGTCGCTCTGTCGCGTGACCGCAGTTCTGCCGAGTATCGCGAAACCATTGAATCCACAATCGGCGAATGCGAACGACTCTCAGGAATCGTGGACAACTTGCTTTTCGTTGCACGAGCTGATGCTGCACGCGAACCGGTCGCGCGGAAGCGATTCGATGCGCGCGCGGCGGTGGAAAAAATTGCAGCGTTTTATGAGACGATCGCAGAAGATCGCCACGTCGCGATCAGGTGCAAAGGCCAGGGACAAATTTCTGCCGACCCCGCCTTGTTCGAGCGCGCCGTGGGCAACCTGGTCGACAACGCGCTGCGTTTTACTCCAGAGAACGGTTCCATTGAGATCGGGCTTGCTGAGCGCCCGACCGATTTCGAGGTTGCGGTCAGCGATAATGGCTCGGGAATATCTCCGGAACATTTGCCGCGGGTGTTCGACCGGTTTTACCGCGCAGAGTCATCGCGCGGATCTGATGGAGCAGGCCTGGGTCTGGCTCTGGTAAAATCGATCGTCGATCTTCACGGCGGGACCGCCCGGATTCAAAGCGAAATGGGTCGCGGTACCATCGTTAGTCTCACTTTTCCGAAGGGAACAGAATCTCCCTGCGTCCAGCCCGCGCTGGGGGTAAGAAAATCTTAAAATTATCTTGCCGATAATTACAATTTTGTAATGATAAGGCGATACCTGCAGGGCTGAGAACCTCGAAAGCCTTCGGGGTTGCTGAAGTGGAGAAGCCGCAGTCCGGTGGAGCGGACTGCGGCTACACTTTATCTGACGCACAGACGCGGTCTAACGAGCCAGAGCCCCGAAAGAAAATCGGCAAGAGGAACGCGTTCATGCCAATCCCGAAAGGGCTGAGTTGGTCGCGAATAGCGTAGGCACGGGGTCCTACACGACCTCTCAAAAATTTGTCTTGCGCCAATGATTGCAATTCCGTAATGATCGCTGCGAATTCAACCTTAACCTGAACTTTTGCCATGCTTAACATTCATTTTCTCCGGCGAACTTTTCCGCAATACAGCCTTTTGATCTTCTGGATCTGCTTTGCCACCTTCGTTTTTGATCAGGCGGCCTTCGCACAGGCCGTTTCAGAACAACCAGTCGTAGTTACGGGAGAAGAAGTGCCGAGCGCTTACGGCGCGCCACCCGCGTTTTCGCGCAGCCGTTTTTCCAACACAACGCAAGCCTACGTATTGCCTCCGTGGGCATTTTTCTTCGGCGAGCTTTTTGAGGGACAGGGGTTCCGTCATGGACCGCCCGATTATCTTTTCACTCAAGAAATCGAAATGGGTTTGCCCTACCGCTTTGGCGTTGCCGCAGAAGCACAGTTCGAACGGTTCAACGGTGGTGGCGGCGCGCGGTCAGTGAGTTTGGAAGCGCGATGGGCACTTGCTGATTGGAACAAAATTCCTCTCAATCCAACGCTGTTTGCAGAATACAAATTCGGTGTTGGCACGATTCGACACGAAGAAGTTGAACCGCCTGGAGGCGAAGGAGGAGAAGAAGAGGAGGAGGAAGAGGGCGGACCGCCCAAAGTCCCCGATGCTTATGAATTCCGTTTACTCCTCGCCCAAGACTTCGGCGAGCACGTTGAGTGGGCCATGAACTGGTTCTTCGAAAAGGAAAATACCGGCGATCGAGGCCGCGAATGGGGCTTCTCCCAAAGCGCCATGGTGCCGATCCTCCTCCCTAACGAGCGCCTGAAAATCGGGGTAGAAATGCAATATAAAAATATCACCGTCAAAGACACTCGCGGCGATCCCGAGAATATTTTCGTCATCGGTCCAAGCCTCGCGTGGAAACCGACAGGAGGCACGCGTCTTGATATTTCGCCGCTTTTCGGGTGCACCGACGATTCACCAGTGGCTGATGTCTTTGTGGCCTTTTCCTGGCTCTTCGGCGGTGAACGAGGCGAGGCCGAAGCGGAAGCGCCGGTGTCCACGCGGTTTCGTTACCTCAGCAAGGTTTCACGCCATGATAAGGACGTAGCTAAAGAAATGAAGCAGGTCGCGCCGCCATGTCCGGAATGGTATGGCGACAATGAATGGAATGTGAATCTATGGGGCACCTATGCCTTTACCAACACGGAGTATAATCCCAATCTTTGGCTGGTCGATGTCGTACAAAGTACCAGCGAAGGCAACCCAGTGCTCGGCACGTACGATCATTACATTGGAGGCGACCACGCGTGGGGCGGTGGCGGCGATATCAAATACTTTTTCCGTCGCTACTTTGGTGTGGGTATTGAAGGATTCGCCCTGGATGCAAGCAAAAATGGTTTCGATATCTTCGAGGATCCGACGATTCCTGTTTTTACTACTAACAAAATCAATCACGATCACACCGTACGAGCTGTTCTAGGAACGCTCACTTTACGCTACCCGATTCGTTGCACACGTTTTTCACCTTACGCGTGGGCCGGAGTCGGTGCGATTTTTGGCGGCGGCGAACGGGATATCCTTCACACACAGGGACCACCGGACGCGTTTGCTGTCCATGCCCAGACGGATCACTTTGGTAGCGAAACCAAAGTGGTCGGCCAATTCGGAGCCGGTCTCGAAATCCGATTCGCGCGGCATGTCGGTTGGACTAACGACTTGAGCTTCGGTGTGATCGACGGTCCAAAAAACAATTTCGGGATGATCCGTAGTGGTCTCAACTTCGCATTTTAGCCGACAAACTCTGCAAGAGGCATGTTACCGAACGCTTCCAAAAACATCTTCAGGGCTGACAGCTCCGAATGCGTTCGGAGTTGCTGAAGTGGAGAAGTCGCAGCCCGGTGGAGGCGGCTGCGGCTACACTTCCTTAATCGAGCGGCTTGTGTCAAGCGCCTCTGAATCCGCTCGAACGTCTCGGATAAGCGCCGCTACTTCCCGGGACATTTCTTGACCTCATTTCATCGCGCCGATAGTTTGATTTCGGAAAGGAGATTGCCGGTGAAAACCGAGGTGTCGATCGAATACTGCGTCGTTTGAAACTACACGCCGAAGGCCGTCAGTTTGGCGACCAAAATTCTTGAGCTCGGCGAGCGCATCAATGCGCTCACGTTGATTCCCTCGAGTGGCGGCGCTTTCGAGATTCGCGCCAATGGCAAATTACTCCATTCCAAACTCGACACCGGTGATTGGCCGGACTTCGACACCATTGTCACGGCGATCAAGAAAGCAAAATAAGCTTTCCGCTTCATTTTGTGCAGCGTTCAGCCTAACGAAAACAATCCGGCCTCGAACGTTAAACTTTTTTAACGCCCAACGGTCAAGGCCCGTCGCTCATCGCCCAATTCAGACAGTTGGGCGTTGGATGTTGGGCGTTGAGCGTTGGGCGTTTTCTTTCTGGAGAGTGAAGGGTGCCTGGTGGCCCTCGCGGTCTTCAAAACCGTTGTCGGTTCCGCATACCCGGAATCGAGGTAGGTTCGATTCCTATCCTCTCCGCTATTCAAATGGCGTTGGCTTCCCGCCAATCCTATCGGCCAAGGATGCCGATGCCACAAAGGAGGTGATCTAGATGTCGCGTGAGCAAGTTCGAAGACTCACTTCGCTTTCATCCTGCGCCGGGTGAGCTTCCAAATTGAGCCAACAGGCCCTGCGACAAGTTTTGCCGCAGCTTCCACTTTCTTTGGATCCAAAAGTAATCGTGAACTCGACCACGTTCGACGATGCCGGTGTTTATCGCCTGGATCGCCATCGTGCACTCGTGCAAACCGTCGATTTTTTTACACCGATCGTGGACGATCCCTTCTCCTACGGACAGATCGCGGCCGCCAACTCGCTCTCGGAGATCTTTGCGATGGGCGGCCGCCCATTAACCGCGTTGAATATTATCGGTTTCCCGGCCGACTTGGTTCGGCCAAGAGTGATTGCTGCGATTTTGCGCGGTGGTCTCGCCAAAGCTGCCGAAGTCGATTGCGCCATCATCGGCGGCCATTCCATTCGCAATCCCGAGCCAATTTACGGACTGGCTGTCACCGGAATGATTGATGTTCGCCGTTTGACAACAAACGCAAACGCGCGCCCCGGCGATCTGTTGGTCTTAACGAAACCACTGGGCACGGGCATCGCGACCACCGCAATCAAGCGCGGAGTCGCCTCGCGCTCACTGCAGAAAAAGGTCATCGCACTGATGTCGAAAGTGAACACCGTAGGTGCCGAACTGGCGGAGCTTCGTCTGGTGCGCGCCGCGACCGACGTAACCGGCTACGGATTGATGGGCCACTTAATTTCACTCTGCCGCGCCAGTGCTGTCTCCGCTGACATCGATCCGGATGCGGTGCCCATGATAAGTGATGAGATCGCGGATTTAATCGAGCAAGGCTGCGTACCCGGTGGAAGTCGCGAAAACCTCGTCGCCACAACCGTGGCTGTCGATTGGGGAAGCACGGATGATTCGCGGCGAATTCTTTTAACCGATGCGCAAACCAGCGGCGGATTACTTTTGTGCGTCCCAGAGGCGAAACGCGAGAAGGTCCTTGGAATTTTGCGACAAAGGCGGACGCCTTGCGCTGTTGTTATCGGAAGAATTACCGGCCGTCGGTCTCGGCGTCCTTTGATATGCGTAAAAGAGTGAAACCGCGCTCGCGCCGGGAAATTCCTGCCGTCAACAAGGTTCTCGACGCGCTGGGCGAATATGATCTCGCCACCGCGAGCAAGCTGCCGCGCCCGCTGATTGTCGATTTGGTCCGACGAGAACTGTCGAAAATACGGTGCAACAGTGAAATCCCAGAATTTGAATTGACCGTCGAACATCTACGTCAATCGCTTGATCTACACCGCGCAAGCCGGCTGCAACCGGTCATCAATGGAACTGGGATTGTAATTCATACAAATTTCGGCCGCGCGCCGCTTGCACCTGAGGCGATTCGCGCTCTTACCGAAATCGGCTCGGGCTATTGCAATCTGGAATACGATCTTGCAACAGGTGATCGCGGAGATCGCGGCGCGTACATCGAGAACGCCCTCGCGCTACTTTGCGGAGCCGAAGGGGCTGCGATCGCTAATAACTGTGCCGCGGCGTTAGTGCTGATTGTTCAACATTTCACTGCCGCCAAACCAGAAGTGATAATTTCCCGTGGTGAGATGGTTCAAATCGGGGGCGGTTTTCGAATTGGCGAGATAATCGAAGCCACGGGGGCAACCTTGTGCGAGGTGGGAGCCACTAACAAAACGACAATTGATGATTACAGCCGCGCGATTGGCCCCAGAAGCGCGATGATTCTGAAAGTTCATCGCAGCAATTTTTTCATGAGTGGTTTTGTCGAGTCGCCGTCTGCGGCGGCAATCGCTGCGCTCGCACGCAAGAAGCGAATTCCTTTTGTAGAGGATTTGGGCAGCGGTGCAATCGTCCCGACAGAGCAATTTGGAATCGCCGAGCACGAGCCGACGCCTGCGGAAGCGTTGAAAGCGGGAGCGGATCTTGTTTGCTTTAGCGGCGACAAGTTATTCGGCGGACCACAGGCAGGAATTATTGCGGGAAAGAAGCGGTTCGTTACCGCCTTGAAACGCGAACCGCTATTTCGCGCCCTGCGCTGCGACAAGCTTTGTTTCAGTGCGCTGCAAGCCACGATCGATCTTCACCTAAACCAGGCAGCCGCAGAAATTCCGGCGATTGGGCTGTCGCAGAGCGCCGAAGACGAGCTGCGCAAGCGAGCCGCGTCGATCAAGAACGCTCTGAGTGATCTGCCGCTGCAAATTGCCATTGGCCGGAGCACAGCCAAGGTGGGCGGTGGCACACTACCAAAATCTACGATGGCATCTGTTACAATTGAAATTGTCCCGAGGCATTGTTCGTGCGCCGACTTGGCAGCCAGTCTGCGCAGCACAACTCCACCGGTCATCGGTTATACCGCCAATGATCGTTTCAAACTCGATCTACGCACAATTCTTCCGCAACAGGATGAAGCAGTGGTCGAAGCAATTCGCGCAGCATGCGCCAGGTGACGGAGAAACATTTCATCCTTGCGACGGCCGGGCATGTCGATCACGGCAAAAGCGCGCTGGTAAAAGCGCTCACAGGCACGGACCCAGATCGGCTGCCTGAGGAAAAGGAGAGACAAATCACGATCGATCTCGGGTTCGCCGAGTTGAATCTCGCAGGGACTGACGGGCAACAGTTCAACATCGGAATCGTCGATGTGCCCGGTCACGAGGATTTTGTTCGAAACATGATCGCCGGCGTCGGTTCGATCGATCTCGCGCTTCTGGTCATTGCTGCCGACGACGGCTGGATGCCGCAAACTGAAGAGCATCTGCAAATTTTGACATACCTCGGAGTCGAACGAGCCGTGGTGGCTCTCACAAAAAGCGATCTGGGCGGGATTGAGACTGCCACCCGGCAAATTCGTGACCGTTTGCGCAACACTTCCTTCACGAATGGGCAAATCATCGCAACATCGGTTCGCAATGGAGACGGCATTGAAACGTTGAAAAGCGCTCTCGCCAGTGAGTTCGCCACTCTGCACCCACCGCGCGACAATGGAAAGCCACGCTTGTTTATCGACCGGGTGTTTACACTGCATGGAATCGGCACTGTCGTTACGGGAACATTGACTGGCGGACTATTGCGCCGTGAACAGAAAATTGTTGTCCAACCTGGCAACCTCCAGACGCGGATACGCTCGATTCAAAGTCACGGGCGAGAGTTGGAAGTTGCCGAACCCGGAATGCGAACGGCGATTAGTCTGCCAGACATCAGCGTGGAGCAGATCGGCCGGGGAAACGTTGT
>JBKPOB010000134.1:0-6551 GCA_046732875.1 Verrucomicrobiota bacterium | reverse complement strand
CAGCTCTGAGTGACGCAAACGCCCTGCAGGGCGTGGGCTACAATATTGTCAGATGGGTTTCCTACTGACCGCGGCTGGCTGGATCGACGCCGGCGAAGGTCAGGAAGTCGATCATGCGAAAGCTTTCCGGCGTTCCATCATGGGTCGGCAGCGTCGGTACCCAATTGGGTTGCACACTAAAGTAAGAGTCAGGGTCTAGCTGAAGGAGCCCGACAAATACTTCGGCCACGATCCGTGCGCCTACAAGGCCGAGACGTAATCCGTCCTCTCTCAGCTCGGATTCTTTCAGGATGTAGTAGAAGAGAGGTGTCGATTGGACAAAAGAGGAACGGATTGGTTGTAACTCAGCTAACTCGGTGCTGCTCAGCGGTGGGATGCCCATTTCATTAGCGATGCGCTGACCGGACGGCAACATCCATGTCACGCACCTTAATAGATTGCGCTGCATCAGCGAGACCGGCGGCGTCCCGCTGGGTATGATTTCCAGCGGAAGCTGAAACAGTGGCGTCGAAACCTTTGTATCGATTCTCTTGTTCGGGCGCACATCGCCGCTGAAAGCGCCGCCAAAATCGAAGAAGGTTTGCCAGCCGATAAAGCGCCTCGGAGCTCTTGCGAACCCGCGCAGGTCAATGGGGTCGGGGCCTTCCGCCGCCGGGTCGAAAATCATGCCAAAGAATGGCTGTCCGTTATCGCCATGGAGATTGGCGCGGTAAGACGGACGCACCATGCTGTGCCCAAATCGGTAGATGATCTGGAACTCTACTGGAATAAAGGCCTCGTCATGTAACGGGTCGTAGAAACGACGACCGTTCGCCAGAACATCATCTATCACTACCTGCGGAACAATATGTGGCAGGAATTCATGAAGGATCACCCATTGGTAATGCCACTGTGTCAGACGACGGGCTTGGAAGTAAGCGTCACTGTCGGGAATCCCAGGGTTCTGTGATCGAATGAGTTCCACTGCATGGTTATGAAACAACAGAAAGGCCGCGTGCATCCCGGCAATGATCATGTTCTCATCGTTACGTGGGTCGCCAATAATCGCTGCATTGTTAGTTGGATCTCGCGGGAGATCCTCATACTGGCCGCCGTTTTCGATGCGGAATTTGATTGGATCAGCGGCATCGTATAACTCCGGGTTACTACCTGGTCCGCCGTCGTACACCGAGTCGAGATCAAAGAAGGGCGTGCGAGCGTTACGCGATCTTATAGGTTGAGTCGGGAATCCGAGCCGGGAAGTGAGGTCAAACGTCATATCATGGTCAAGGAACTGACCGAAAAACGTTACCCCGGCAGTGTGAGTTGGATTGTTTCGGTTGATCAGTTGAAGATTGGGATCTGTTATCAGTGCGACAGGACCGGCCGCCAAATCATCATTCGCATCCAGGATTCCACCGAGACTACCCAGCTCCATAAGCGCGTCGCGAACCGCATTGTTTGGCGGCGCGAACGGCGGCAAGTTACGGAACATCCGACCAAAACTTCCGGTCACCGTTACATCGGGAGGCCCCGGGTCCCGATGCTGGTGGCCTTCCCCTAACAGGGCCGGCACGATTATCAACGCGATGAGCGCAATGAGCGCCGTTGCAATGAGAGGCGGTAGAATTAATATTTCTTTGAATTGAGAGTGCGGATTCATTGTGTTTTTCCTTTCGGGGTATTGGTGTCGAAATAATGTTTGCTTTCTTTCTAAAACGGGATTTCGGAGCACGCGCTGCACAGAATTTTAATCTCCTCCTGGCTTGCTTTCCTTCTGCGGGTTTTGATACAGGTCGACAGCTTTATTGATTATTCAGAACCGTGCTAAGTGCTGGCCTGCTTACCTGAATCTGGGCGCTGACCTTTTGAATTTGCGCCGCCTGGTCTTTGAGCTGCGCGTTTAGCATCTTCATTCCCCGCTGCTGCTGGGCAACGGTTGATTTTAATTCAGCGATTGTCGCTTCCTGTTTGTCAATTTTGCTTTGTTGCTTTTGGACTGTTTTGTGTTCTTTGAGGAACTCATTGAGCAACATTGCGTTTACCTGGTCGTAGCGGACGCTGTAAGGTTTGCCTTCCTTATCGCGAACGACTAAATCAGGATTCACCTTTTCCACATCTTCGGCCACGAGCCCGAACTGCGATTTGCCTTTCGGATCAATTTCCTTTTTGTAGTGGAAGGTAACCGGCTTGAACGCAAAGAGCGCTTCACTGGCTTCGGCCATCGGTCTAATGTCATCCTTAAAGCGCCCTGAGGAAATAGGCGTACCGAGCTTGTCCGTCGCGTCAATAAGGACTGGGACACCCTCAGAGGGTTGGAAAGCGATGTTTCCGATAAAGCAGCTATCGCTTACATTCTGACCGAAGGAGCCGATGC
The DNA here is from genome assembly GCA_046732875.1 of Verrucomicrobiota bacterium. GTDB lineage: Bacteria > Verrucomicrobiota > Verrucomicrobiia > Chthoniobacterales > UBA10450 > Udaeobacter. Next base: position 4,195 of record JBKPOB010000134.1, on the reverse strand, counting down.
AGATAACGTGATTGGCCGTGGTGACAAAGCCGCCGGCACTGTCACCCAGACCGACGTTGCCACTTCCAGTAGCCGTGGCGAGCGCGGCAATACCGAGGGCTGTGTTATTGGCCCCGTTAACGTTGTTGAAGAGCGCATGAGCACCTACGGCCGTGTTGTTAGTGCCCGTAGTGTTAGTAAGGAGCGCTTGAGAACCAACAGCTGTGTTGGAGTCTCTCGTCGTGTTAGCAACGAGCGCCTGAAAACCAACGGCCGTGTTTTCGCTGCCGGTAGTGTTGCTAAAGAGAGCCCCATTACCTAGCGCTGTGTTGTCATCGCCCTCGGTGTTGCTAAAGAGCGGCAAACCACCGATGGCCGTGTTGCCGAAGCCGGTGGTGTTGGAGAGGAGCGCCGAAGCACCGATGGCCGTGTTCGCGGAGCCGGTGGTGTTGCTATAGAGCGCTTGGAAGCCGTCAGCCGTGTGGGATAAGCCGGTGGTGTTCCTAAAAAGTGAAAACCAGCCGTGCGCCGTATTGTTCGACCCGGTCGTGCCTAAATTAAGCGCTTCGACGCTCGGCTGCGCTATTGCCGTTGCCGCGATCTTCGCCGGGCTGTCTAGCTTGCGCGACCGGCGAAAGCACAACGCAGCCAAGCACAAGCAGGATCGTGGTGAATATGGTGTTTTGATTATTCATAGATTAGTTTCCTTTCATCGCGCCGGCTGGACGTAGTGCTGCTTCAAATATCGGGGCGACCTCTTGCCGATCCATTGGCGAATACTAGTCGACGGGTTGGAACGCGTGTCTGAGGTCGAACTTCGCCACCTGTCGGCCGAGGACGACGCCGGCGACGTCTGAGAAGCGGTAATGAAATCCCGCCCAGACTCGAGCGTCGATAATCTCTCGGCGGAGGTCGTTCGGCTTGTCGAAATGCCGCACCGCGTCCAGATTCCCAGGCGGCCCGGCGGGGTCAAAGCCGTGGATATCGAGGTTGATATGGTTCGTGCCGAGGGCGGTTGTGAACACCTCCGCCATCGCCGACGTAATCGAGCCGTGGGCGCTGGGGTATTCGGGGTGATTAGGCGTGGTCATGAGCGGCTGCCAACCCATTTGTTCAACCGTTGCTAAGTTACCGTCGTCATAGCCAGGTACGGGTCCGAAGCCGTCTGAGATGACTGCGGTCGGGTCGATCACCGTGACCGGCCGCCAGAACAAGTAGTGGTACTTGGCATCAAAGGTGGCCATGAGGGAATCGGCGCCAATGAGATTGATCATCGCTGTCAGCCGCGCAATCTCGAGCAGGCCGAGGCCGCGCGCGTCGGCAATCTCGCGGGTGACGCGGTTGTATTGGCGAACCACGTGCGCCGACCAGAACTTCGCGATGGCAGTCTGCTCATCGGTCCGCACGCTACTGTCCAAGGCACCGTAAGCCTTAGTCTCATTGAAGGCCTCGACCCACTCGGGGCTCTGAAGCGACGGCGGTGGATCAGGCAGGTACTGGTCCAAGCTCTGCAAGACAAATGGGCGCACGTCTCCCACCCACGGTGTCTGCGGCGCCGCGAACGGCGGCGTCAGGCGCCACACGCCCGGACCCTGCGGTAGCGTCGGGAACGATGACGTTACGTTGATGGGGGTCATCCGGCCGTCGCCGCTGCGGAGGGCAATGATGTTGTTCGCAGCCTGCAGCCCGACCGCCTTACCGGCTTCCTTCGGAGGTCCGTCCGGGATCAACGCGAGCGCCTCGTCGTGTAACGCGTCCAAGCTCGGACGTATTGCCAGGCAGAACGCGTACACGCCCGGCGGCGAAGCCGGGTTGCATGATTCGGGCGGGAAGTAGGCCCATAGCGTTTGGTAGGCGGCCTCGACGACTGCCGCATCGACCGACGCTCCTGGCGGTGCCGTGATCGGAGGACCGTATGGCTCGAAGTCGCCCTCGATCGCGACGACGGCGTCATAGACCGCAGCCGAGACGTAAGCCATGTAGACGAAGCCCTCCGGCTGGAACGTGCCCGAACCCACAACTGTGTCCTCGCCGATCTTGTTCCACTGCTGAACGGTGTTCCCCGGCGGCAGCGTAGCGGGCGCGGGCGACGCAAGCGCGATGAGCGCCAGTGTGATTACAGCTGGCAGAATTGATATTTTTTTAAACTGAGGCAGCGCATTCATTGTTTTTCCTTTCTACATATTGGTTTTCGAAATGATGATTGTTTTCCCTTTAGAAAGGAGTTCCGCAGCGCGTGCTGCACGGAATCTAAGAAATTTCGATGGCTTGCTTTTTTTCTGCGATCTTGATACAAACCGCTGACGTGAAAACGCTGGCAGGGAACGGGGATCGCCAGAGCAATCTGTTTCCTTCGACGCACTGGAGCGTGATTGTCGCGGCGGGAAGAAGCCAGGCCGATCCGGAGGTTGCGCAGGCCGCGCTGGCGGAGCTTTGCCAAACTTATTGGGCGCCGCTTTATAGTTTCGTGCGCAGTCGCGGCTACAGCGTGCACGATGCGCAAGATTTGACACAGAGCTTTTTCGCTTACTTGATCGAACGCAAAATCTATCAACGAGTGGATCGACAGAAGGGCCGGTTCCGTTCGTTCCTGCTTGCTTCTCTGAAAAATTTCTTGGCAGACGTTTCCGACCGTGAACGGACGCTCAAGCGGGGTGGCGGACAAAATCTTCTGCCTCTGCATGAAGAGCAGATCAGAGAGGCGGAATCGGTTTTCCAGAATCACCGAACTGCAAGCACCGAAGAACTGATTTTCGATCGCAGCTGGGCGGAAGCCTTGGTCTCAACGGGATTGGAACGGCTCTCAGCAGATTACAGAAGCGAGGCCAAAGAGAAGCTCTTCAACGAGCTAAGGATTTTTCTTGCCGGATGCGCCGGGCCGCCACCAGCTTACTCCGACCTGGCAGATCGTTTGGGTATGACGGAGTCAACACTTCGCAGTCATGTTACTCGGCTTCGAGCGCGTTATCGGGAAGTATTGCGCGCTGAGGTACGCCAAACGGTGGATACTGAAGCGGAGGTGGATGAAGAACTGCATGAGTTGCTCCGTGTCCTGACGAGAAGGTGAGAAAGACGTGCCATGGCAACATCACGGGCATCCGCGGTCACGATTTGTTCGATATGCGGCGAGCCGTTGAATGCGAAAGGCGACTGCGTTGCCTGTCTGCTCCGGAAGGGTCTCGGCGGATCAATCGGTGAGAACAAGCCATCAGCCTCGCTGGTCTTCGGCGGTTTCGAGGTGCTGCGGCGCGAGGATGGCTCCTTCTGCGAACTGGGTCGTGGCGCATTTGGGGTGACCTATCTTGCTGTGGACAACGTGTTGCGTCGTAGGGTCGCCCTGAAAGTGATCGACGTGCCAGCGGCTGCGCGCGTTTCACATACTGTGCGCGAACGATTTTTGCGTGAAGCCCGCGCTGCGGCTGCTTTGCGACACCCGAATGTGGCTGCCGTTTTCCAGTTCGGGGCTTCGCCGGATGGCAGTCGCTGTTTCTACGCAATGGAATTGATCCAGGGCGAAACCTTGGACACTCGGGTGCGTAGGGATGGTCCCCTCAGTCCAAAATTGGCTCTCGAAATCGCGATCCAAATCGCGAGCGCACTGATGGCTGCGGCGGCCCAGAGTTTGATCCATCGCGACCTGAAACCGGCCAATATCATGCTGACGTCCGGTGATGCTGAAACAGCGGAGCTGGAAGTGAAAGTTATCGATTTCGGCCTGGCCAAGGCAATCGCGGACGCCGGAGGTGAAATGGATCTGACGCGCGGCGAATTCGTCGGCACACCAAATTTCGCCAGCCCTGAACAATTCGAAAGCGGCGCCGTCGATGTTCGCTCCGACATCTACTCATTAGGCGCGACGCTCTGGTTCGCGCTCACCGGGAAAACGCCATTTGCCGGCCGCAAGTTTGAGGAAATTCACCGCGCGCAGAAATCGGACAGGCTTCCCGTCGAACAACTGGACGCAGCGCGTGTTCCGTCCAGCCTAAAGTCACTGCTCATGTCGATGCTCGCATTTGAGCCGGCGGCGCGGCCCGGGATACAGGAGCTGACAACATCGCTGCGACGTTATTCAGCAGGAGAGATCACGCTCGAGATCGGGCATGTGTTGTTCATCGACATCGTTGGCTATTCAAAACTCTCAATCAACGAGCAACGCGCAGCCGTCGATGAATTGACGCAGACCGTTCGCTCAACGGAGGAATTTCGAGAAGCCGAA
>JBKPOB010000133.1:0-4496 GCA_046732875.1 Verrucomicrobiota bacterium | reverse complement strand
TTCGGCTTCGCCGGCGCGACCGTCGTTCCACGGCCTGTTGACCGGGAAGGGATCACCATTGCACGCCCATCGAAAGAGCGATCGCCGAAAATAATTTATGTCACTCCTTCTCATCAATTCCCGCTCGGCATGACGATGAGTCTCTCGCGAAGAACGGCTTTGATCGACTTTGCGCGCACCTGCGACGCCTTCATTTTTGAAGACGATCACAACTCGGAATTTCGTTATACGGGTCCCCCACTCCCTTGCTTACAAGGGCTTGATAATGCCGGTCGTGTTATCTACGCGGGCACAATGAGTAAGATCCTCTACCCTTCTTTGCGGCTGGGTTATATCCTGGCGCCGGAGCAACTAGTCGAACCAATGATCAAAATTCGCGCGGTGATGGATCAACATTCTCCCGCGATTGATCAGGCAACTCTGGCTCGATTTCTGACCGAGGGATTTTTCCTGAGTCACATCAAGCGGATGCGCAAACTCTATTCTGACCGAAGAGAATTCTTCATCGAGCAATTCAATAATCTGTTAGGCAAATACTTTAATTTGGAAATTCCTGAAGCCGGGTTGCATTTCGTTGCCTGGCTACGGCGAAAAACAGACTTGCCGTTAATCACTCACGTCTGTGCCGAGATCGGTATGAGGCCTTCGCCTTTGTCGTCCTGCTATATGAAAACGGAACCAGAGGCTGCGCTCACGTTCGGGTTTGCTGCATGGTCACGTGCGCAGATTCGCGAAGGTCTTAGCAAGTTCGCGGCGGCGCTTCGTTCCAAAGGCCTGTAATCTAAGCACCCGGATCCCTGCCGACGGGCCGATTTAGCCCCGCTGCCATCTATGGGAGTGGTTTGGAGCAAACAGGCGAAGTGGCTATGTCAATCGCAAAAGCGACCACTCAAAATTGCCTCCATGAAAATACGACAAACACCCATTCACTTCAGATTCTTAAAGTCTATTTGCGCGTCGTCCATCTTATTGACGGCGATGTGCTGCAGCTTGTCTGCTGTGGCACAACAGCAGTATAATATATTCGACCTGCCTTCCCTCGGCGGAACGAACAATCGCGGTAATAGCATCAATAATCGCGGCTGGATTGCAGGTTATTCTAATCTGTCGGGAAACCAAGCCCGGCATGCAGCGCTTTGGCGAGACGGCGTGATCACCGACCTCGGCACACTCGGTGGCCCAAACAGTGCCGTTACCTGGTCAGTCAAAAGTAACTCCGGTCTCATCGCCGGTATTGCTCAAACCGCTATGCCCGATCCGTTAGGCGAAAACTGGAGCAGCGCTTTCTTTTATCCGGGACCTAACAACGTTGGTTTTGTTAATCTCGGATTCGTTTGGGAAAACGGCGTAATGCATGCGCTTCCAACGTTGGGCGGCAATCACGGATTCGCAACAGGCGCAAACAGCCGCGGTCAAGTCGTCGGCTGGGCTGAGAACACTTGCCACGATCCCACCTGCGTCCCGCCGCAGGTGCTACAATTTCGCCCAGTCGTTTGGTGGCCGAAGCACAACCAGATTCGCGAGCTCCCGTTGATCGAAGGCGACACTTCGGGCTCCGCCACGGCGATCAACGAACAAGGACAAGTTGTTGGCATTTCTGGAATCTGCGATCTAGCGGTCGGCCGGCATACCGCGAAACACGCCGTCTTGTGGGATCACGGTAGAGTGATCGACCTCGGAAATCTCAGCGCGCTATGGAACAACACACCCACAAACATTAATCAACGCGGAGACATCTGCGGATTTACGGGCGATCCGGCGGACCCTGATGGTTTTCTCCACGCGTTCATTTGGACAAGGGAAGACGGCATGCAGGCACTGGGTGAGTTGCCCGGACATGTCCAGAGCGAGGCCTATGGTATCAACGAAAAACGTCAGGTTGTTGGCCTTTCATGTGACCCTGACTTCGTCGATTGCCGCGCCGTCATCTGGGAAAATGGCCAGATTACAGACCTCAATGAGCTGAAGCCCGAGAGCTACCTTGCGCGGCTCGAACATGCTAAGGACATCAACGAAGCCGGGGAGATCACCGGTCGATCCTTCGACCCGGTCGCTGGAAGAAAAGCGTTTCTCGCTGTCCCTATCTCCGCGCAGTAACAAAATGCGTCTCCGCTGGCGCGTTAATCGAACCGAGAATGAAATGGTCCGTACCAAATCTGCGAAGTGGCTCTGGTTGTGACTCAAACTCCGTCTCTAAGGTGGTGTCATGAAAATTGAACAAAGGAGACAAATATGACAAAACAATTCACAACCAAAGTTCTCTTCATAGGGCTGGCTGCTGTCTGCTGCGGAGCGATTCTCGCGCCTGCGCTTGCACAGGGGCCAGTCCAGACAAAGGCGAGAACGCAATATCAGGTGTCGAACCTCCCGGACTTTGGCGGAACGAGTAGCGGGGGAAATAGTATTAATGACCAGAGCTGGGCGGCAGGCTATTCCAGATTCCTGGATAGGAACCGGCACGCTACGCTGTGGCGAAACAGTTTGCTAACCGACCTCGGCACACTCGGCGGACCAAACAGCAGTGTCACATGGAATGTGAAAAATACTCAGGGCATCATCGTGGGTATTTCTCAAACTGCCGATCCTGAGCCACTGGGAGAGGCTTGGAGTAGCGCGTTTTTCTACAGTACGCCTAACAACGTTGGTTATATCAATCTCGGGTTCGTTTGGCAAAACAACCAGATGAGGGGACTTCTCCCATTTCCGGGCGGCAATAACAGCTTTGCAACCGGAGCCAACAACTTGGGTCAGGCGGTCGGCTGGGCGGAGAATGGCATTCATGACCCCAACTGTTGCTGCACCCAAGTACTCCAGTTTCTCCCAGCCGTGTGGGACATTGGATCAGGAGATCAGATCCACGACCTCCCTCTAATCCCGGGCGACTCATCGGGAGCCGCCACAGCGATCAATGATAATGGTCAAATTGTCGGCATTTCGGGCATCTGCGACCAGGCCGTTGGAAGAAAGACGGCCAAGCACGCCGTGCTTTGGGAAAATGGGACCGTGACAGATATTTATCCAGATGCGCCAGCCCCGTGGTGGAACACGGCGACGGCAATCAATCAACGAGGCGATATAGTCGGGTTTGCTGGCGACCCGGCGTTTGTGGACGGCGAGGTCTTACATGCTTTCATGTGGACTAGGGAGGACGGCATCCGACAGCTAAAACCTTTGCCGAACCGTACACCACAACACGTGGACAGTGAGGCCTATGGTATTAATGAAGCCCGGCAGGTAGTCGGTGTCTCATGCGACGCGGACCAGCTTGATTGTCGTGCGGTTATTTGGGATCACCGCAATACACCAACAGACCTCAACGATTTCAAAGGCAGCTATTCTGGCGTTCTCGTACTCGCGAAAGACATAAATAATAAGGGAGAGATTACGGGTAGAGCTTTCGATCCAACTACGGGCGCGTTAAAGGCGTATTTAGCGGTACCTGTTGGTGGGAAATAGCGAAGGGAAACAGGGCCGCTTTCCATAACGCGCGAGCGCAGACTCGCCGAAAACCGCACAAAGCCCGGGTGGCGATCGTCAGATCGCCATCCGGGCATCGGCTTCGCCGAGACTGCGGATGGTACCGGGATCGTAGATTGGGAGGTCGCGCATTCCGCTCCCAAAATTTGCAATCCGCGATCCACAATCTAGAATCGAAAATTCACAGGGGGCATAGCTCAGTTGGTAGAGCGCCAGCTTTGCAAGCTGGAAGTCAGGGGTTCGAATCCCCTTGCCTCCAGATATTTTCGATTTGCGATTTTCGATTGTCGATTTAAGTAAATGCGCGCGAAGCGTGCCACGAAGAAAATCGGAAATCGGAAATCGACACTCGAAAATTTCGCGGCGCAGCGGCGATCCCGGGCCTGTAGCTCAGTTGGTTAGAGCATGCGCTTGATAAGCGCAGGGTCACTGGTTCGAGCCCAGTCAGGCCCATTTTCCCCTCTCGGGGTCAAAACTGGAAGTAAACAAACGGTGCGGGACCAGTGGCCGAGAAGAGTTCGAGCACGAGAAAAGCGCAGAGGTACGCAGGGATTTGAACCCGCGCCGGTTGCAAGGCCAAGCGGTCAATGAATTGATTACGTTCCTGGGCAACCGCGAAAAATAGAGAAACGAAAATGAGAACGATTGTCCCCGTGGTGAGAAGAAATTCGCCAGGTATGTGCTGAAACCCGAAGAGCGCGCCTAACACATATCCGCTTGTCTGGAGAGTCTTGGGACGAAAGAACGCTGCACTTAGCACAAAGCACGCAAACATAAGTCCGACACTGAATGGGACGAAGTAGCGGCTTTTCATGACTCTATCAATTACGGAACCAGTTGTTGCGCGGTCGAAAAGGCGATAGCCGATTAAAAGAAGGCCGTGGTACGCTCCCCAGGCTATAAAGGTCCAGTTAGCACCGTGCCATAATCCTACGAGCACCATAACAACTATCATGTTGCGGTATAACCCCAATCGCCCTTTTCTTCGTCTGCTTAGCGGTAGGAACACATAGTCTCGT
>JBKPOB010000132.1:0-14284 GCA_046732875.1 Verrucomicrobiota bacterium | reverse complement strand
GCTTAGGAGTGAACTAGCACCGATGGCTGTGTTTGATTGGCCGGTTGTGTTATTACTGAGCGCCGCCACACCGCCCCCCGTGTTGTTATTGCCTTCGGTGTTGCTAAGAAGCGCACCGGTACCGACGGCTGTGTTTAATTGGCCAGTTATGTTATTAGCGAGCGCCGATACACCGTCCGCTGTGTTGCTATTGCCAGTGGTGTTGCTAAAAAGCGCACCAGCACCAGTGGCTGTGTCTAATTGGCCGGTCGTGTTATTAGCGAGCGCCGATGCACCTTCGGCTGTGTTGCTATTGCCTTCTGTGTTGAGAGGGAGCGCGTTGGTACCAGTAGCGGTGTTGTCGCTGCCGGTAGTGTTGCTGAAGAGCGCCCCGGCCCCGGTGGCCGTGTTGGCGTTCCCTGTGGTGTTTTGCAAAAGAGCGTCGAAACCCATGGCGGTGTTCGATGCACCCCCGGCGTTGCTAAAGAGGGCAAATGCTCCATTGGCCGTGTTACCGGTTCCGGTGGTATTGCTCAAAAGTGCTCCCGCGCCAGTGGCTGTGTTCGAATCCCCCGTGTTGGAAAGCAGCGTGGCGGCGCCTACGCCTGTATTGAACTTGCCATCCGCGACGCTCAAGAGGGAAAACAAACCAACCGCCGTGTTGTACGTGCCAGCTGTGAGGCTCGAAAGCGCAGCCTGCCCTTCTGCCGTATTACCGCCTGGATAACCGCCGTCTGGCGCTGGGACAACTGCGAAGGTGTTCGGGACGGAAGCAACCGCCAAACAGGCGAGCACAACCGCGACAATCTGTATGCTTATGGGTTTTGCTGCGTTTTCTTTGAAGAGCGTTTTCATTTTGTTGTCTTTTCTTGTGGTTTTTGATTTACTGTTTTTGTCGTTTTTGTTTGTTGGCGCGCAGGCGAGGTGTGACCCGAACTTGCGCGTGGTCGAAAATGGCGGGTATCCTTATGAAAGTCTTTAGGCGGCGGCTGAATTTTTCTGAATTGTTCTGAAAACCGCGATGCAGACTGCTCCTGCTAACCACTACGAATTCGGCACGTTCCAGCTCGATACGGCGAAACGCCTCCTGCGGCGACTCGATGGGACACAGGTTCCGCTCACGCCGCGAGTGTTCGAAACGCTGCTCTACATGGTCGAGCATCACAACACCGTCCTCGACAAGGAGCGCATCATGGAAGCGGTCTGGCCTGATTCGATTGTCGAAGAGAACAACCTGGCGCAGGCAATCTCGAAACTGCGCCAAGTCTTCGGCGAAACACCGGGTTCGCACAGCTACATCGTGACGGTCCCGGGTCGCGGCTATCGCTTTGTGGCCGAAGTCAACAAGCGAAACGGGAATATGCTGTCTACAGCGCCCCCGGAATCTACGACAGCACCAACGTCGGTTCAGGGGCCAACCGAAGCGGGTGCGACAAGTGAGCGACGTCAACCGCTCCCGAAAGCTCGCCACGGGACGAGTCTGTCCGATTGGCGGATTTTCGGAGCTGCCGTTGCGGCGATTGTTATCGTTGGCTTGGCAGCCTTATTTTTCGTCCGCTACCGCAGCTTGCCCACTAATGTGCGGGCACCCGGCTCGCCTCCCCCAGTTGACGTAGTTTTATCAGCTGCTGCACGAGTGCCCGAGAAGAGCATCGCCGTGTTGCCGTTCGACAATCTGAGCGACGACAATCAAAATGCCTACTTCGCCGCTGGAGTGCAGGACGAGATTTTATCAAACCTGGCAAGAATCGCCGACCTCAAGGTGATCAGCCGCACTTCTGCGAACAATTATAAGGCCGGCAATCCTAGGAACTCACGGGAGATCGGGCAGCAACTGGGTGTTGCGCATCTTTTGGAAGGCAGCGTGCAGCGCATGGGCAATCGCTTACGAATCCACGCCCAACTGATCAACGTGCGCACCGACACACACTCGTGGGCGCAAACGTACGATCGCGATGTGGCCGACCTCTTTGCAATTCAAAGTGAAATCGCGCGGGCGATTGCTGACCAACTTCAAGCCAAAATCTCACCGGCGGAAAAACTAGCCATCGAGCGACGACCAACCGGCGACCTCATCGCCTTTGATCTCTACACGCGCGCTAGGAATCTCGTTCTGATCTTGGACAAAGTTAATGACGATGCTAATGACAGAGAAAATCTGTTGCGGGCAGCCGACCTGCTAAATCAGGCTGTCGCGCGCGATCCAACGTTCTTCCAGGCTTATTGCGAACTCGCTTACGTTCATGATGAGCTTTACCACCTTCATCTGGACCGTACGCCGGCGCGTCTGGCGTTAGCTGAAGCAGCGGTCGAAGCAGCATTTCACCTGCGCCCCGATGCGGGTGAAGCACACCTTGCACGCGCGGGACTTTTTTATCGGGGATACCTCGATTATAACAGAGCGTTGAGGGAGCTGGACATCGCTCGGCAGACCCTGCCCAATGACGCCCGCTTATTCGAGCTGAAGGGCTACATTGAGCGTCGCCGCCCAGATGGGAATCAAGAAGAAGCGTTACGCAATCTCGAGCGTGCGATCGATCTCGATCCGCGCAACTTTCTCGTGCTACAGCAGACGGCCCTTAGCTACTTCTTTCTTGGCCGCTACGCCGACGAACAAGCCGTCTTGGATCGCATGTTGACTATGTGGCCGGACGATGTGGAGATGAAAGTGACGCGAGCGTTCGTGCCGTATTACTGGAAGGCAGATGTCCGCCCTTTGCACCAATTGGTGGACGAAATCCGCGGGAAAGGTCATGGCGCAATTCAAAGTGTTGCTGCTGGCTGGCTTGAGTGCGCCCTGGCAGAGCGCGACCCTGCTGCCGCTGCCGAAGCCTTAGCGGCATTAGGTGAAAACACTCTTGGCAACACGATTCCCAGATACAGCCCCCATTTCGTGCAAGGTCTTATTGCTCGAATGACAAAAGATGAGGCCAAAGCGCGTGGCGCTTTCACTGCTGCACACACCGAACAGGAGAAACTGGTTCGCGCCGATCCCGATGATGCTGGTGCTTTATGCGTACTTGGGTTAATCGACGCTGCGTTGGGGCGAAAAGAGGAAGCGCTCCGAGAGGGCTGGCGCGCCGTTGATCTGCTTCCCGTGGAAAAGGATGCAACCAACGGCACGCGGGTGATCGGGGTTCTGGCTATTATCGCTGCGTGGGTTGGCAATAACGATCTCGCCTGCGAACAGCTTGCCGTCGTAATTCACCGCCGAAACGAGATCACCTATGGCGAATTGAAGCTCTTGCCGTTTTGGGATCCGCTTCGCGGCGACCCGTGCTTCGAACAGATCGTTGCCTCCCTTGCGCCAAAGTGAAGACGCGACGCAGGCAATTCTGCTTGGGAGTTTCAAGACGCAGACCAGATCGTCTGCGTCACGCAGCTCAAAAACGGTAGCCGTGCAGTTCGATTTCTTTAGCAAACGCTTTTTCGACGATCCGCCTTTGCTCCTCGTTGAAGACCTCTTGATACGGTCTGCGATCAGTCCGGTATTCGGATTTGGCTTGCACACCTAGCGTGCCTTCGAACGGAATCTTTAACTGTGAGAATACCTCGCCAAGCTCAGTAAGCAGGCTCTCATAGCGCAGGATACGATCAACCATGATTTTTCCGGAACGATCAGTGTACCGGAAAAAGTTAATCGGGAATCTGCCGCGAGCGAGATATTCATCGAGCGAAAGGGAACCGCTTTCTCGGGTGGCATGCATGTGATAATGAGATAAAACCTTGTCCCACGGATTTCGTTCTACGCAAAACTTGAAGTAGCTGTTCCAAACGTCGAGAGGAACACGCTTCTGCACCTCGAATGCGGGCATGTGACGGTAAAATTTTTCGCGACTGCTGATTGAATGTTGCAACGCGGAGAAGATCTTGCCTGGTCTTTCAAGAATTTTGGGGAGCGGGTTGATAAATCCCTCGTAATTGCGCGGCTGATGTCCCTCGACTGGCGGCTCAATGGGTGTCAGGATGTCAGTCGGTCCGCAGTGTTTTGACAGAAAGACCTCGATACTCGTGCCCGCGGTCTTTGCTGTCTTGATAAAGATGAATTTGTATTTGTGGGACAGGATCATGTAGGCCGGATTTAGAAGATACCCAGGAACCTAAAAGGAAAAATTGTAGGACGACCGCTTCGGTTGCGGGGCCGGCCATATGAATTGGAATACCCACGACTTGGCAGGCGGAGCGCCCGCCCTACAACGTTTGTCCCTATCGAGAACGGCGATCTGCACTCCTCGCGCAATCGAACGATTTACCGTAAACTTCTAATCCCACGCTGATGATTTCTTTTCAGAAACGTTTTCTCTTTGTTCACATTCCAAAGACGGCTGGTAATTCAATTCAGAGCGTTCTCCGGGATTATTCCGAGGACGAGCTTGTGGCTTTGCGCGGAGAACAGGATGGAGTCGAGCGCTTCGGCCTGCGCAATCCCAAGTACAAAGTTAAGAAACATTCAACGCTCGCGGAGTATCGGAGCGCCCTAGGCGAAGTGGAGTTTGCGAAGCTCTACAAATTCACCTGTGTACGCAATCCGTGGGACCGGATGGTCTCGTATTACTTTACTCCGACCCAAAAAACGGAACTCTGGGACCGGAAGAAATTCCGAAAGATCATTTCAAGTGCCGTGTCGGTTGCAGATTATCTCCGGTTAGAGAAGGGCAAAGAAGATCCGTTCGCCAATGTCAATTACATCATGCGCTTCGAGAATCTGGCCAACGACTTTCGCACCGTGTGTGCGGCGTTAGGCATTTTGCCGACGCGCCTGCCACGATACAATCGCTCAAAGCGGGAACATTATTCCGAATATTACGACGAGGAACTTCGCGAACTAGTGCGGGCGCGGTTTGCCGCGGAGATCGAACGTTTCGGCTACACGTTCGAGCAGCAATAAGAGCTACAATTTTCCAAGCGTCACATGTTCGCCGTCGGGGTGGCGAAACCATTCTGGTAAGTCGATTCCCGCTGCAATCATGCTCTCGTAACAATTTTGCGTGATTACGCCTCGCCGTGTGCTTTCTCCAAAAACGGCAAAATTTTCCTTCGTAACAAATAACCGGTGCTCAGGCAATTTTGGGACGTGGTTTTTCAGCTCATCCATTGCTTTGGCGCTGGGAATGTCGTCCGGCAGATGACTAAATAGGTGTCGCAGAACTTTGGTGCGCAGGATCTGATGAATCCATATTTGGAACCAGGCTTTTCGTTCGAGGTAAACGTCGCCAAATGGATTCCTGATCTTGCGCGGGTAGAGAGTCAGCCGGGGATTATTCAGCGTCGCCCTGCATCTGCAGAACAAAAGGCCATCTACTTCAGGCGATCGCATGGCGTGAGAAATCAGGCTCGTGATTTTATCGGTGACCAGCTGGATGGGGTATTTGTCATCGACACACCAGTAAAGCCATTCCTCATCATCGACTTCCGCCAGCAAATGCAAGATGGTTCCCTTAATATCCGACGGTGCAGGGAGATATTTGACCCGTTCGGTATCTAGTCCGCCGGAAACTTGATAGGGAACATGAAAAACAAACGGATGATTCGGCCATAACCGGTCATACTGAAAAATCATGTGCTCCGTGATCGCCCGGTAACGATCACACGTCAGTACGACCGCCTTTATTTTATCCGGCGAACTCATAGCCAAACCGCTCTATATCGACTTTGAACTTGTTCGCGATGATCTCCCGGGTTCGCGGCGTGTAATACTCAGTGTAATGCCGTGCCCTTGGATTGGTTCTTTGATGGGGCAAATTCTCGCTCACACCCAGTTTTTTTGCCACAAACGCCCAGTCTTCATCCAACCGTTCAAATTTCCCGATGAAATCAGCAAGCACGGTTCCATTGGGATCGACAAACCAGTCCAATTGGTAACGGTGAGGGGATGAGTGGACGCAAGTGGCGCTGCTGTATTGAATCCAATCTACAAATTCATCGAACGTCATTTTATCCCTGAGTTGGATTGCCTCGGTGCGCACATAGAGAGAAACGACGCGATCCCACGGATTGCGAACGAATCCGAACTTGAAGTAGGTCTCGAATTGCTTGCGTCCGATTTCTCTGCGGCTCTCTTCGGGACGCAGCAAGTACAAAGACGCGAGAATCCGGTTTTTCCTTCCGCCGTAGCGCGTCCAGTACGTCTCCATCTGATTTTTGATCTGCCACAGATTCAGATGCGGTCTCCACGCCTTGCCCAGAATCGCCCGAATGCTGGTAGATCCCGTCTTTGGGACCTCCACGAAAATGCATTTATGTTTGTGAGAGATCATGGCCGGAGGCGTGTCATTGTACATTGAAAAATCTCGCAGGCATTAGAAAGTGATCCTCCGCGGAGGGTCGGTAGCTCAATTGGTAGAGCAGCGCCCTTTTAAGGCGTTGGTTCCGGGTTCGAGTCCCGGCCGACCCAAGACAGTTTTGGGCTCTTGATTCGTGTTCATTCGTGTCGATTGGTGGTTAAAGAACTAACCAAATCGCGCAGCGAATTCTTTGGTCGATCTAATCGAAAGATTAATAAACCGGCGGCGCTGGCAGCTTCCCAATCCCGTTGTGGATCGTCGCCGACGTGGAGGACCTCGCTTGGTTCGAGATCGATAATCTTCAGTGCACGCCGGAAAATTTCTGGGTCCGGTTTGTCAGCTCCTATCTCGCTGGAGACGAAAATGTGGTGAAAAAACTTCGAGATACCGAGATGCTGGAGAATAAACCTCAAACGCCCATCGAAATTTGAGACCACTGCAAGCTGAAAACGCGTGTGCAACTGCTCCAGCACACCAGGGACTTCCGGGTAAAGTTCCCAAACACCCGCTTCGGCGAAATGTTCGTAGGCGATTTCGAAAAAATTGTCCCGATCGAATTCGCTCAATGAAGGCGCCACCTGGTCGAGGACAAGATCGACGAGCTGATGCCACCAATCCTTGTCATCGTTATCGCGCGGGCCATCAATAGCAGGTCGGAACGGCATCTCTTTCCAGGCTGAATAAAACGCGCGATCAAGCTGATCCACATCAAGCGTAAGGCCCACTTCGCGGCCCACCAGCGCGTAATGGTCGCCGACGGTTCGAGTCAGATAAAACAATGTTCCGACTGCGTCGAAAAAGATCGCTTTGATCATGGAAACCAAACGCTCAACTCCGAAAAATCGCGAGCAAGGGCCTAATGCTCAAGGCCCAACGTCCCAGCCGGACCACCAAATCTTCGTTTTTGCTTGGCAAAATCACTCGATACGCATTGCATGACACCTGAGCGATGAATGTTTTTGACGAGTCGCCGCTGGCCTCGCCCAGGTGGACGCAATCAGCTGGCGAGGAACTGGCGAATAGTATCAGCCACGGGATCGGACTTCTAGGAGCGATGATCGCCACGCCGATTTTGCTTATGGCAGCATTTCGCCATGGCAGCATCTCTTTTCTGATCGGCACAATCATTTTTACCGTAACCATGTTGCTGCTGTATCTGGGATCGATGCTTTACCACGCCTGGCCTCGCACCCGCGCGAAATTTTTTCTCCAAACCATCGACCATTCAGCGATTTTCTTGCTGATCGCTGGGACGTATACACCGCTTGCGCTCGGTCCGTTGCGGGGCAGTGGTGGCTTCACCATGCTCGGGATCGTGTGGAGTCTCGCGCTCTTCGGCGTGTTCATGAAAGCAACACGCGGCCCGCTGCGTTACCGGAAGCTTGCGATGACTCTTTATCTCGGGACGGGGTGGCTGGGACTCGTGTTTATACGCCCGCTTGCGCTGGCGATTCCGTGGTCGGCAGTACTCTGGTTAATCGCCGGCGGTGTTGCGTATACGGCTGGCACTTTGTTTTTTGCGAACGAGCGACTGCGTTATGCCCATTTCATCTGGCATCTGTTCGTGCTTGCGGGCACATCCTGCCATTTTGCAGCCGTGCTTACTTGCGCCGCCTAACGGCAACCCGGACGCTGTACTCCTAACTCCTGTCTGAGGAAACATCTGCTGGTTGCGCCAGTTGGACAAACTCGTGTCGTCGGCGGAACAGTTGGTATGCTGCCGATCGAACACGACGATCCAGTCAACGCAAAGATTCTCGCAATTTCGGAGGACAAAGTCGAAGGGTTCGTCCGCGAGCCATTTGAGGAGATTGCGAACCGTTCAGGTGTAGGTGTCGATGTGGTAATGGCTAGGATTGCCGCGATGTTGCGCGCGGGCACGATCCGGCGCGTCCGGCAAACTTTGCTCGCGACGAACCTGGCCGAGGGCGCTCTGGTGGCGTGGAAAGTTCCCGAGCACAAGATCGACCCTGCATTCGACTGGATGTTTCAGCACGATCCTTTTTCGGGACACGTGGTGCTGCGTTCCACGGACACTGTGAGCGCCGGGTCTGACTACAAACTCTGGACTACTGTAAAGGTCCCCCAGGGATTTTCATTGGAAGCGCATTGCGAATTATTGGCGAAAAAGGTCAGCGCGGAGCGGTTCCGCCTTATGCCCGCAAAGGGAATTTTCACTCTCGGAGTGGGACACGTTCGCCGGAAAACGATTGAGCCGGGCAGTAAGGCAGATCGGCCGGCAAAAATGATTCCCGTGCAGATGGTCAATCTGAGTGAGCGCGAATGGGATGTCCTCCTCGCGCTTAAACGCGAATTTGCTACGGAGGAAATTGGACCGTCGCCGTGGGTCGCGCGTGCAAATGAAGCCGGCATGCCAGTGGAGGAATTTTTTCGCGTGGCAGAAGAATTGAATGCGCGAAAAATCATAGGCCGTTTTTCAACCTTTCTGGAACACGTCAAGCCGTCAGCAGGCGGTGTGCGGGTCACGCGATTCAACGCGCTGTTTCATTGGGGGGTGCCGCACGGCCGTGAAATTGAAGCGGGCGGCGAAGTAGGTCGTCACCACGTTCTGACGCATTGCTACTGGCGCGATGCCGGCCCGGAATTCAAGAACGTCAACATCATGGCCGTCGCACACGGCATTGATAAACAGCTGTTACTCGATCACAAAGCCGCTATCGATCGGCATCTTCACTCCAGCGGCATTCCAGTCTTGTACACAAACGTTTTTTGGGGCGGACGCAGCGAGATTAAGCCATCGGAAATTTCGCCGCATATCTATCGCGATTGGCGCTCAGAACAGTTGAAAAGTTAAAGAGTTATGAAGTTGTAGCCGCGAGCGTTGATGGCGGCCGCGGTGTGTATGAATGGTGTGGGCGAGCCGAGCTCAGCGCGGTCGGCTACAGTCCCAGGCTCGCAAACTTTGCGCGATAGGTCCGATCCAGCTCCCGCAAGAGAGCAATCGCGAAGTTTTGACGATCGACTTTTCTGCCAACTGCCATGGCAAGGGAAATTGCCCTGCGCTGTAGCTCCTTCGGAAAATCTTCTTCGGATTGATTCACATTCACTCCGATTCCGGCGATCGCCAGGTGTGGCGCCTTTTCTCGTGCGCGCATCTCGACGAGAACTCCAGCGACCTTGCGCCCATCAATTTGTACGTCGTTTGGAAGTTTAATCGCAGGTGTAACAGAAAATTCCTTTTGGATTGTATCGGAAATGGCTTCGGCTGCCCAGGCCGTGAGTCGCGGTGAACTTGCAAGGTCGATCTCCGGTCGCAGAAGAATTGAGAACCAAAGTCCTTTGCCCATTGCCGATTCCCAACGATTACCATGCTGCCCGCGCCCGGCACTTTGATGTTCAGCGAAGACGACCAGACCCTCCTTTGAATTTGCATTCGCCACTTGCAAAATCGCGTCGTTTGTCGAGTCCGTTTGCTCGAGGACAATGATCTTTCGACCGATTACTGCACTGCCGACACCGGCCTGCAATTCCTCAGCAACCAGCCGCTCTAGCATGTCGACTCTCAGCCGGGCACTTGGGTCATTTCCAGGCTAATATCAACCGCGCGCGCGCCATTCGTTAGGCCGCCGATGGAAATGTAATCGACTCCCGTTGCCGCGATGCGCTTCACATTTTTTAGCGTGATGCCGCCGCTTGCTTCAAACTGAATATTGCCTTTCCTGAGGGCGATAGCCTCTCGCATCTGGGCGGGGGTCATGTTGTCGAGAAGAATGATGTCGATGCCGTCAACTTCGGCGAATGCGCGCACTTGCTCAAGGTCATCAGCTTCTACTTCGATACGGATATTTGGTCGCTCTTTACGAAGCTGATGAATTCGATCGGCAAAACTGGAAAGCCCTCCAACGGTCGCCAGGTGATTGTCTTTCACAAGCACCATGTCGTACAAGCCAAAGCGATGGTTGGCGCCACCGCCGGCGACCACTGCAGCCTTTTCCAATGCCCGCAGCCCGGGCGTGGTTTTGCGTGTATCCAGAATCTTTGCCGGGTGGTTGCCAACGGCATCGACAAATTGGCGCGTAAGCGTTGCGATGCCGCACAGACGTTGCAAGAAATTCAGCGCGACGCGTTCCGCCTTTAGAATCGAACGCGCCAACCCTCGCACTTCGATAATAAGGTCGCTGGCGACAACTTCGTTGCCATCGCGGCGAACAACCTGGATGTCTACGGAAGGATCGACCCGCCGAAAAACTTCCGCGGCGGCTCCCGTGCCGGCGACGATGGCATTTTCCCGCGCTGTAATGCGTCCGGTTGCATGCAGCGTGTCCGGCACGAAAAAATCAGTCGTAATGTCGCCCTGGCCGATGTCTTCCTCGAGAGCTGCGGCAATGGGATCGTAATGGTCTGGCTTCATTGAATTGGTTAAGTGCTGACGTGTCGGAACGGATGCCGACACACAAGATTTCCTGGCCAGCAAGAGACGATAGGCGCGAAACTGGAGCACGTCTATCAGGCGCGACACAACAGGCGGTTCCGGGCAGAGAATGGCGCAAGTAAAAAAAGATTCGGGCAGCGCACGCTAAGGAGAAACAACGAATATAAGAAAAACGTGCAACCGCCCGAATCGCCTTAACCTGTTGAGTTTGACAGTCCGTGGCGGCTGGCGTTCAACTTTTTTACGAAAAATCCGTGTCTGAGCTTTAATTGCTGGAAGTCAGGCAATTACGGGCCATTCGCGAGTGCGCCGCTACAGAAGATTCCTCTGAGCACTGTTCCCTGCTCGCGCTGCTTCGTCGCGGACCTCTTGGAGCAGGGACTTAAATTCACACTGCTCCAGCGCTCGGATCAGGTTGGGATAATCGGGTTCGATCCGAAGCTGATCAATCGGTACGGGCAATTCCAGATGGCAATCCAGATCGACCATTTTTCGGTTTTCCAAAATTTGGTTGCGAGAGTTAGCGAGCTTCTCCCGAGTTCGCGCGCTTTTCACTTTGTGGATGTTGGCCAGCAACGAATCGAGGCCGCCGAATTCACGAATCAAGGCGGCAGCGGTTTTGCGACCCAGGCCGATCCCCGGGATGTTATCGACTGAATCGCCGGCCAACGCCAACACATCACCGATCAAATTCGGCGCAACCTCCCATTTCGCGGCGACCTGATCTTCGCTTAGCAAAGCGAATGCGTCCTTTGGTGAGGCAAGATCTGCCTTTGCAGTCGTATAGACTTTTACGCAAGGGCCGACGAGCTGGTATAAATCCTTGTCATTAGTTGCGAGAACAACTTCCATTCCAGACCGCTTACAGGCGGCGATGGCGTAACAGCCCATAAGGTCGTCTGCCTCTGTGTTAGGGAGGGAAATATTCTTGAAACCCAAAGAGGGCGTGAGTTTTTGGATGAAATCGAGCTGGGGTACCATCGGTTTTGGCATTTCCTTGCGTGTCTCCTTGTAGGCAGGCTGAAGCTTCACCCGGCGCTCTGGCATTCCTTCGTCCCAAAAAACCGCGCCTAACTTCGGTTGGAGATGCTTAACCATCAGCCGCAATGTTTTTGTGAAACCGAAAATTGCGTTGGTCGGTTCGCCCTTGGAATTCGAGAGATTCGGGATAGCGAAAAACGAACGATAAACGTAATAGTGGCCATCAATGAGCAGCAGTTTCATCGTAAAGACTTAATGGATTCTGAATGAATGACACCGGATGATCAAGGTGTGAGCGAAGAATGGATCGTGCGCGTTGACGGCAGAGAATATGGTCCTGCCAATATCGACACACTGCGCGAGTGGAAAGCGGAAGGCCGAGTGCTTCCCGCAAACGAAGCTCGCCGTGCCGATGCAAAGCTTTGGACTTTGGCGGTGAAGATTCCCGGGCTATTCGATTTAGAGACGCCCACCACGACCGACGTCGTGCAGTCGATCTATTCGACAAGCTCAGCACAGGCTCCGCCGCCGCTGGCTTCTCGTGGCTTCGGTCAGATTTTAGCCCTGACGTCCCGGATATATGCGAAGGGCTTTCTTCAATTCCTTTGCCTTACGCTACTCGTGGTTTTGCCTTCAGTGTGTGGGCAGCTAGCCGCCATGTGGACGCAGACCGTGCATGCCTCAGATGCTGATCTACGCGTTCTTGCGATGGGGGCCTTTGCTTTTTTGCTGTTTATCTTCTCGCTGGCAATGTGGCCTGTTTACGTGGCTGGGATTCAAATCCTCACCGTTGAAATTGCGGCCGGGCGCCGCCCAGGATTTTTCGCTTCGCTCAATGAATCTGTCCGGTTTTGGCCGCGGGTCGCGGCGCTATGTGTCTTCGTCTATGGCGTTTTCTTCTTGCTGATCGTATTTGCGTTCCTGATCGCAGCAATGATCGTCGCTGGGGCAACTTCGTTACTTGTGATTTTTCTCGCGCTCGCGTTGCTCGTCCTGCAAGTTTGGATGTTCGGCCGTTTCTTCATCAACGTGCTTTTCTGGCAGCAGTTTGCCGTTCTCGAGAATGCAGGAGTCGTTGATTCATTGCGCGAAAGTCGAAGCCTGGCTCACAGCGGACGCGAGCTTCCATGGTTTCAACGCCCGTTGTGGCGCGGCGTTTTTATTGCGTCCCTCTGGTTTGCATTTGTGCTGGCGATCGCGCTGGTCTCGGGGTGGACGACGCTACAACAGTCTTTTAACGAGTTAATGACGACACAAGACCCTCAAGCGCTGCTCCAAAAACTGACTGAAGCTCAGCAAGCACACGGATTTGACGTCTCAAGTTTTACTCTTGGCCTATTACAAAAACTTCTTCAGCCGCTGATCGGAATCGCGTTCGTCGTCCTCTACATTAATAGTCGACGAGAACGCTAGCGCTCGCGTTGCATCAGTTCGGGTACGATGATTCGCTCGGTCAATTCGACTGTCGGCTTTGCAGAAGAAGCTGCGCGATTTTGCTAAAGTGACGGCCAATATAGGCTAGATAGGCGATAAACGAAACGAGTTGAGCGCTGATCAACCAAACGTGGCCGCCGCCAGTAACGAACAAGTCAGGCCAGACCCAGATGGCGAGTGAGCAGGCGAGATTGAGAAAAAAAAGCCCGGGAACGAGCACGTAAATGTTACGCAATTGATCGGCTCTGGCCCGTGCGTAAAGAGCCCGATCGGCGTCGTTGCGCGCTTCTGCGATGCGAGCATGAATTAGTCGCATATCATAGATGAAGAGCAGCCACACAACAGCCGCGTACGTAGCGCTTAGTTGGAACCACGCCAGCGGATCGTCGAGGCGACTAAAAAGAATCGCTTCTCCCAATGCGCAACCGATGTAGAAAAAGTTATGTCCAAATTCCATCGGCCAACGAATCAGCGTGAGCGTGTGAATGATTGACCGCGACCAAAAGATAAAGATCACACACAAACCTGCGGCGACATAGGGAAACGAAGCCCAATGTTGCGCTGTAAAAACGGCGCGAGCATTGTCCGTCAGGAAAAAGAGTGCAACGCCCTGAATAATGCTGGCAAGCGTGAGTTCAACATTAATGACGAGCGTATCAAGCTCGCGGCGGCCGTCAGTCTGCAGATTCACGACGCGACTCGTAACCGCTCGATGACCAGGGTGTCAAGGCTATCGGATAGTTCCTGGCAATGGGCGAGACCGTGCAATTTTGTCCCACTCTCGCCAGCGAACTCAGTTCAAGTCTGTGTCAAATTTGACCGACCAGCTCGCACGCAGAAAAGTTTTGTCTGCTCAGTAAGCCACTCGGGTTATCGAGCTTATAGTTACGCGTCCGCAAAGCTTTTCCTGGCACGGAGCCAGCTAAGAGAAATTCTGGAAGATTTTTCAAAGAAAGGAGACTTAAATTATGACCCTTATTCGTTATCAAGCCCCGGAATTGGCGCCGTGGTCCGCAGCCGACCGTTGGAGCAATTTGCGGGACGAACTTAACTCGTTTTTCGAGTTGCCCCTCTGGTCAGGCTTCGCACGTGCGGGACAGCTTTTTACCGGCTGGTCGCCTGCGCTAGACCTTTACCAGAGCAATGACAATGTGGTCGCCGTGGTTGAGTTGCCCGGAATGCGCAAGGAAGACATCGAAATCTCCTTGCATGA